>NZ_CP062788.1:1395000-1695000 GCF_025136295.1 Aestuariispira ectoiniformans | reverse complement strand
GCGGGCACCCGCTTCACCTTCTTCCACCAACCGACGGATTTCCTCGTCGATCAACTTGGCGGTCGCATCAGAGATATTCTTCTTCTGGGTTACGCTATGGCCCAGGAAGACTTCCTCTTCATTATCGCTGTAACGCAGGCGGCCAAGCTTGTCGGAGAAACCGAATTCCGTGACCATCTTACGGGCGATACGGGTCGCCTGCATGATGTCGTTGGAAGCCCCGGTAGTCACATTCTCCTTACCGAAGATCATCTCTTCGGCAACACGGCCACCGAACATGCTCTGCAACTGTGCTTTCAGTTCGGTTTCGGACTGGGAAAGCTTGTCGCGTTCCGGCAGCCACATAGTCACACCCAGGGCACGACCGCGCGGAATAATAGTGACCTTATGCAGAGGCTCATGGCCCTTGGCGTGCAGCATCACCACCGCATGACCTGCCTCGTGATAGGCCGTCAGCTTTTTCTCGTCTTCGGTCATGACCATGGAGCGGCGTTCCGCGCCCATCATAACCTTGTCCTTGGCGTCTTCGAATTCCTGCATGGTAACCACGCGGCGATTGCGGCGAGCGGCCATAAGGGCGGCCTCATTCACCAGGTTCGCCAGATCCGCACCGGAGAAACCGGGGGTTCCGCGTGCGACCACACGGGCATCCACATCGGGCGCCAGCGGCACTTTGCGCATGTGCACTTTCAAAATCTTTTCACGGCCCAGGATATCCGGGTTCGGCACAACAACCTGACGGTCGAAGCGGCCCGGACGCAGCAACGCCGGGTCCAGCACGTCCGGACGGTTGGTAGCGGCAATCAGGATCACACCTTCATTGGCCTCAAAGCCGTCCATCTCCACCAGCAACTGGTTGAGGGTCTGCTCACGTTCGTCGTTACCGCCGCCAAGGCCAGCACCACGATGGCGGCCAACAGCGTCGATTTCGTCGATGAAGATAATGCAGGGTGCGTTTTTCTTGCCCTGTTCAAACATATCGCGGACACGCGACGCACCGACACCAACAAACATTTCCACGAAGTCAGAACCGGAGATGGTGAAGAAGGGAACATTCGCCTCACCGGCAACCGCGCGAGCCGTCAGGGTCTTACCGGTACCCGGAGGACCGACAAGCAGAACGCCTTTCGGGATCTTACCGCCCAGACGCTGGAATTTCTGCGGGTCGCGCAGGAACTCAACAACTTCCTGCAGTTCCAGTTTCGCCTCATCGATACCGGCGACGTCTTCAAAGGTAACCCGGCCAAGTTTCTCGTTCAGCAGTTTGGCCTTGGACTTGCCAAAGCCCATGGCCTTGCCACCACCGCCCTGCATCTGGCGCATGAAGAAAATCCACACACCGATCAGCAGCAGCATCGGGAACCAGTTCAGCAGCAACGTGAACAGGGTCGGCATACCATCTTCCGGCGGTGCAGCCTGTACAGTCACGCCGTTTTTGGTCAGGCGCTGCACCAGCGTGGGGTCGTTCGGGGAATAGGTCTTGAAAGAAGGTCCGCTTTCAAGATGGCCGGTAATTTCCGGTCCCTTGATCGTGACGTCCTTGACCGCCCCGTCATCCACCTGGGAGACAAATTCCGAATAGGGCATATTCTGCGCGTTGCCCTGCGGACTGTTTGACTGAAAGACGTTAAAGAGAAACACCATCAACAAAATGATGATGATCCACAATGCCAGATTTCTGCCGAAAATATTCACTTGAACTTAACCCTTCCGTTCCACGCTCGCGCATTGAACACCAAAGCACCCTTTACGTCCAGCGTTCCGCCCCTTTACATAGTGTTCCAGGCAGGGCTTGAAAAGGCCGAACTCCCAAAGAACCGCCCGGATCGAAGCTGAATTACCATTTTTTCAGCGACTTGGCCGTCAAGAGGCCAAATCGGCTCAACCAGTGCGTCACCTTGCCACAGCCCCGGCCATACATGCCGTACAAACGCCGGGAAATGTGCGGTTTTCACAACGAAGTCCGGGTGGGACCGCCGCAGGCCTTGCCATCCATCGGGTCCTAACGGCCCTAGACGGAAGCCGGGCATTGTCACCTGCACATCAACGTCAAACCGCCCATCCCATTGCATCCGGCCAACTTTGTTCAGAGGAAGATCCTCGCCGATCGCCGCAAATTCCCTGGCAATCCAAAGGACATCTCTACGCAGGGCCAGCCGGCACCCTGCCAAGGTACTATCGAAACCTTGACCGTCTCTTAACAAGGTAGATTTTAGTTCGCCCAGCACCCGTGAGAGTGAACCGAACCGGGGCACATAATCGGCCCCCGTCATTGCCTGCAGTACAAAGGCCAGACTACGCAGGATGATATCGTCATCGGCGTCGAGGAAGCTTTTCAATACGAGGCGGCAACTGCCATCCGGAAACAGGCGACCACTTCGGTCGAGATGGCGTTGGCGCTGTGACGCAAGCGCTGCGCTCGCCCGTTGCATATGCATTGCCGTTGCGTGAAGGCGTTCCGCCGTCAGCCCCTCTTCAGCCAGACCGGGCATCAATTTACGCCAGCGCACACGGGTGAAGGCATCGCTTTCGTTACTGGGGTCGCGCACATAGTCTTGCCCTGCCTCATCCAATATCGCCACAAGCCGCGCCTTGGGCACCGACAATAAGGGGCGATGCAGGTTTACCCCCTGGCGAATCTCATGCGGGGTCATCACCGCCAATCCGTCAACGCCGCTCCCCCGCGCCAGACGGATCATGAAGGTCTCCGCCTGATCATCAAGGTGGTGCGCCAGGAAGAGGTCACGCACCTCGTTCGCCCTGCACCAATCGGTCAGCAGTGAATAGCGCAGGCTTCGCGCCCGGTTTTGGATATCGCTTTTGATTGGTTCATCATCAGTGCGCGTGAGGATTTGGGCCTCTACATCCGCCTCGGCCAGCCAGCCCCTCACCTGGGCGGCTTCCTGAGCAGATTCCGGGCGCAGGCCATGATCGACAATGAGGGCAGTCAGGGAAGCATTTCTGTCTTCACACCAATCCCGCAGCAGAAGAGCAAGCGCCATACTGTCCGGCCCGCCCGAACAGGCAAGGGCCACCGGCATACCTTCGGGCATACAGGTGGCCATATAGTCTGAGAATTCTTCCTGGGTCAGCGGCGCCATACTGTCCTGCCGGTCCTAGCGCCAGTCAGGCCGCGCCTTTACTGACACTTGAGTTTCTTGCGGGCAGAACGGGCGCGGTCGAGAATGCGCGGCTCTGCATCACCATGTTTGCTGATCAGCTCCTGATACGCAACGCAGGACGCGTCGGTCTGCCCGATCTGTTCGAGAGACATCGCCAGTTTCAAAAGACTGTGCGTGGCTTTTGTTCCCTGCTTGTCCTTCATATAGGCGTCGCTGAAAACACGTGCGGCTTCTGCATATTTCTGGCGGGCATAGTAGGTTTCACCTAGCCAATATTTCGCATTGCCGACCAGTTTATCTTCCGGATACTGGTCCAGGAAACCGCGCAGAGCCTTTTCCGCACCGTCGAAATCATGCTGATGCAACAGGCTCATCGCCTGGTCATATTGCCCCTTGGGCGTATTCGCGACAGCGGCAGGCGTCGGGTTTGCGCTCGCCGTCTGGGTACCGGGCTGTACGGCCTGAAGGTCGGACTGGCTCAAAGTGCCCAATGTATGCGGGGCAGCAGGCCCCTGCGCACCTTGCGATGAAATAATGGTTGTTTCCGTGCCGTCGCCCCCGGTTGCCGCCGTCGACGTGTTGGAGGACACCTGCGGCGTGGTCTGTTGCTGTTGACCGGCATTACCTGCCGCAACGCCACCGTCTTCCAAAGCACGCAGGCGGAAATCTATGTCTTCCACCAGCTTGTCCAGGCGCGTTTCCACACGGCGGATACGGTTATCCATCTCTTCATAGCGGCCATTCAGGTCGCGAAGCTGTTCATCCAGCTCCTGCATTTTCACCTGCAGGCGACCTGCAATGGAGGCCGGAACGTCACCACCGGTTGCCGAGGTTGCAGACGGCGCGACAGAGGCCGGAGCCACGCCTTTGAACACGACCTTCTGGATATCGGTCAACTCCCGGCGCAACAGTTGGATCTGGTGCTGAAGCTGTTGGTTGTTGTCCTGTGCAAAAGCAGCAGGAGACACCGCAATAACGGATGTCGCGACAACGGCAGCCGCAAGACAGTGTTTTGCGCGACGCACGAAGGAAACCGAATCAACTGCGGGAAAGCTTTGTACCATCATCACCAACGAGACCGATCTTAATCAACCAAATGCATCTTGCCTGCAAAAATAGGAGACTTTTCAGGCAAGAATAAGGCAGGCGCGCTTTCGCGGCCTGCCTTACACTAAACCGTTTGTACCGGTTGCCTTAGCTGCTTGCGCCGCTAACGATACGGGTAACACCACGACGGTTCTGAGCCCATGCTTCCGCATTGGAACCTTCAACCGCCGGACGCTCTTTACCGTAGGAGATCGTGGAAATACGATCTGCGGAAACGCCCAGGCTAACCAGGTATTCTTTCACAGAGTTCGCACGACGCTCACCCAGTGCCAGGTTGTATTCACGGGTACCGCGTTCATCGCAGTGACCTTCAACCTGAATCATAACCTGCGGATATTTCAGCAGCCACGCAGCCTGTTTGGCCAGCGTGTCCTGTGCGTTGGAACGCAGGTTGGATTCATCAAAGTTAAAGAAGACGCGATCGCCAACTTTAACAAGGAATTCACGTTCAGAACCAGCGACAACGTCATCGACGCCGCTGGAGGAAACAGACGAACCGTTGCTGCCAGCGGACGAAGCAGTAGCCCCACCATCGCTGCTGCCGCTTGCGGATTCATCCGCGCCCGTGGAGCAAGCCGCAACCAAGAACAGTGCAGCCAGTAAACTTAAAATCTTAAAGCGCATTTAGCATCCCCTGATACTAGTGCCGAAGCCATTACCAAAAAACAGCTTCCTCAAACCCCGGTTGCACAATTATTCGGCCGGGCCGATTTGTGCCTCGCACAATATTAAACATGCATCGATCGGATATTCAAGCGTAGGGCCGGATAATTCAAGTCCCTATTTAGTTAAATTTTCTGTATTTTTTGCGGTGTTGCATCTTTGCCCATGCCCGATCACGGGTTCAGAGGGGACCACGCAGGGTCCGACGCATCACCCGGAGTTACCACTTCCCGCAGATTGTATCCGGTCAGATCCACGGAAAAGAGACGCGTGCGACCGCGCTCTCCCGGTTCCTGACGGAAGAACATCAGGACACGGCCATTGGGCGACCAGGTCGGCGCCTCATCAAGGAAACTCTTGGTCAACAGGCGCTCACCGCTGCCATCCGGGCGAATCACACCGATATAGAACAGGCCGCCGGTCTGCTTGGTGAAAGCGATCAGATCGCCACGCGGCGACCAGACCGGTGTGGAATATACCCCCTTGCCAAAGGAAATACGGCGCACATTCCCGCCATCAGAATCCATGACGTAAAGTTGCGGACTGCCGCCACGGTCGGAGTTGAAAACGATCTGGCTGCCGTCGGGCGCATAGGAGGGCGAGGTGTCAATTGCAGGGTCACTTGTCAGACGCGTCGGGCGGCGCGTCGCCAGGTCCATGACGTAAATATCGGAATTCCCGCGTTCCGCATGGCTCATGATTACCGAATCGCCGTCGGGCGAAAAGCGCGGGGCAAAGGTCATACCGTTGAAACTACCCAGCAGTTCCCGGCGTCCGGTCTCGATGTTGAACAGATAGACGCGGGGCTTGTTATTGTAATAGCTGAGGTAGGTGATTTCGTGACGTTTCGGCGAAAAGCGCGGGGTCAGCACGAGACTGCGGCCGTCCGTCATGAAGCGCTGGTTTGCACCATCCTGGTCCATGATCGCCAACCGCTTGATCCGGTTTTTCTTGGAGCCGCTTTCCGCAATATAGACAATCTTGGAATCAAAGTAGCCGCTTTCCCCGGTCAGGCGTTTATAGATGATGTCGGAGATCATATGCGATACGCGCCGCCAGTTGCTGGGGATCGTCTCGAAGGCCTGACCGACCATTTGGCTTTCGGAAAAAACATCCCACAGGCGGAATTCAACGCGAATCTGGCCGTCATCGAGAAGGCTGATCGACCCGTTGACCAACGCCTGCGCGTTGATCACACGCCAATCGGAAAACCGGGGTTTTACTTTCATCGAGGCGACCGACTGGATAAAAGCGCCCTTGTCGATCGGTTCAAAAATACCGGAGCGCTCCAGATCGGCTGAAATGACGCTGGCGATATCGGTACCAACCTCCGCTTCTTTCTGTGCCCCGCCAAAGAAATCCGTAATCGCAATCGGCAGCGGCTTAACATTGCCCTGCGTGATGTCGATATTCACTTCCGCCCGGGCAGACTGGGTCAATCCGGCCAGGCCGATGGCAGCCGCCATTGCCAAGGCGATGCAAGTGGTCTTTTTAATCGCTTGCGGGAACCCAATCATCTTTTAGAAACCTCTTCCGGATCTGAAATTCACTGGTCTTTCAACCGTTTCCTACCTTGGCTCGCAACTGTGCCTGCACTATTGCCGGAAAGAAAGGCAAAATAATGACAGACCGGCCGCCGCCAAATCCCCTTGTGCCCATAGCGCGATTCCCCGTCACCGGGCAAACCCGCATCAATCCCTAGAACATCTGTTTCGGGTCAAAAGTGAAGTTGATCACCTGCCACACATCGTATTTTCCAGGTGGCAATTCCAGCGGGCTGCTTTTCAAAACTGCCGTACGCGCGCTACGTGAAGCCGCCGCCCAGAAGGGATTACTGGATTCGCCGTTGTCCACGATCTGCACACTGCGTACGGACATGTCGGGGTTCACCAGAACCCGCAACCGCACAATCAGGTTTTCCGCGTCTCTTGCCCCTGGTTGAATGTTCCAGTTGCTGGCGATCTGTTGTTTGACCGCATCCATCTCACTATCCGTCAGACGTTGGCCCATCTGCGGCTTGCGGTCATCCTTACGTTTTGGCTGATTGTCTTTCTTCAGGGCCTTTGCCAAAGCTTCCTCGAGGCTGACCGCTTTTTTCGGCTCCTCTTTCTTCTTCGGCTTATCCTGTGTCTTCGGCGTGCGCGGCTTGTCTTCCAGTTTTTCAACGGTTTTCAGGACCGAACTGAAATCATCGCGCGGCGGCTCCTTCGGCTTGGCCGCAGGATGAGGCATCTTCACAACCGTCTTCGGTTTTTCCACCGGTTTCGGTTCGGGCTTCTTGGGTTCCGGCTTTTTCGGCTCGAGTTCCTTGGGTTTCTCGACCGGAATGGGTTCCACTTCCGGTTCCGGCTCAGGCTGTGCCTTGGGCTCCGGTTTCACCTCCTCGGGTGCAGGCTCAGGCTTGGGAGCCGGAGGTGTCGGCTTTGGCGGCGGAGCCTTTGTCGGTTTCGGCTGCGGCTTGGGAGCCTCCGGCTCAGGTTCCGGCACTGTGTCTTCAATGTCCGACACGATCTCCACCTCAACCGCAGGCGGTGGAATGTCGATCGGGTCCGGTTTCCAGAAAGGCAGGCCAAAGATCGCCACGACAATGACGGCCACATGAAACAAAGCTGAGACGATCAAGGAAACGCGCATGCCGCTTCGAGCCTATTTCTGTCCGGGCAACTTGGCCAGAAGCGCCACTTTCTTGAAGCCGGCCGCACTGACCTGGCCCATGACCTCCATCACCTTGCCATAGGCGATTTCCTTGTCACCGCGCACGAAGATACGGATATCCGCATTGTTTTCGGTAATCGCCTGCAGGCGTGGCACAAGGTTCTCCAGTTCGATCGCAGTTTCCTGGATATAGATCTTGCCGTCTTTATTGACCGTGAGGACCAGCGGTTCCTCGCTGTCGGTGAGTTGGGCCGCCTTGGTCTTGGGCAGATCGACCGGAACTCCCACAGTCATCAGCGGTGCAGTTACCATAAAGACGATCAGCAACACCAACATCACGTCGACCATGGGGGTCACGTTAATCTCAGCCATTGGCGTATAACGGCGGCGTCCACCGTAACGGCGACTGTTTCCACCCATCATCGAGGCACCCATGGCGATCAGCCCTCGTCCAGTTGGCGGGAGATAATGGAGCTGAACTCCTGGCTAAAGGATTCCAGGCGGTTTCCGAAACGCCCCAGGTCGGTGGAGATTTTGTTATAGGCAATGGTCGCCGGAATTGCAGCGACAAGACCCAGGGCCGTCGCAAACAGGGCCTCGGCAATGCCCGGTGCCACAACAGCCAGGCTGGTTTGCTTGGTCGCCGCAATGCTGGCGAAACTGTTCATGATGCCCCAGACCGTCCCGAACAAGCCGACAAAAGGAGCCGAAGACCCGACCGACGCCAGGAAAGGCAAATAGCGTTCCAACTGGTCCATTTCGCGGGACAGGGTCACCTGCATGACACGTTCGATCCGCTCGTTCAGGCTGACACCGGAGGAGCCGTTCAGACCACGAGAGGCAGACCGGCGCCATTCGCGCATGGCGGAAGAAAAGACCGAAGACATGGGATCGGCGGGATACTGACCAACGCGCTCATACAGATCGTCCAGCGACCCGCCGGACCAGAAAGCATCTTCAAAGCGATTCGCCAGGCGGCGTAGCTTGCGCAGCTTCATCAGCTTTTCGATAATGATCGCCCAGCACCAGACAGAGGCAAGCACCAACGCAATCATCACCAGTTTGACGATCCAGTCTGCCTGCCAAAACAGGCCCATGATCGACAATTCATGGACCTCCATCGCCCCGGCGAGGCTAACCGTATCCATCGCTGCTTGTTCCATTCCTGTCTTCCCTGCTTTCCTAATCCGTCAGCAATTCTTCAAATGCGGCTGCACCCGTTCCAGTATCTCCGCCGGGATTCGACCTGGCCGGCCATCCTGGTCGATGCAGGCCAGTTTGACCTTTACCGTCACCAGCAACTCGTCATCGCGCATGATCTGTTGCTCCATGGCCATGCTGGCGCCGCGCAAATCAGAGACCCGCGTCCGGATGGTCAACAAATCATCCAGCCGCGCGGGCCGGCGATAATCCGCCTCACAACGACGCACGGCAAACATCAACCCGTGGTCGCGGGTCATGCGGCTGTGGTCGTATCCCAAATCGCGCAGCATTTCAGTCCGGGCCCGTTCGGCAAATTTCAAATAGTTGGCGTAATAGACGATGCCACCGGCATCCGTATCTTCGTAATAAATCCGTGTGGCAAAATTATGGACAGAACCGTCAAGCATCATCCGGTTCCCCAGAATTCAGAAGATCAAGCTGTTCTTTGGCGGATTTCGGCGCTTCCAGACCGATATAGCTCCACCCCTGCGGCGTCAGCATCCGGCCACGGGGCGTACGCTGCACAAGCCCCTGCTGGATCAGGAAGGGTTCCACCACCTCTTCCAGCACGTCACGCTCGTTGGCAAGTGCCGCGGCAAGCGTCTCGACGCCAACCGGCCCGCCGCCATAGTTTTTCGCCATGCAGGAAAGGTAACGGCGATCCATCTTGTCCAACCCGCGCGGATCGACATCCAATCGCTGCAAGGCCGCATCGGCCGCAGCCGCATCGACCACGTCGTCTCCCGCAACGGCGGCAAAGTCACGCACACGCCGTGTCAACCGGCCCGCCACGCGCGGCGTGCCACGGCTGCGCCGGGCAATTTCACGCGCCCCGTCGTCCGCCAGGTTCATGCCCAGCAGCCGGCCATTCCGGGAGACAATATAAGTCAGTTCATCTTCCGTGTAGAAATTCATATGCAACGGGATGCCGAAACGCTCACGTAGCGGCGTGGTAATCAGACCCGCACGCGTCGTTGCCCCGACCAGGGTGAACGGCGGCAGGTCGATCCGCACAGAACGCGCCGCAGGCCCTTCCCCGATAATCAGGTCCAACTGGAAATCCTCCATCGCCGGGTAGAGGATTTCCTCTACAGCCGGGTTCAGACGATGGATTTCATCGATGAACAACACATCACGCGGCTGCAGGTTGGTCAGCAGCGCCGCCAGATCGCCCGCCTTGGCAATGACCGGGCCGGAGGTTGCTCGAAAACTGACCCCCAGTTCATGGGCAACGATCTGCGCCAGTGTGGTTTTACCCAGGCCGGGCGGTCCATAAAACAGGGTGTGGTCCATGGCGTCGCCGCGTTTGCGCGCCGCTTCAATAAAGACTGACAGATTCTCACGAACCGCTTTTTGTCCGATGAAGTCGGACAGCATCTGCGGACGGGTGGAGCCTTGCTCCGGCCTGTCACCCTGCTTTTCGGAAGGGTCAACTACACGGTCTTCCATCTGCCCCTCACTGGCTCAATTCCTGGAGGCCCGCACGGATCAGCTCCCCGACCTGCGCGTCACCTCCCAGGCGGCTGCTGGCCTTGGCAACGGCACTGAAAGCCTCTGTGCGCCCATAGCCCAGATTGATCAGGGCGGAAACCGCATCGTCGGAAACTGTGTTGGCGTTGGCGGGGGCCGCTGCCGTCTCACCCGCACCGTCAGCGAGTGCTGCACCACCCAGCGAGAAACCGCCGACCTTGTCTTTCAATTCGCTGACGATACGTGCGGCCAGTTTGGGGCCAACACCATTGGCTTGCGTAATCGCCGTCTTGTCCTGGGCGGCAACGGCCTGCACCAGTTGATCAGGGCCCAACACAGAAAGAATTGCCAGGCAAACCTTTGCCCCGACGCCCTGCACCGTGGTCAGCAGACGGAACCAGTCCCGCTCGGCAATAGCCTGGAAACCGTACAAATGAATATGATCTTCGCGGACATGGGTTTCGATTTCCAGGCGAACCGCCTCACCCTGCCCCGGCAATTGCCCCAATGTCCGGCGCGAACAAAAGACAAGATAGCCGACGCCGTTGACATCGATTACCGCCCAGTCTTCACCGACATTATCGACCAGCCCCTTCAACACCGCAATCATGCGCGCCCCCGACCTGTTGAAATATTCTGCGCCCAATGCTGCTGCGTCCCGGCCCGATGGCCGTGGCAAATCGCAACGGCCAACGCGTCCGCGGCGTCTTCCGATTTCGGATTGCAGCCGGGCAACAGCGTGCGCACCATCATACCAATCTGATCCTTGGTCGCCGCCCCGGTCCCGACCACCGCCTGTTTTACGGACTTGGCGGAATATTCGGAAACCGGAATCCCATAGAGAGCCGGCGCAAGCAGCACGACACCGCGCGCATGCCCCAACTTCAATGTTGAACTGGGATTCTTGTTCAGAAAGGTTTCTTCGACAGCGGCATCATGCGGCGCATGATGTTCCAGAATCTGCATGAGCGCGTCATGCAGCGCCTTCAAACGATCAGCCAGCGCCCAATCGGCCTTTGGACTGACAACACCGGAGGCCACGAAGGACAGACGGTTTCCGTCCGTTTCGATAATACCCCATCCAGTATGGCGAAGTCCCGGGTCCAAGCCGATTAAGCGCATAACCAATCCTCGCAGGCCTTAGCCTGCGAGTTTCTCCATGACGTCGTCCGCCACGTCAAAGTTGGCCGTTACGTTCTGAACGTCGTCATTGTCGTCCAGAGCGTCCAGGAATTTGAACAGGCTTTCGACTTTATCCTCGTCGACCGGCACCAGGTTCTGCGGCTTCCAGGCCAGCTTGCAGCCTTTCAGATCGCCGAATTTGGTTTCCAGTTCACCAGCGACCGCATGAAGATCATCGGGCTGGCAGATGATCTCGTGACCATCTTCGCTGCTGGAAACGTCTTCCGCGCCTGCTTCCAGGGCTGCTTCGAAAACGGTGTCGTTATCACCGACTTCGGTCGGCAACAGGATTTCACCAACGCGGTCGAACATGAAGGCAACGGAGCCGGATTCACCCATGCTGCCGCCTGCCTTGTTGAAAATCGCGCGGATATCCGCAGCGGACCGGTTGCGATTGTCCGTCAACACATCGACGATAACCGCGATGCCGCCCGGGCCGTAACCTTCATACCGGATTTCCTCCAGCGTATCCGCCTCGTCACCGCCAGCGCCTTTCTTGATGGCGCGTTCGATGTTGTCCTTCGGCATGGACTGAGATTTCGCAGTCGCGATTGCCAGACGCAGGCGGGAGTTGGAATCCGGGTCCGGACCACCCATTTTGGCGGCGACCATGATTTCCTTACCCAGCTTGGCGAAGAGACCGGCGCGCTTTTTATCCTGCGCGCCCTTACGATGCATAATATTCTTAAACTTGGAATGACCTGCCATGAGACTGACCTTCTACTTAACTCTCGACACAATAATCCTATGATTTCTGTTGGCTTCTAGCCATCACCAGCGTTTTTACTAATGAATTCCGGATTGTCGATTCTTTTAATATGATTCGCCGATCTTCACAGCCCCAATTCAGGCAGACTTCGCATTATTGCGGCTTACTAGGCAGTCAATATGGCGAGATTAGGGCCATACGCCATGACAAAGTTCCCCTTCTTTGCGCGTTATGCCGCAGCGAAAAAATGAAGCCACCAAGACATTTACGGGAATTTTAATACTTTACTCTCGTTAAAGTTTCATATATAGCTAGCAGTTAGAGAGACAAAACGAATTCTGGTCGTTTGTCTTGCAATTTTGCCTTCAGAGATTGGCCTCGAGACAGAGTTGCGTAGACATCCCGGTAACCAGTTTGGGGGGCCTGCATGACTGCCGATCATCTATATAGGGATAAGGCGATTTTGCGCAACGCAGGCATGATACCTGCGGCGTCCCCCCTCCCATTTATCCGAATTGTCCGTTCACCTGCCCTGCGTGTGGACGGCAATAATGCCGCAAGCCCGACTGTTTGGATCTCAACCCGAAACAGCCGCCTTGCTGGCATTGCAAGGTCCCCTTCGCAAATCGTGTCGGCTGCGGGTGAGGTTGCAGTCGCCGGAAGAGGACCTCGGCCGGCGGTCTAACCCACGCCGCCGACCATCTTGTACCCCATACTGGCCTCTAACTGTTACCCGTCGTCTTAACAGACGACGGGCTTTTTTTGTTGAAAAGCAAGAGCAGGGCGTTTGACCTAAAGCGGCCAGGCCGCGCGCAGCGGGCCACCGACGCGGATTGGCGCCACATGGGTTGCAAGGCCACTGCGGGCATCGGTTTCCACATAGACACCGCAAAGAGTGCCCTCGCCTTCCGCAACAGACAGCCGGGGTTTCGGAATGCGGCCCGACATACGCGCCACCGCGTCTTCCTTGTTCATCCCGATCACTGAATCATAGGTTCCACACATTCCCGCATCCGTCTGATAGGCAGTACCGCCCGCCAGAATATGCGCGTCAGCCGTCGGCACATGCGTATGCGTCCCGACCACCAGCGACGCACGGCCATCGCAATAATGACCGAAGCCGTATTTCTCACTGGTGGCCTCTGCATGGACATCGACCAGCACCGCATCAAAACCGCTGTCACCGGGCGCGCCATCCGGCAAAAGCCGGTCCAGGCTTTCATAAGGATTGTCCAAAGGCTCCATGAACAGGCGGCCCATGATATTAACGACCAGAATACGATGACCCGACGGCGTATCGTAGAGAATGCTGCCCTTGCCCGGAGAGCCCGCCGGGTAGTTGTCCGGCCGGATGATGCGGTCATCCTGTTCCATAACAGGGATGATTTCCGCCTTGTCGTAGACGTGGTTTCCGGTCGTAATCACATCGACCCCGGCCTCGAAAAGCTCCTTGCAGATCTTTTCCGTCAGGCCAAATCCGTGGGCCGCATTCTCACCATTGGCGATCACGCAATCGAGGTTCAGTTGTTCGCGGATGCGCGGCAGGTTGCCCGTGACGACGTCACGCCCCGGTTTGCCGACCACATCTCCCAGGAATAAGAACTTCATGGGCGAATCACCTCTTGCTCCGTTACGACCATGTCCAAAGGCTGGTCCAGGTTATCATGCGGCACAGCTTCCACTTCCTGCGCGGAATAGGCCACACCGACGGCCAGCACCTTCTTCTGTTCCCGCAGCATCTGCAGCGAGCGGTCGTAGAAACCACCGCCATAGCCCAGACGATAGCCTTTGCGATCAAAGGCCAGCATGGGGACCAGCAGGATATCCGGCGCATGTTCAGGCGCGCTGTCCGCCGGGGCGACCGTGCCAAAGCTTTCCTTGACCAGCGGATCACCAACCATCCACTGGCGGAAGACCAGCGGCTGATCATTGCCGACCACACAAGGCAACACGATCAAATGGCTTTCGTCGGTCAACCGCGCCAGCATGGGGCGCAGGTCCAACTCGCTTCCAATCGGCAGGAAACCGGAAACCACCGAACCCGCCTTAGGTGACGCCGCACGGAGGAAATGGTCCGTAATCTGGCCGATGGCAGAGCCGTCATCCTTTTGGGCCGCTTCTTTCCGACGCAACGAGGCTTCTTTCCTGGCTTGCTGTTTGATCTCGGCCAGATCCATTGCGCACCTCTCTATCATCCGGGGCCGGGCCCGCGGCAATCATTCAATCCATAAATAAATCAATAAGGACGCAGCCGCGCCTGCCGTGTCTGTATCTGTATCCTCCGGAGCCTGGTAAACCAGGTGGGCACCGCGATATCGAGGCCTAAACCTCAACAGAGGCAGTTCCCTAGAGGAAAGATTGTAGCCCCCGGGATAGAAACAGCTCACGCACAGGGCAGCATACGCCCTGCCCTTTAATTAGGATGCCTCAAGCCTTGCTGCAATAGTTTCCAGCCGTTCAGACAGCCGATCCAGCAATTCTGCGGTATCATCCTCCGCCACACCGGCATTTTCTGCATTTTGCGAAGCCATGGCCGCGCCTTCCTGACGCGCACGCTCCACCTGCGCTTTTGCCTCGGCAAGTTCGTCGGCAAACATCAGTCCCGCCATAAGCATGAGGCGAGCCTCGCCAACCTGCCCGACCGCACCGACAAGCTGATCGACGCGTTTTGCGATTTCAGAGCCCAGGTTCTGCAACTGTGCCTCCTGGCCGTCATCGCAGGCCACGGTGTAGACACGATTGTTGATGGTAAGGTCGACCTGGCTCATGCCTTTTCCTCCGCCAGCACTTTGGACAACCGAAGCAGCGCACCTTCAAGGCGGCTGGACACTTCATCAGTCAGCCTTGCAAGCGCCTCGTGGTCCTCTTTCAGGGCGTCATGGGCCTCCGCCAGGTCTTCCGTCCTGGCCTTTTCCCCACGCAATTCCCCAAGATCTATAGTCTTTTCCGCCACCGCTGCTTCCAGGCGTGACAGGGCATTTTCCAGACGGGCGCGCGACTGTTCCAAACGACTCATATTCGTAGCTGACTTTCACTCGATCGATTTACTGAATAGGATATCGATATTGGCAAATTTTGTCGAAAAGTAGGCGCATCTGATACGCCGGTCAATGCCCGCCCTCGGGAGAAGATATGTCTTTTTTCCCGCACGGCTAAAGAATCCGTTGACCTTACGGGCGTAGAATTGCATTTTGCGCGCGCCGTGTAATAGCCCGATGGGCCTTTTGGATATCCAAGAAGGATCGTGACGATCGCTTCTCTTTTTTTACGCGAGAACCGGAAAACTCATGTCTTCAGCGAATCATAAGGATATGTCCAACGCAATCCGTGCGTTGGCAATGGATGCAGTACAACAGGCGAAAAGCGGCCATCCTGGCATGCCCATGGGCATGGCGGACGTCGCAACGGTCCTGTTCAGCAAATTTCTGAAATTCGACCCTGCCAAGCCACATTGGCCGGACCGCGACCGCTTTGTCCTGAGCGCCGGTCACGGGTCGATGCTGCTTTATTCGCTGCTCTATCTGACCGGCTATGAAGACATGACGCTGGAGGAAATCAAGAATTTCCGCCAGTTGGGCGCCAAGACCGCCGGCCACCCGGAATTTGGTCACGCCACCGGCATCGAAACCACCACCGGGCCGCTGGGCCAGGGCATTGCCAATGCCGTCGGCATGGCGCTGGCTGAGCGTCTGCTCGCCGCCCGCTACGGCGATGACGTGGTCGATCATTACACCTACACCATTGCCGGTGACGGCTGCCTGATGGAAGGCATCAGCCACGAAGCCATCTCCATGGCGGGCCACCTGAAGCTGGGCAAGCTGGTTGTCCTGTTCGATGATAACGGCATCACCATCGACGGCTCTACCGATCTGGCAGTATCCGATGACCAACTGGCCCGCTTCAAGGCCAGCGGCTGGGATGTCCAGGCCATCGACGGCCACGACCCGGCAGCCATTGAGGCAGCCATCGCCCAGGCAAAAACCACGGACACGCCGTCCCTGATCGCCTGCAAGACCACCATCGGTTTTGGCGCACCGACCAAGGCGGGCAAATCCTCCTGCCACGGCGCACCGCTGGGCCCGGATGAGATCGCCGGTGCCCGTGAGGCGCTGGGCTGGCCGTATGGTCCGTTCGAAATCCCCGAAGAGGTCCTGGCGGCATGGCGTGCCGTCGGTGTGCAGGGCCAGGCACCGCGCAAGGCCTGGGAAGAAACCCTGTCCGCGAAGGACAGGGACCTGCAGGAAACCTTCTGGCGCGGCCAGGCCGGTGAACTCCCGGAAGGCTGGTCGGAAGCCGTGAATGCCTTCAAAAAGCAGACCTCGGAAGAGCAGCCGAAACTGGCGACCCGGGTTTCCTCTCAGAAGACGCTGGATGTGTTGAGCAAGGCCATTCCGGAAATGCTGGGCGGCTCTGCCGACCTGACCGGCTCCAACAACACCAAAGCTGAAGGCATGAAACCGGTAACCCCGGATGACTTCAGCGGCTCTTATGTTTATTACGGCGTGCGTGAACACGGCATGGCAGCAGCCATGAACGGCATCGCGTTGCATGGCGGCCTGATTCCTTACGGCGCGACCTTCCTGGTCTTCACCGACTATTGCCGCCCGTCGATCCGCCTGTCCGCGCTGATGAAACAGCGTGTGGTCTATGTCATGACCCATGACAGCATCGGTCTGGGCGAAGACGGCCCGACCCATCAGCCGGTGGAACATCTGTCCGCCCTGCGCGTCATCCCGAACCTGAATGTCTATCGCCCCTGCGATACGGTGGAAACGGCTGAAACCTGGGCCATGTCCCTGGAGACCGAAGAAACGCCATCGGTTATGGCGCTCACCCGTCAGGGTCTGCCGACCCTGCGCACAGAGCACACCGAAGACAACCTGGTTGCCCGTGGGGCCTATGTCCTGCGCGATGCCGAAGGTGGTGACCGCAAGGTGACGCTGATGGCCAGCGGTTCCGAAGTTGAGATCGCTGTTGCCGCCCGCGAAAAACTGCAGGCGGAAGGCATTCCGACGGCAGTCGTCTCCGTTCCCTGCATGGAACTGTTCGACGCCCAGGACGCCGCCTACAAGAATGACGTCCTTGGTCAGGGCGTAAGGGTCGCCGTAGAAGCGGGCCTGCGTCAGAGCTGGGATAAATATCTGGGACTGGATGGCGGTTTTGTCGGCATGACCGGCTTTGGCGCATCTGCCCCGGCACCTGCTCTTTACGAGCATTTCGGCATAACCGCCGATGCGGTGGTCTCCACCGCGAAAGAACGACTCTAGACGATCAAAATAGAGGCGCCGGCAAACGGCGCCCATTTTTTTATTCACGCAGGTTTTATATCGTAGACGGAGGAAAACATGGCTGTTCGGGTCGCGATCAACGGTTTCGGTCGGATCGGTCGCCTGGTGCTGCGCGCCGCGCAGGAACTGGGCCGCAACGATCTGGAATTCGTTGCTATCAACACACCGGGTTCCATCGATAGTGCATCCCACTTGCTGCAGTATGACAGCGTCCATGGCCGGTTCCAGGGCGAAGTCACCAAAGGCGGCGATTGGCTGGATATGGGGAAAGGCAAGATCCAGGTAACCAGCCATCGTGATCCGCATAATGCACCGTGGAAACAATTGGGCGTCGATGTGGTTCTGGAATGCAGTGGTCATTTCAACACCAAGGAAAAAGCGTCTTCCCATATCGACGCTGGCGCGAAACGCGTTCTCGTCTCCGCCCCGGCAAAAGATGCCGACCTGACGGTGGTTTATGGTGTGAACCATGAAAACCTCAAGCCGGAACACCGGGTCGTCTCCAATGCTTCCTGCACGACGAACTGCCTGGCGCCGGTCGCCAAGGTTCTGCAGGACACCATCGGCATCGAACGTGGTTTCATGACCACGATCCACGCCTATACCGGCGACCAGCGTATCCTGGACAACTCCCACAAGGACCTGCGCCGTGCCCGTGCGGCCGGTATGTCCATGGTGCCGACCACGACAGGAGCCGCCAAGGCCGTTGGTCTGGTCCTGCCGGAACTGGCTGGCAAGCTGGACGGGTCTTCCGTTCGCGTGCCGACCCCGAATGTTTCGATCGTCGACCTGAAATTCGACGCCGCGCGCGAAACATCCATCGAGGAAATCAACGAAGCCATGAAAGCCGCGGCTGCAAGCAGCCTCAAAGGCGTTCTGGCGGTCAATGACCTGCCGCTGGTTTCCACCGATTTCAACCACCACCCGGCAAGTTCCATCTTCGACCTGACCCAGACACAGGTCAGCGAAGGCCGCTTGGTGCAGGTCATGTCCTGGTATGACAACGAATGGGGCTTCTCCTGCCGTATGCTGGACACCGCCGCAACGATGGGCATGCTGGACTGATCCTTTAAAAATTCAGCCCGCTGAATGCAGGAAATCCCCGCCTCGCGCGGGGATTTCTGTTTAAAAACCCCTTCAACCTGTGCGATTCATCACTCCACAAGACGAAACATCTGTGTTATAAGCTGGGGTGTCAGAAGAATCTGGCAAGCTATTTGCTTATAGTAAATCACCACGCAATGGGCCAGAAAGGCGGAGAATTCAGGTGATTAACCCGATCAACCCTTACGGATCAGCCTCCGGCGTTACGACGCTGTTGAGCCGTGCCTTGAGCAAATCGAAACCCGGTGAGTTCAAGCCGAAGCAAACCGCGACGATCAACATTCAGGCGACGTTGGACAACGCCAAGCTGAACGCAAGCCGTCAGCAGATTTTCCGTTCGGCCCTGAACCGTCTTGAAGGTATCCGCCAGGGACTGATCGAACCATCCGCAGAATGGGAAACCACGGCAGGCTACCTGCAACTGACCGGGCAGCCTTTCAAGCTCTATATCAACGAGCAAGGCCAGTTGGAAACCATTGCCCAGCGCGAGACCCCCCTGCCGGACCACAACACCGCACAGCAGGAAAAAATCGCAAGATCCCTGGAATCGTTGGACGAGTTGACGAAAGTCGTCGACCTCAAAGACAAGAAGGCGGAATTGGGCGGTAAACTCGCCTACGGCGTCGTGCGCATTCTGGAAATGGAAGCACATTCCCCGGCGGAAGAAACCTGGGAAAAATCTTTCCAGCTTTATAAAGAACGGGGAGAGCCGGTAAAACTTGCCCTCGATGCAAACGGGGAACTGACCGTTGTTAACCAGCTCGATCACGATTTCTCTGACGTGGAAAATGTGGACGACCGCCTGAAGCTTCTGGCCGCGCGCGACAAGCTCGACCGTATCTTCAAAGGCGTCAGTTCCGCCACTGAAACCTGGGAATATGCGGCCATCGGCTATCATGCCGACAAGGACGACTTTTTCCTGGACCTGAATGACGATGGCGATGTCGTCGTTCGCAGCAACGCGCTTCGCGATCCCACGACGGGCCAGGTATCCACCAAGAATGTTTTGCCGGACTTCCTGAAGATTACCGACGAGGACGACCCGACCACTTCGGCACAATGGCAGGAAGACGCCCTGGCGCTTTACGGGCAGAAAAAAGGCTTCTATCTCGATTTCGACTCCACCGGGAAAAATATCGTTGCCCGGGAACTGTCAGTCGTGAATCTGACGGGCCTGAACAAGCCGAAGAGCATGGATTCCGAAATTCTGGCGGCCCGGCTGTCAATCCTGGCTTAACGCACGCCCTGCTGCCTTATCCCGCCTCCAGGGCGCGTATGAGATTTTCAATCTCTGTCGAGATTTCAGGCGGCGACAGGTCTATGCCTTTGCTCATCTCTTCGATGCATTTCTGCAGGACGGCAATCCGGGCCCCCTTTTTTGATTCGGCCGGGATAATCTGCCAGGGCGCATTCCCTGTGGAGGTTTTCTCCAGCATATCCTCTATCGCCTCCGCGTAGATGGGCCGCAATGAGCGGTTGTGGAAATCCGCCTCTGTCAGTTTCCACCGTTTGACCGGGTCCTCAAATCGCTTGATGAAACGCGAGGCCTGCTCCTCTGCCGAGACATGCAGGAAAAATTTGATAATCAATACGCCATCGTCGGTCAGCATCCGTTCGAATTCATTGATCTCCTCATAGGCGCGATGCCATTCCTTTTCGGTGGCGAGCCCCTCGACCCGCTCCACCAGAACCCGGCCATACCAGGACCGGTCGAAGACTGCCATACATCCAAGTTCCGGCAGGCGTTGCCAAAAACGATAGAGATAATGGTGGTCCTTCTCCCGGCCTACCGGGGCGGCAATCGGCCAGACGCGGCACATCCTGGGGTCGAGATAATGCACCAGACGCTTTATGCATCCCCCCTTGCCTGCCGCATCCCAGCCTTCGAAAAGGATGATCGTGCGATGGCCGCCGCGAAATCGCGCCAGATGCACCGCCATCAGTTCACGCTGCAGTTTCTGCAGATCCTTGGCATAATCTTTTCCCCCGTATCCGACGCCCAGATCGACGGCATCCAGATGCTTCGTCTTTGCCATATTCTTCTTTTCCTCTCACCTGCGGTCACTGCGCGGTTGCGGCTGGTACAGTCGCCCGAAATCGGATAAGCAGAACACTTGATTCAAGTCCGGAGCCAATCGTCACCATGTCTGACAGCATCGCCACCCAGCTTTATCTGATCTCGCCGCCCAAGTTTGACCCGGACGGCTTCGCTGCTCAACTGAAAGAAGCGGTCGCGAACGATATTGTCACCTGTTTCCAGTTGCGCATGCCCGGCGTAAGCGAAGCCGAACTGGCTGAGACCGCACGCCGGCTTGCGCCGATCTGCTGGGACCATGATGTGGCTTTCCTGCTCTGTGACCATGTCGACCTCGTCAAGGAGCTCAAGCTGGACGGCGTACATCTGGAAGGCAACGTCAGCGAACAGGCCGTTAAAGAGGCTCGCAAGTCCCTGGGCGAGGAACAGTCGATTGGCGTCTCCTGTTTCAGTTCCCGCCACATTGCCATGCTGGCAGGTGAAGCCGGTGCGGATTATGTAAGCTTCGGCCCCATCTTCGATAGCGCCACAAAGGACATGGATGCAGACCCGGACGCCCTGGAGGCTTTGCGCTGGTGGGCGGTAATGATGGAACTGCCTTGTGTTGCTGTCGGCGGGCTTACACCGGATAACTGTAGCGACTGTGTCACCCGGGGAGCAGACTTCCTCGCTGTTGTCTCCAGCATCTGGAACCACCCTGAAGGCGCAGGGACCGCGGTCAAGGCATTTGAAAAGACCATTACCGGCGCTACGTCCTGAGCACAAGGCAGCCAAAAGCGCGGTTCCGCTTGTCCTATAGCCTAATAAGGGTTATAGAGACGCCGATTTTTGCGGATTCTATTCCTGAAACAAATTGGTGGTTCCTATGAAGATTGACGGTAACGCCATTCGGCCCGGCAACGTGATCGAACATAACGGCCGTCTGTGGCGCGCAGTAAAAACGCAGCATGTGAAACCCGGCAAGGGCGGCGCATTCCTGCAGGTTGAACTGAAAGACATTCGCGACGGCACCAAACTGAACGAACGCTTCCGCTCATCCGAGACGATCGAGCGCGTCCGTTTGGAGCAAAAGGATTACCAGTTCCTGTTTGCCGATGGCGAAGACTATACCTTCATGGACCAGGAAACCTATGACCAGATCACCCTGAACGTGGATCTCGTCGGTGAAGAACAGGCGAAATTCCTGCAGGACGGTATGGTTGTCACCATCGAATCCTTCGAAGAGGAACCGATCAGCGTAATGCTGCCCGATACAGTCGTGATGGAAGTGGTCGAGGCCGACGCCGTCGTCAAAGGCCAGACAGCCTCTTCCTCCTACAAACCGGCTGTGGTCGACAACGGTGTGCGCGTTATGGTCCCGCCCTATATCGAGACCGGCACAAAGATCGTCGTGAACACCGCCGACGCAACTTTCGTAGAGCGTTTCAAGGGCTAAACCGAAAAACAACGATGGCTGTGCGGTTGTTTTCTGCGCAGCCATAACTATTTGTCCTTGGGACAGGTCCGAACAGAAGAAGAAGATAGAAGAGCCATGATTGTCCGCTCCGCAGCACTGAATGTAATGACCAAGGCCGCCGAAAAGGCGGGCCGCGCGCTGGTTCGCGACTTCGGTGAGGTCGAACAGCTCCAGGTGTCCCGCAAGGGACCCGCTGACTTCGTATCCTCCGCCGACCGCAAGGCGGAGCGCATCATCCGCGAAGAACTGCAGAAAGCACGCCCGGAATACGGCTTCCTGATGGAAGAAGGCGGAGAGATCGCCAGCGATGACGAACACCGCTTCATCATCGACCCGTTAGACGGCACGAGCAACTTCCTGCACGGCCTGCCGCATTTTGCGGTTTCCATCGCGCTTGAGAAAAAAGGCGAAGTCATCGCCGGCGTCATCTATGACCCGGTGAAGGACGAGCTGTTCTGGGCGGAAAAAGGCAAAGGCGCTTTCTTGAACTCCCGCCGCCTGCGCGTTTCCGCGCGCGCGCGCCTGTCCGACAGCATTTTCGCCACCGGCATCCCCTTCATGGGAATGCAGGAAGGCGAAGGCCATCAGCTTTTCCTGCGCCGCCTCGAAAAGGTCATGGGGAAAACCGCAGGCGTACGCCGTTGGGGTGCTGCGGCATTGGACCTCGCCTATGTCGCCGCCGGTCGCTATGACGGCTTCTGGGAACGCGGGCTGAACCCGTGGGATGTTGCCGCGGGCCTATTGATGGTCAAAGAGGCCGGTGGTTTCGTCACCGATGCCCAGGGCCGTCAGTATAAGTTCAAGTCCGAAGACTTGGTTGCTGGCAACGATAAAATTCATAAGAGTTTGCTAGATCTTCTGCGCAGCGCGAAGTAAAGCGCCCACGTTATTCTTAGTCCTACGTAAGAAAAACCGACAGTGGACTGTTGTCGGCAGTTCAGTGCTGGGTTATGCTTCGCGCGGTTTGGGAGAAAACCGGCTGCTTCGTCATAATGTTGTGATATAAGCAGTTTATCGGGGGTCTAATAATAATAACCAAGTACGGTAGCAGCATGTCCGTCGCGAAACGATTAATGGCAGGAACTGGGGTCGCCCTTTGCGCAGGGTTGATCCTGATGAATTCCGGTGCATTGGCGCAAACCAAATATTATACCGGCACCGCCACCTATGACGATTCGGTCACAGTGGATCTTCAGGCGCTGGAAAAATTGGGCAGCCCGCCGAATCTGCCACAGCTTTTGCGGCCAGCAACACCATCGACGGCCAGGCCTTCCGCCCGCCCGCAGCCTGCACCGTCAGCCTCCGGGCCGGTCAGCAGCATGACAGCGCCCTCGGATGGGCCACCCGTCTCTTCCCTGCTCACGCCTGGTGGCACGCCGACGCAGCAGCCCGCGGCCACCGCTCCCCGCCCCGCACCGTCAAAGCCTAAAGCGGCAGCCCCTGCAGCCCAACCGGCCGCACCGGTGAAGAGCGAGAGCAAACAGGCACAAAAGGCAGCGCCGCTGCCGGCCAAGGAAGAACCGGCCGTTGCGGAGACCAAACCGGCACCGGCAGAGCAGCCGAAGGAAACACCGAAACCGGCGGTCACGGCAGAAGCAGACAAGACACCTGCTGAACCGGTGAAGGACATGGCGGACAAGAAGGTTGCCGATGAGGCCCCTGCCGCCAAGCCTGAACCCACGCCGATGCCGGACGAAGATACTGTAAAAGACCAGATCGATACGCCAACCGCCTCCGCCCAGTCGGATGAGAATGCAGTTCCGGAGCCAGAAGAAAAAGCTGTGACGATGGCGGAACCGGAAGCTCCCGCACCGGAGCCGGCCGCGCAGCCCGAAATTCAGCCGGAAGCAACAACAGCACCGGAAGCCACCGCACAACCGGAAGAGCCGGAAGAAGATGTTGCCATGATTGATCCCGATGCGGTGATCATGGGCGACGACCGGACCACCATCAAATTCCCGGAAGGCGTGTCTGACCTGCCGAAAGGCGTGCGTGGTGCGCTAGACAAAATCGCCAAGGACATGGACGCCAACCAGGACCAGCGACTGCAACTGCTGGGCTATGCGGTCACCCCCGGCGAATCACCCAGTCAGGCCCGCCGGATTTCCCTGTTCCGGGCCCTGTCTGTGCGGACCTATCTGATGAAGCAAGGCGTACGCAGCACGCGTATGGACGTACGCGCCCTGGGGGACAAGATCGAAGGCGGTCCGCCCAACCGGGTCGACATCGTTATTCCGAACTAGAGAGACCATGTTTCCGCCGCATTTCCGTGTAACTCACAAGAGACGGGTGCTGCGCGCCCACTGCTGAGCAATTGGAGGATATCGTGACCCGGCCGACCCGCTTTTTGCTAACCATGGGATTGTTCCTGCTAGTAATCGTTGTCGGTGTAGGGGTCACCTATTCCAGGCTGATCGACGCCTTTCTGGCCAACAGCTTTCTGAACGGCGTAATCCTTGCCACCTTGTTTATTGGTATCGTCCATGCCTTCCGCACCGTGGCGACGCTGAACAAGGAAATCACCTGGATTGAATCCTTTCGCAATACCAACCCCGGCGCGCCGCGCCCCAGCGGACAGCCGCCCCGCCTGATGGCGTCCGCAGCCACACTGCTGAGCGAGCGCAGTTCCCGCAGTGGCGAACTGCACATCTCGACAACAGCCATGCAGACCCTGCTGGACGGTATTGCCACCCGTATGGACGAAGCACGGGAGACCACACGCTATATGGTCGGTCTGCTGGTTTTCCTCGGCCTTCTGGGCACATTCTGGGGCCTGATGCAGACCATCAACAGTGTTGGCGACGTCATCAGCAATCTGCAGATTGGTGGCGATGGCGGAGATGTCACCGAGGGCTTTGCCGCCCTGAAACAGGGATTGCAGGCCCCGCTTAGCGGCATGGGCACGGCCTTCAGTTCGTCTCTCTTCGGCCTTGCAGGCTCGCTTATCCTGGGCTTTCTGGCATTACAGTCGGGTCAGGCACAGAACCAGTTCTATCAGAATTTCGAAGACTGGCTTTCCAGCCTTACCCGCCTGACCGGCGGCAGCAGCTTTGGCGAAGGTGATCAGCCGGTACCGGCCTATATCCAGGCCTTGCTGGAGCAAACCGCCGACAGCCTGGAACGCCTGCAACGGACCATGGCGCGCAGCGAGGAAGGTCGGCTGACGGAGCAGGACAGCCTCAACGCCCTAACGCAGAAACTGTCAGCGCTCGCCGATTCCATGCGGGTGGAACAGGACCTGATGTTGAAACTGGCCGAAAGCCAGCAGGACCTGAAATCCACCCTGATCCGCCTGGCCGAAAACCAGACCAGTGGCGGGATCGATGACCAGACCCGCAATCACCTGCGAAACATGGATACCTATCTTGGCCGCCTCGTCACCGACCTGCCGAGGGGCCGCAACGAAAGCGTACAGGAAATTCGTAGTGAGATCCGGTTGCTCGCCCGCACCATTGCTGCGCTCGCCGAAGGCGGCGAGGCCTGAGAGGAAACAGCAGGCAGAAACGTACAGGCATGCGGATTGAGTAAGGAAGGACGCTGACATGGCCCTCGCGAGGCGCAACAGAAACGACCAAAATATCTGGCCTGGTTTTGTCGACGCCCTGGCGACCCTCCTCATGGTTGTCATTTTCCTGCTGATGATCTTCGTCATCTCCCAGCTTTTCCTGAATGATGCCCTTGTGGGCCGGGACCGCGCCCTCGACCGCCTCAACAACCAGATCAGCGAACTGGCAAACATGTTGAGCCTGGAACAGGCCTCAAACGACGAACTGCGTTCCAACCTAGAAAGCGTCTCAGAAGAATTGCGCGCCTCGCTTGCCAAGCGTGAAAACCTTGAGGCACAGCTTGCCAGCCTTCGTGCCGACCGCGACACGGCCCTGGCGGAGGTGGATGAAAAATCGTCCCAACTTGGAAAGGTCCGCGCCGAACTGGAGGATGCCTATAAGGTTGTCGACGCCAGCAAGGAAAAGATCAAAACCCAGTTGGGCAAGCTCGCGGAACTGCAACATCAGGTCGAGGCCCTCGAAGCACTGAAGGAAGAACTGCAATCCAAACTGGCAACGGTCAGTGAGGAAAGCAAAGCCAAGCTCGCCGCTGCAGATGAGGAAATCATGGCCGCACGGGCCGAAGCGGCGCTGATGAACAAGCAGATGAAGGAACTGAAAAACCAGCTTGCGGAACTGAACCGTCTTCTGGATATCTCTGAAGAGCGGGACCGCAAGGCCAAGGCGCAAATCAAGGCGCTGGGCGAACGCCTGAATATGGCATTGGCCAGCAAGGTGCAGGAACTGGCCAAATACCGAAGCGAATTCTTCGGCCGTCTGCGTAAAATTCTGGGTGGACGCAAGGATATCCAGATCGTTGGTGACCGTTTCGTGTTCCAGTCCGAAGTCCTGTTTGCTTCGGGTTCGGCGGAACTGGGCACTGTCGGCAAGGCCAAACTCGCGCAACTGGCCCAGACCCTGAACGAAATTTCTCAAAATATTCCGAGCGAAATCAACTGGATCCTTCAGGTGGAAGGACATACGGACGCCGTGCCAATCGCCTCCAGCCGCTTCCCTTCCAACTGGGAACTGTCGACCGCACGGGCGATCTCCGTTGTGAAATACCTGCGTGAAAACGGTATTCCGGCCAAGCATCTTGCCGCGACAGGTTATGGCGAATTCCAGCCCCTGGACCCGCGTAATGACGAAATTGCCTATCGCCGGAACCGCCGGATCGAATTGAAACTGACGCAACGTTAGCAAAACCAACAGATTCCGGTTGCGCCGTAGGGCTGCTTCCGTTACAACGCCGCGATTATGAATTTTACTGACACGTTGCAGCCCATCGGCGCGACGGTTGCTGGAGAGAAAAAATGAAAGCCGACATCCACCCGGAATACCACGAAATCACCGTCGAAATGACCGACGGCACCACCTACGTTACCCGCTCCACCATGGGCAAGGCGGGCGACGTACTGAAGCTGGACATCGACCCCAAGTCTCACCCGGCTTGGACGGGTGGCGAGCGTCGCCTGCAGGAAGGCGGCCAGTTGGCACGCTTCAACAAGCGCTTCGAAAGCTTTGGCCTGAAGTAAGACAGTCTTCCAGCCAAGTTTCAAAGGGTCCGGTCTTTCCGGGCCCTTTTTATTTGCCTTAAATTTCAAAAATTGCAGGATAATTGACTAAAAAAGACGCATAAAAAAAACTTTCATTAACAATCTATTGGCATAGTCTACTCACTAATCCCGACCATCCGCGGAATGGGATTTAGGGAAAGTACGGCCTGGCTGGCTCATAAAACAGACAAAACCTGCCCGGGACGTATAGGAATTGGGAGACAATTTTTATGCTGCGTGGTTTGACGAATCTTAAGATTTCACAAAAGATTCCGCTGCTCGTAATTGGTTCGGTACTTGTTTTAGGATTGGCTTTGGGGCTGGCTGGCGTCTTGCAGGCACAATCACTCGCCCATCAATCAAACCAGGACAAACTGTCAGGCGTTCTGTCCGCCAAGAAGCAGGCGATCAGCGACTATCTGGAAGGCGTTTCCGCCGACGTCCACTCTCTTGTCACCAACAAGACCGTGACGCTGGCAATCTCACGCTTTGCCAGGGCTTATGGAAAGCTCAAGGATAACGCCACCACAGAATTGCAGCGCCTTTATATCGACGAAAACCCGAACCCGGACCACCGCGAACTCTATAAAGGCGGTGACGACAAGTCGGACTACACGAACAAGCATATCCGCAACCACGCCTGGTTCTCCGACCATACCCTGGCCCAGGGTTTTGACGATCTGTACCTCATCGATGACGAGGGCAATGTCGTCTACTCCGTCTTCAAGCGGCCCGATTTTGCAGAAAACATCATGACAGGGCAGTTCAAGGACAGCGGACTGGGAGAGGCCTTCCGCGCAGCCGCCAAACTTGAGGAAGGCCAACAGGTTTTCATCGACTATGAACCCTATGCCCCAAGGGGCGGAGAGCCAGCCGCCTTTCTTGCCGAGCCGATCTTCACCAATGGCCGCTACAAAGGGGTCCTCGCAATCCAATTGCCGGTCAGCAGGCTGGACAGTGTGATGCAGAATGTCGTCGGTCTGGGTGAGACAGGCGAAACATACCTGGCCGGTACGGACGGCCTGTGGCGCAGTAATTCGCGCCTGTCCGACGAACCTTCCTTCATGAAATTCAAGGTGATCCCCGCCGTCACAGAAGCCATCAAGGCGGGCGAAAGCGGCTCTGACACCTTCACGAACCCGGTTGGCGTCCAGGTGCTGGCGGCTTTTGCGCCTCTGGACTTCCTGGGGCATCGCTGGACCGTTGTCGCCTCACAGGCCGAAGAGGAAATCGGCGCACCGGTGCGTGAGATGCAACTGGTCATGCTCATTATCACGGTCGCCCTGCTCGCCATCATCGTGATCGTGGCTATTCTGGTATCAAAGGGTATCACCCGGCCCCTCACGGCGATGACCGGCGCGATGGAGGAGCTGGCAGAAGGTGGTCTCGATGTGGAAATTCATGACCAGAACCGACAGGACGAAATCGGTGCAATGGCCAAGGCCCTGATGATCTTCAAGGAAAACGCCGCCGAACGCCGCCGCCTGCGTGCCGAACAGGAAGCAGAAGCTGCGGAGCGTGAGAAACGCGCCAAGGCGCTGGACGATCTGGTCAGCAGCTTTACCCTCGCCATGCAGCAGGCGGTTGAGGCCGTCGGCCAGGCCGCGACCTCTATGACGGAAACGGCAGAAACGCTCTCTGAAACGGCGCAGGATGCGGACCGTCAGGCCCGCGAAGCCGCCAACGCATCTACCAGCGCCTCGGAGAATGTCCAGACTGCGGCGGCCGCCGCAGAGGAACTTTCCGCCTCAATCCACGAGATCAACCAGAATGTCTCACAATCCACCAGCATGTCGTCCCGCGCCTCCAACCAGGCCCGCGATACCAACAAACAGGTAGCAGGGCTTGTAGAGACCGCAGAACGGATCGGCGAAGTGGTCAACCTGATTTCAGACATCGCCGAACAGACCAATCTGCTGGCGCTCAACGCCACAATCGAGGCGGCCCGCGCCGGTGATGCAGGCAAGGGCTTTGCCGTGGTCGCCACAGAGGTGAAATCCCTTGCCAGTCAGACGGCCAAGGCGACGGAAGAAATCTCGCAGCAGGTCTCCGGCATTCAATCCGCGACCGATATGTCCGCCAAGTCCATCCGCGAGATCAGCGATATGATCAGCGAGCTGGATTCGATTGCGACCTCCATTGCCTCCGCCGTGGAGGAACAGGGGGCCGCCACCCAGGAGATTGCCCGCAATGCGCAGCATGCCTCCGGCGGCACCAGCGCGGTTTCGCAGAATGTGACAGCGGTGTCCGAAGCGGTCGCCCAGACCAACGATGCCGCCTCCAGCGTTCTGGAATCCGCCAATGCCCTGGCACAACAGGCCCAGGTCATGCAGCAGGAATTGCAGGATTTCGCCGCGAAGATCAGATCAATCTAAGCATTACGAAAAACTTACAAGTTGTAAAAGCGGGTCTTGAAAGCTCAAGGCCCGCTTCTTACATCGTAATTTGTAAGGGCGCCGATAATCGGGCCTGAACGTTAGAACGCAACGATTGGCACCTTTGCCTGTTGGGAAGGTGCGGTAAGTATCGCTCAGATGAGGAGAACTACTTATGCGTGAATTTGATTTTTCGCCTCTTTTCCGGTCGACGGTCGGCTTTGATCGCATGGCCCGCCTGCTGGATAATATGGCAAGTGAAAATACCTCCAGCTATCCCCCCTACAATATCGAAAAGCTGGACGACGACAGCTACCAGATTTCCATGGCGGTCGCCGGGTTCTCAGAGGCAGACCTGAATGTAGAGATTCAGGACAACCAGTTGAAGATTACCGGTCGCCATGACAACGGCCAGGATGCGGAAAAGGAACGTGTTTTCCTGCATCGCGGCATCGCAGAACGTGCTTTTGAACGGCGCTTTTCGCTGGCGGAATTCATCAAGGTCGAGGGCGCAAAGCTGGAAAACGGCCTGCTGCATGTCAAACTGACCCGCATTGTGCCGGAAGCGAAAAAACCGAGAAGCGTTCCGATCTCGAACGGCGACAGCCAGAAGGCTATCGAGAATAAGTAACTAAACTCCCTCTCCCCTCCCCTGTCCTTATTGGGCGCGCTCCCCGGCGCGCCCATTTTCTTTGACAAAGTTTTTCTTGGCCAAAGGCTCATAAATCCTCACTTGCGCAGATCAGCACACCGCGCCACATTGGCAATAGTTTAAGCATAAAATACAAGGCGCTGGCGATGTTAACGCTTTACGACTACCGACCATCCGGAAACGGTTACAAAGTGCGGTTGCTGTTACGGCTTCTGGGTCATTCCTACCGCTATGAGGAAGTTGATATTCTGGCCGGCGCCACCCACACGGATGAGTTCCTGTCCAGAAACCCCGCAGGCAAAATCCCAATGCTTCTGCTGGAAGACGGGCGCTCGTTACCGGAATCGGGTGCGATCCTCTTCTATCTGGCGGAAAACACGCCCTTCCTGCCCGAAGATACCTTTGACCGGGCACAGGTTCTGCGCTGGATATTTTTTGAGCAATACAGCCACGAGCCTTATATCGCCGTCGCACGCTTCTGGCGCTCCATTGCAGGCATGACGCCGGAACGCGAAGCGGCTCTGCCGGAAAAGATGGAACGTGGTTATGCGGCTCTGGACGTCATGGAAATACATCTGCGCGATCATGACTGGTTTGTCGGACAACGCTGCAGCATCGCCGACATTGCGCTTTACGCCTATACCCATGTGGCACCGGAAGGCGGTTTCGACCTGACAGGTTATCCCGCAATCAACGGCTGGATGGAACGCATCTCTGCCCTTCCCGGTTATGTTACCATTGACGCCGGATAGAAGAGGGAACGCCATGACACGAAAAATCTGGGACATCAGCCCCGCCATCCGGCCCGGCATTCCCGTCTGGCCCGGCGATACGGACTACAGCGAAAGCCGCACCTGGGAACTGAACGACGAATGCCCGGTGAATGTGTCGCGCTTTGCCATGTCCACCCATACAGGTGCCCATGCCGATGCCCCGTTCCATTATGATGCCAACGGGGCGGCCATTGCCGATGTGCCGCTGGATTATTATCTGGGCGCCGTTCAGCTTTTTGATGTCCGTGACTTTGACGGGCCGGTTCTGCCCGCGCATTTCGCCGACCATCTGCAGATCGGGGTGAGCCGTGTGCTGTTCCGGACCTACGACAAAGCACCGGTCGACCAGTGGGACGAAAGGTTCAAGGCCATCGCCCCGGAGACCATAGAGGCGCTGGCACAACGCCATGTGAAGCTGGTGGGCACGGACACCCCCTCGCTCGACCCGCAGACCTCCAAGACCATGGATGCCCATCACGCCGTGCGCAGCGCGCAGATGGCGATTCTGGAAGGCCTGGTCCTGGATAATGTTCCCGCAGGTGTTTACGAGTTGATCGCCCTGCCCCTGAAACTCGCCAATCTGGATGCGGCCCCGGTTCGCGCCATCCTTCGTTCGCTTGAGGACTGAAATGACAAACAATAAAGATCAGGAAAATACCACTGCCTCGCCAATCATGCCCAAAGGCGCGCATGCGGATTTCAGCGGCGACATGTCCTATGGCGACTATCTGGGCCTGGACACTCTTCTTTCCGCCCAGCATCCCCTGTCGGACGAGCATGACGAACCGCTGTTCATCATCATCCATCAGGCGACCGAGTTGTGGATGAAGCTGATCCTGCATGAACTGAAGGCCGCCCAGGGCATGATTGCAGCAGACAATCTGCAGCCCGCCTTCAAGATGCTGTCCCGCGTCTCCAAGATCCAGACGCAGATGATCCAGTCCTGGTCGGTGCTGGCCACCATGACGCCGGCGGATTACCTGAGCTTCCGGGACGCCCTGGGCCATAGTTCCGGCTTCCAGTCCTATCAATATCGCGAGATCGAATACCGCATGGGCAACAAGAACCCGGCCCTGCTCGCCCCGCATCAGCATCGCGACGATATTCACAGGCCGCTGGTGGAGGCGCTGAATGGGCGCAGCCTCTATGACGAATGCATTGCCTTGCTGGCGCGCAGGGGCTTTGCCATTGACGAGGCCGTCCTGAACCGCGATTTCGCCCAGCGTCATGAGGCCAATGACAGTGTCGAGGCCGCCTGGATCACCGTCTATCACAACACAAGTGATCACTGGGAACTCTACGAACTGGCGGAAAAGCTGGTGGACCTGGAGGACAGTTTCCAGCAATGGCGCTTCCGCCATCTGAAAACCGTCAGCCGCATCATCGGCATGCGCCGGGGAACGGGCGGCACCGGCGGGGTCACCTATCTGGAAAAGGCCCTTGCCTATACCTTCTTCCCCGAGCTATGGAATCTGCGCACCGAACTTTAAGCTGAGACTCCAGGCCCCATGACAGACAGCAAATATCCCTTCGCCGACCCCGCCGTGGAACAGGCCTTTGACGCCTTTCCATCAGAGGCTCACGAAGGGTTGCTGCAACTGCGCAGCCTGATCTTCGAGATTGCCGCCGAAACCGAAGGCGTCGGCCCCGTGCAGGAATGCCTGAAATGGGGCCAGCCCGCCTATCTGACACCCAAGACAAAATCCGGCACCACCATCCGTCTGGGTCTGCCCAAACAGGGTGGCTTTGCCCTTTACACCCATTGCCAGACAACGGTGATGGCGGAGATGCGGGACCTGTTCCCGGATGACTTCACCTTCGAAGGCAAACGCGCCGTTCATTTCACCACCGAGACAGACCTGCCGCTCGACAAGCTCACCATCCTGATCCGGCGGGCGCTCACCTATCACCAATAAGCTCCAAACGGGGGAAGACAATATGATTACCTGTACGTTGCGCTATGTGATCGACGCCCACAAAATCGCGGAATTCGAGACTTACGCGAAAATGTGGATTCCGCTGGTGGAGAAATTCGGCGGCAAACATCACGGCTATTTCCTGCCCCATGAAGGTCCGAGCGACATCGCCTATGCGCTGTTCAGCTTCGACAGCCTCGCTGCCTATGAGGTCTATCGTCAGGAAGCGGCTAATGATCCCGACTGCCAGGCCGCGGTGAAATATTGGGAAGACACCCGCTGCTTCCTCTCCTATGAGCGCAGCTTCACGCGTCCGGTGTTCAGCTAATTGCCCTTGCCGATAGCAAGCACGCGATATTATTTCGTTGTAAGCTCGCCCCTGTCACTCCGCCATCAATTCGGTTGAAGCGGGCGGCTGGAGATTCCGGCCTTCGCCGGAACGAACGGGGTATGGGTTTGGTTTCCAATAATCTTACCGCTCATCCCGGCGAAGGCCGGGACCTCAGACAGCGCACTCAGCCATCTATACTCGGCCCCCCACGATCAACACGGTGATACGTAAGTTCAGCCAGAAAGCGCTATGCGTTAGTCAATGCACATCCCGAAGGTAGACCGGCAAGTCGGTGGCCTTCGGGGTGACGCCGCATTGGTTCAGCATGTCGCCGACAAAGCCCCGGTGATAGGTGGCGTGATTGGCGAGATGAACGGCGATCTCGCTGCGGGTCATGGCCCCCTCGCCGCCATCGACGAATTTGAAATGCACGGTTTTCGCCAGCGCCTCGGCTGACAGTTGATCGAAATAATCGATATACCAGGCGTCCAATTCCTGAACTTGCGCCCAGAGATCCTCAATCCGGGGCGTTTCCTTGGTATTGCGCGCAGTGAAGCCATGGGCCTGGCCCGTCAGATGGCCCTGGAAAATCCGGTCGATCACATAGACATGGTTCAGGGTATGGGCGATGCTTTTGAAATGGGTCTTGCGGTGCTTGTAGATTTCTTCCTCAGGCAGGCCGCGCACCGCCTCGAACACCCGCTCGTCGGCCCAGGCCTTGTAACGCATCAACATTGCCGTCATCGTCCCGATCTCCGCTATTCCTGTTGTTTCCAACAGATATAGGCTGCGCGCGGCCCCATCCCCAAAAGCAAAATTGTGACCGGGACAATTTAGCGGGCAATTTCCTTCAACCACTCGCTCAAAAAATCCGCGAGGATTTTATAGTCCCGGGCGCGGGCCGCCGATTTGCGCCAGGCGAGGCCGATGCGGCGCGAGGGTTGCGGGTCGGCGAAACTACGGATTTTGAGATTGGGCGCGGTATTCAGGATGCCGCTGGTCACCGCCATCTCCGGCAGCAAGGTCACGCCCAGCCCCTGCCCGACCATCTGGACCAGGGTATGCAGGCTGCTGGCGCGGAAGGCGTCGTTGACCGTGTCCAACTGGCAGGCAGACAGCGCATGGTCGCGCAGGCAGTGCCCGTCTTCCAGCAATAGGACGGACCGATCCCCCTGCCCCAGTTCCTCCAATGACAGGATTTCTCGCCCGCCGCGGGTCGATTCGGCCTTGGTATTTTCCAACAGGACAAAGGGGTCATGCCCGACCGTCACCGTGACCAGGTCCGGCGCATCGTAAGGCAGGGCAAACAGCACCACATCCAACTGCCCGTGGGACAGCTTGTCCACGAGAGAGGCGCTCAAATCCTCCCGCACTTCCAGTTTGACCTTGGGAAAGGCATCCTGCAGGGCAGGCATCAAGGTCGGCAGCAGAAACGGCCCGATAGTCGGGATCACGCCCAGACGCAAAGTGCCCGACAACGGTTCTTCCGCGTCGGCGGCCATATCCTCGATCTCGCGGGCAATCTCAAGAATCTTTTCACCCTTTTCCAGAACCTGCCGCCCCAAAGGGGTCAGCATCACCTTGCGCCGGGTCCGTTCCACCAGCGTTGCCCCGATCAGGGTTTCCAGTTCCTTGATCCCGGAAGACAGGGTCGACTGGGTCACAAAACAGGCATCCGCCGCCCCGCTGAATGACAGATGTTCGGCGACGGCCGACAAATACTGAAGCTGCCTCATCGTTGGCAAAGGCATGGGAATCCTCACATCGATAAATTCGAATTTACCTTAAATATAGAAATCGATTTTGTCGATAACAGTAATTGATATTAAGAATTAGACTGTATCGAGAACACTCGCTACATTCCAGATGTCAAAACGAAAACACAGTTTAACGAATTGAGAGAGAACCATGTCAGTCGACGTTTACATCAAGGACAACTGCCCTTACTGCGAGCGCGCTGAACGCCTGCTGACCAAGCGTAAAGTGGCCTATAACCGCATCAATGTGACCAACGATCAGGATGGTTTCGCGGTTATGCAGGATCGGGCCCAAGGGCGCAATACGGTTCCTCAGATTTTCGTCGGCGAGACGCATATTGGCGGGGCTGACGACCTTTCCATGATGCCGCGCGCCGACTTCATGGCCCTCATCGGCCAGTAGTCACAGTCAAACCAAGTTTCTTTTTCAACCCAAACTAAAGGAGTTAACCATGTTGGGTGTTGGTGAAAAATTGCCGGAATTTGAAGTCGTTGGTGTTAAACCGGGCTTCAACAGCCACGAAGAAAACGGTGAATCCGCTTTCGAAAAAATCACACAGGACAGCTTTGAAGGTAAGTGGAAGGTAATCTTCTTCTACCCGAAAGACTTCACCTTCGTCTGCCCGACCGAAATCGTCGAATTCGCCAAACTGGCAGAAGATTTCGAAGAGCGTGACGCAGTCGTCCTGGGCGGCAGCAGCGACAACGAATTCTGCAAGCTGGCATGGCGCCGTGAGCACAAGGACCTGAACGGTCTGAACCAGTGGTCCTTTGCTGACACCACCGGCGATCTGATCGACGGCCTGGGCGTGCGTTCCGAAGAAGGCGTTGCCCTGCGTGCGACCTTCGTTGTCGACCCGCACAACACCATCCAGCACGTCTATGTCAACAACCTGAACGTCGGCCGTAACCCGCAGGACACCCTGCGCGTTCTGGACGCCCTGCAGACGGACGAACTGTGCCCCTGCAACCGCGCTGTCGGCGGCGATACGCTGGCTGCGTAACAGCCAACACCCGGGCGGGCCATCACCACTCCCCCGGTGGTGGCCCCAACCCTCCCGGTCTTCAAATGGGTTCAACAATTGAATAGGAGGATGCCATGCGTAATCACGATACCCTGACCGCATTAACCGAGTTGAACGTCCGGGCCTGGCACTTCCGAGATAAACGCACAAGGGTCAAAGCCTGCAGCAGTGACCTCGCCTGTGCCCAAGCCTTCAAAGAACAGAAGAATGTTAAGGAGCCGTCATCATGAGCATTGACGCATTGAAAAGCCGTATCCCGGATTACGCCAAGGACATTCGCCTGAACCTGTCCTCGGCGGCAAAAGAAACCGCACTGACCGAGCAGCAGCTTTACGGCACCCTGTTGGCTTCGGCGCTCGCCAGCCGCAACAAGGAGGTTATCCGCGCGATTTCCGATGAGGCCCTGCCGCATCTGTCCGAGGACGCGGCAAATGCTGCAAAGGCCGCCGCCGCCGTCATGGGGATGAACAATATCTACTATCGCTTCATCCATCTGGCCTCCGAGAAGGAGTACCAAACCATGCCGCCGCGCCTGCGCATGAATGTGATGGCCAATCCGGGCGTCGAAAAAGCCGATTTCGAGCTTTATTCGCTGGCAGTATCCGCCGTAAACGGCTGTGGTATGTGCATCGACAGCCATGAGATCGAACTGCGCAAGGCCGGTCTCACCGGATCGGAAATCCAGGCTGCTGTCAAAATTGCCTCCATCATCCACGCGGTTGCAGCCGTGCTGGATGGCGAAGACGCCATGGCCGCCTAAACACAGGCCCACACAAGGTTCAACTCCCTAAAGGACGGGTTCACCCGTCCTTTAGCTGTGAGTGGCAAAATCCTGTCCGATATCCCGGCTTTCGCCGGGACGAACGGGAAAGTTGTCGATATCGAGAAGACAACACACAACCCCGTTCAAACCCACATATCCACGTCATCATACCCATAAAAGGGCATAGCCCCACTGTTTCCCACCAAGTTATTTCATGACCTCCGCTCGTCCCGGCGCAGGTCGGGATCTTTTACGCAATGGGGCGATGGCCCCTTATCTAATTTCCTTCACCAAAACCTTTCATAATCCCCGTTCGTCCCGGCGTAGGCCGGGATCTTATGCAACTCGCATCTGAGATAGGATAAGCCCACATGGGGAGAATAGGCCGGTCGCTTTCTTCGTTTACATCATGACCAACAGGCGCGGTGGTGTGCTCTATATCGGAATGACGGATGATCTCATCCGGCGCGCCTGGATGCATCGCAACCATATTCTTGGCGGGTTCACAGACAAGTATAACTGTGAACGGCTGGTCTGGTATGCCCCCCCTCGCGCGAAAGTGCCTTAACCCGCGAACGTCGGATCAATAACTGGAAGCGCTGCTGGAAGATTAAGCTGATTGAAGACATGAACCCGGATTGGCGTGAACTGGCAGAAGACTTGTAGTGAGCCAGCGCAGCTTGCACGAGATCCCGGCTTGTGCCGGGACGAACGGGGTAAGGGAAAGAGAAGTGAATGACATATAACAAAAGAACACCGCTCATCCCGGCGCGGGCCGGGACCCGCCGGGTGAAGGATCAAGCAACAGCCCTCGCTCATGCCCACGCGGATGGGCATCCAGTCTCTGTTATCCCTTTGGGTTTTCCGTCCTTTAGCCGTGAGTGACCAGCGGCTGCAAAGCGGTCCGCACCCGTTCCGGCAGCTCAACCGGGCGGCGCGTCTCGCGGTCCACATAGACATGGACGAAATGGCCGAAGGCGGCGATGTCGTCCTCACCTTTTTTGAACAGGCCAATCTCATAGATGACGCTGGTCCGGCCCAGTTTGGTGACCCGCATGGCTGCCTCGATCACTTCGGGGAAGGAAAGCTCACGGAAGTACTGGCATTGCGTTTCCACCACCAGGCCGATCTCGCGGCTGGCGGCGGGGTTCAACCCCGCCTCATCAATCAGATGCCGGTTTACCACCGTGTCGAAGAAAGAATAATAGGTCACATTATTCACGTGACCATAAACGTCATTGTCCATCCAGCGGGTCGGTATTTCCCGGATATGCGGGAAATCCTCACGCCTTGGCCGGTCCACCGCAGTCACGTTTACACCGCCTGTTTTGCCGAAACACCCCGGGCGAAATCCCTCAGGGTCTGCCGCACGATTTCCGGTGCTTCCAGCATCATCATATGGCCGCTGCCGCTGATAACATGCTGCTCCACATCCTTGATCGCCTCCAAAAGCGGGGCTGCTACCTTGACCGGGCTCATCTTGTCCTCTGCCGCCATCAGCAACAGGGTCGGGCATTTGACCTTGCCCGCTTGTTCCACCGCAATTTTATAAGCGTCACAAGCCGCAAGGTCCTTCGCCAGAGACCCCGGCGGGGATTTCTCCAGCAGCCGCACCGCCGCACCGACCATCCAGACGCCGTGCGCCACATTGCCGCCCTTCTGTGCCGCACTGCCATGCCCCCAGGAGGCGATAAGCTCTGCCGCACGGATGTCATTGGCCTCCGCCAATGCCAGCAGGTCGGGATGGACGGGCATTTCCGCCGCCACGCCGCACAGCACGAGACCGCTGACCTGATCCGGATGGACAGCAGCGGCCTGCAAACAGGCCAGTGCCCCCATGGAATGCCCGACAAGGACAGCCTTATCCGCACCGGATACCTTAATAAGATCGGCCAGGAAATCCCCCAGCGCGTCGATGGAGGTCGGCACCTCACCGCCGCTTCTGCCGTGACCGGGCAGGTCGATCGACAGGACGGAAAAGCCCTGATTTGCCAAATAGCGGGACTGCGCGCCCCAAACCGTATGATCCATGCCCGCGCCATGCACCAGGATGATCACCGGTTTGGACGCGTCAAATTCATTCCCGCCCGTATTGGCGAAAATTTTCGTATTGTTAACCGTGAATTCCATCAGCCGGCCACCTTCGATGCGGCCCGCAGGGCCTTGCTCAAATCAACAATCAGGTCATCCACATCTTCCAGACCGACGGACATGCGGATCAGGTCTTCACCGATACCGGCTGCCGTCAACTGTTCAGCGGAAAGCTGTTGATGGGTGGTGCTGGCCGGATGCAGGACAAGCGATTTCGCGTCGCCCACATTGGCGAGATGACTGAAGACCTTCAGGCTTTCAATGAATTTGGCACCCGCCTTGCGGCCACCCTTCACACCGAAGGATAGAACGGAGCCCGGCCCCTTCGGCAGATATTTCTGTGCCAGTTTGTGATCCGGATGGCTTTCCAGCCCCGGATAGTTCACCCAGGCGACCGTTTCATGACCGGCCAGGAATTCCGCAATCTTCGCCGCGTTCGACACGTGGCGGTCCATACGCACCGGAAGGGTCTCGATCCCCTGCAACAGATAGAAGGCATTGGCCGGGCTCATCGCCGCACCGAAATCGCGTAGGCCTTCCGCACGCGCCCGCATGATGAAACCGGCAGGGCCGTATTCTTCCGCAAAGACGATACCGTGATAGCCGGCATAGGGTTCCGTCATGGTCGGGAACTTGTCATTGGCGAACCAGTCGAAGCGACCGGAATCCACCAGTACACCGCCCATGGCAACACCATGCCCGCCCAGCCATTTGGTGGCCGAGTGAACCGTGAAATCCGCACCATAATCAAATGGCTTACAGAGGTAGGGCGTGTTGAAGGTGGCATCGATCATCAACGGCACCCCGGCATCATGGGCAACCTTGGACACGGCCTCGATATCCAGCACTTCCAGCCCCGGATTGCCCAGCAACTCACCAAAGACCAGCCGCGTTTCCGGACGGATCGCCGCCTTGAAGGCTTCCGGGTCCCGCGGGTCGACAAAGGTGGTTTCGATCCCAAAGCGCGGCAGGGTATGGGTGAACAGGTTGATGGAGCCACCATAAAGCGCCCGGGACGCCACAATATGGCCGCCCTGCCCCATCAATGTGGAAATGCCGAGGAACAGCGCCGCATGGCCGCTTGCCGTGCAGATAGCAGCGACACCGCCTTCAAGGGCCGCCAGCCTTTCCTCCAGCACCGCAACGGTGGGATTGGAAATACGGGAATAAATGTGGCCCGCCTGTTCCAGGTTGAACAATGCGGCGGCATGTTCCGTACTATCGAACACATAGGATGTGGTCTGATAGATCGGTACGGCGCGCGCGCCTGTGGCAGGGTCCGGCTGCTGCCCCGCGTGCAGCGCCAGCGTATTGAAATTCAAAAAATCGGGTTTGACCATGTCTCCCCAGCGTCCCTTGTTCTCTTTATCGCATTGCGGAAAAGGTAACGCCGGTCTTGCTCACGCTCAACCGATAATAAACTTCGAAAGCTTGGGATTTTGAGAAAGAGGGGCGCCCTGGCTATCCCCTGAAAGAAGTAAAGGGGTCGCCGTAGCGACCCCTCCCTCAAGCCTTTTTTGAACATACGGAATTCGGATTTTTCCCCCGTCCGATTTTCCGTTCCCCTGTTCAACTTGCTTACCTGCGGAACGAACGTTAGCCGCACCTGATTGAGACGTCAAAGTAAAAAAATGGCAAAGGTGACATTTTTTTTACACGCCTTTGCCAAATTTAAAATAAACAATTGTTTTTAAACAAATTTCAGACTCAAAATTTCGATCTACCCCGTCGCCAATACGGCATAAAGCGCCGCAATTATCCGGTCTTCCTGAATCTCCTTTTTGCACACAAGGTATTCAGATACAGCCAGTGAAGCATTGCGAATCCGGATGGCGCAAAGGCGGTCATCATGCCCCAATTCGGTATCCGCGATGATGCCAACGCCAAAGCCTGCCGCCACCGCCTCACGCACCCCTTCGCGACTTCCGATTTCCATAAATCTCGTCGGGCGCATCCCCCGATCCGCAAGCGCCTGTTCAAGAGCCGCCCGCGTTGAAGACCCCTCTTCCCGCAGGATCAGGGGCCGCGAACACAACTCCGCCATGGTGACGCTTTTTCTGTGCGCCCATGGATCGCCGACGGGCACGACGGCGCGATGGACCGAACGCTTCAGAAGCGCGTGATGATCCTTATCCCTGAGGCTACCTTCCGACTGTACGGCGACGTCGATCCGCCCCTCATCCAGATCACGGCGCAACTGGCGATCGTTTCCCAGCGTCAATGTTACCTCGATCCCCGGATACTGGCGGCTGAAATGCCCCAGCAGAGGCAGAATATTGTGCGGTGCAGGGGCCCCGACCATCAGTCGGCCCGTCGTCAACGACCCGGCCGCGCGCAGAACGCCATCCATCTCCTGCTCGATGACGGCATGACGCTGGGTACACTCAAGCAAACGCACACCAAGCGCGGTTAATTCAATCCCCCGCCCCCTGGGACGAAACAGCCGGACACCATATTCTTCTTCCAACGCACGGATATGGTCGGACAGGGTCGGCTGGGAAATATTCATGGCCTGAGAGGCCTTGGTATAGCTGCCATGGGTTGCCACAGTGTGAAAGGCCTGCAGGCGTTTATAATTCATCGTCTAGACCTATTTGTTTTATCTTTTTTATCGATTTGTTGCTGATATGGCAAAGGCTGTATCCTTCAAACAATCACCAACCCGAAGGAAGAGGCCGCAGCCATGAGCCTGCCCAAGCAAGCACAAGTCGTCATAATCGGGGGCGGCGTTGTCGGCTGCTCGCTCGCCTATCATCTCGCCAAAATGGGACAATCGGATGTGGTCCTGTTGGAACGCAAGCAACTGACATGCGGTACGACCTGGCATGCAGCGGGCCTGATCGGACAATTGCGCAGTTCCCTCAACATGACCCTGCTGGCCCGCTACACCGCGGACCTCTACTATCAGTTGGAGGAGGAGACCGGACAACCGACAGGCATCAAACAAAACGGCTCAGTCACGGTGTCCACCCATGACGGCCGGATGGAGGAGTTGCGCCGGCAGATGTCCACCGCCCGTACTTTCGGCCTGGACATCCAGGAATTGCGTGCGGAAGAGGCCAAAGAACGTTGGCCGCTGTTGAACGTGGACGATGCCGTCGGCGGCATCTATATCCCCGGTGACGGGCAGGGTAACCCCATCGACACCACCACGGCGCTGGCCAAGGGTGCGCGTATGTATGGCGCGCAACTGCTGGAAAACGTAAAGGTCCTCAATGTCCTGACCGAAGACGACCGCGCCGTCGGCGTCGAGACGGAACAGGGAACCATCATGGCGCGCCATGTGGTCAACTGCGGCGGCCTGTGGGGCTGGGAACTTGGTCGAAAGAGCGGCGTTGATATTCCCCTGCATGGCTGTGAGCATTTCTATATTATCACAGAGGACATGGCGGATGTTCCAAGCGACCTGCCCGTCCTTCGCGTGCCCGACGACCGCACCTATTACAAGGAAGATACCGGCAAGCTCCTGATCGGCGGCTTCGAATACCGGTCCAAGCCCTGGGGCGGGGCCGACGGTATTCCGGAAGACTTCTGTTTCGACGAATTGCCGGAAGACATGGAACATTTCATGCCGATCCTTGAACAGGCCATGCAGCGCGTGCCCGCCCTGCAATCGGTCGGCATTCGGAAATTCTTCAACGGCCCGGAAAGCTTCACCCCGGATAACCGTTACCTTCTGGGCGAAGCGCCCAATCTCAAAAACTACTACGTGTCGGCGGGCTTCAACTCCACCGGCTTCCAGTCCGCAGGCGGCGCAGGCAAGGCGCTCGCCGAATGGATCATCAACGGCCATCCGCCCATGGATCTGTGGGATGTGGACATCCGCCGCATGGCCGCTTTCCAGGCTAACCCACGCTATCTCAAGACACGCTCAACGGAATCCCTGGGCCGCCTCTACGGCATGCATTGGCCGCATCTGCAGGCGGAAACCGCCCGCAATATCCGTAAAACCCCACTGCACGACCGGTTGGCGGCGCAGGGGGCCTGCTTTGCCGAAAGTGCTTGTTGGGAGCGCCCGGGCTGGTTTGCGCCAGATGGTGTAAAACCGGAATATGACTATAGCTGGGGCAAGGCAAGCTGGTTCCCCCATTGGCGCGACGAGCATCTGGCCGTACGCAACAATGTGGGCCTGTTCGATCAAAGCAGCTTCGCCAAATTTATGGTCCAGGGCCGCGACGCCGAGGCCGTGCTGCAGACTATCTGCGCAAATAACGTGGACGTGCCGGTGGGCCGGATCGTCTATAGCCAATGGCTGAACGAGCGCGGCGGGATCGAAGCGGACCTTACCGTCACACGCCTTGCCCATGACCGCTATCTGGTCGTCACCGGCACGGCGGTTGCAACCCGCGACCTGACCTGGCTGAAACGCCATATTCCAGGCGATGCTTTTGTCACCGTCACCGATGTAACCTCCGGCGAAGCCGTCCTCAGTGTCATGGGCCCGAACAGCCGCGCCCTGCTGCAAACGTTAACCGATACCGACCTCGGCAATGAGGCCTTCCCCTTCGGCACGGCCCGTGAAATCGACCTCGCCATGGCCCGGGTCCGCGCCCATCGCATCACATACGTCGGGGAATTGGGCTGGGAGCTGTATATCCCTACAGAGTTTGCCACCCATGTCTTCGATGCCATCGTGGAGGCTGGCAAGGCCTTCGACCTGAAACTTTGTGGCACCCATGCAATCGACTCGCTTCGGTCAGAGAAGGGTTACCGCCACTGGGGTCATGATATTGCTGACGAGGATACACCCCTGGAGGCGGGATTGGGTTTTGCCTGTAAATTGAAAACCAATATCCCCTTCATCGGGCGCGAGGTTCTGGAACGACAAAAGGCCGATGGCCTGACCCGGCGTCTGGTCCAGTTCCAGTTGGAGGATACGGCACCCATGCTCTACCACGATGAGCCGATCTGGCGGAATGGCGAGATCGTCGGACGCCTGACCTCCGGCAGTTATGGGCACAGCATCGGCAGCGCGATTGGCCTGGGCTATGTCAGCCAGGACGGGGCTATCATCGACAAGGCCTTTGTAGATGATGGGACGTTCGAAATCGAAGTCGCCGGACAGCGCTTTACGGCCAGGGCCAGCCTGTCCCCGCTTTATGACCCGAAAAGCCTGCGGGTGAAGTCCTGACCACTTGGTTCAACAAAGAAAAAGAGCCGCAAATTGCGGCTCTAGTTGAACAGGGGTCTTAGAGTGTCGCTTCGGCCCATATAGTAAGGGGTGGGTATGGGCCTTGGGGTAGACAACCTCACTATAGGATGAAAACCCTAACAGGACGTTAAAGAAAGATAGCATTCTACAGGATAATTTCATTGGCCCGATACAGGCAAAAAAAGAGCCGCTTTGGGTAAAGCGGCTCAGTCGAACAGGGGTCTTAGAGTGTCACTCGGCCCAATGGGTAAGGGTGGGAATTGGGCCTTGGGGTAGACAACTAATTTGTAACCTATCTTCCCTAACAAGGCGTTAACACTGCAAATTAATTTGCAATCCACCCGGCAACCCCATGTTTTTATTATATTTTTCTACTGTGCAGTCCAGCCGCCATCGACCGGGACACTGACGCCAGTCATCTGCGATGCCGCATCGGAACAGAGGAATACCGCCACCTGCGCCAGCATTTCCGGCGTCACAAAGGTTTTAGAGGGTTGTTTTTCCTCCACCAACTGGCGGGCAGCGTCTTCAACACTCAATCCGGCCTCACCGGCCCGTGCAGCGATCTGTTTTTCAACCAGTTCGGTCCGCACCCAACCGGGGCAGATAGCGTTGCAGGTGATCGGGTCTTCCGCCGTTTCCAGCGCCGTCACCTTGGTCAGCCCCATGATGCCGTGTTTCGCCGCCACATAGGCGGCTTTATGAATGCTGGCAACCAGACCATGCACAGAGGCGGTATTGATGACCCGGCCCCAGCCAGCCTTCTTCATATGCGGCAATGCGGCCTTTGTGGAATGGAACGCCGACGACAGGTTGATCGCGATAATCGCATCCCAGCGATCCTCCGGGAATTCTTCGATGGAGGAGGTATACTGAATCCCTGCATTATTGACCAGAATATGCAGGCCGCCAAAACGGTCCGCCGTCTCCTGGATCAGCCCCCTGATCTGGTCGGGCTTGGACATATCCGCGCCGTTGAACGCAACCTCGACGCCGGTCTCATCGGCCAAGGCCTTGCGTGTCGCCTCGATTGCCGCCACATCGCCCAGGCCGTTCAACATGATGTTGCACCCCTGCCCCGCCAACGCCTTGGCCATGGCAAGCCCGATACCGCTGGTCGACCCGGTTACAACTGCGACTTTACCCTTAAGCATCCCTGATACTCCCTGCATGAATTTGGATTTGCGAAAATTCTAACGCAGTCGGGACTTTTCGCAACTGCAACATAAAAAGTTTTACGACTTGAAGAAGGACTCTGCCGCCGTTTTCGCGGAATGCTTGCCTGCAATCGCCTTGCGGACACGCGTTATTTCCGCCTCCAGTTCGACGATATATTCCTCCAGTGCCGTAACCGACAGAACTTCCAGATCCTTGGGCTCGCCCAAGACCGACCGGTTCGGTTCCAAATCATCTGTATCCATGGCTGCCATCCGTATTTACTTTGCGCTTTGCAATGGTCAGTATCGGCACCTGTAAATATCCATGCAAGGGAGAAGGTGCATGTCGCTGCCTGCAGAAATGACCGTCATTGAAATTTCTGAACCCGGTGGACCGGACGTCCTGAAGTCCGCTACCCGAGCCGTGCCAGCACCAGCGCCGGAGCAGGTGCTGATCAAGGTTGCCGCCATGGGGGTCAACCGGCCCGACGTTATGCAGCGCGCGGGCCTCTACCCACCGCCTCCGGGCGCATCGGACCTGCCGGGCCTTGAAGTTGCGGGTACGGTCGCGGCGGTTGGCGACAAGGTCAAAAACCTGACGGTCGGCGACAAGGTCTGCGCCCTGACACCGGGCGGCGGCTATGCGGAATACTGCCTGACCCATGCAGACCACTGCCTGCCGGTGCCCGAGGGCTTTGATATGGTTCAGGCGGCGGCTCTGCCCGAAACCTTCTTCACGGTCTGGACCAATGTTTTCGACCGTTCCCATCTGCAGGCGGGTGAAACCCTGCTGGTGCATGGCGGCAGCAGCGGTATCGGCACAGTAGCCATTCAATTGGCCAAGGCCTTTGGCGCAAAAGTAATTGTCACCGCAGGCTCCGAAGAGAAATGCCGGTTCTGCCGCGACCTGGGCGCGGACCATGCCATCAACTACAAGACCGAAGACTGGGTCGAGGCCGTCAAGGCCGCCACCGACGGCAAAGGCGTCAATGTGATCTTCGATATGGTTGCCGGGGACTATATTCAGGGCGGGATCGATGTGCTGGCATCCGACGGGCGCTACAACTTCCTGGCCTTCCTGCGTGGCCCGAAGGCGGAAATCAATTTCCGGCGCGTTCTGACCGACCGGCTGACGATTACCGGCTCCACCCTGCGTCCGCGACCGGATGACGTGAAGGCAGGCATCGCCAAGGCCCTGAAAGACCGGGTCTGGCCGCTGTTGGATGCGGGCAAGATCAAACCGATCATCCACAAGACTTTCCCCATGGCCGAAGCCGCCCAGGCCCATGCCCTGATGGAAACCAGCGCCCATATGGGCAAAATCATGATGACAGTGGAATAAGCTGTCAGATTGTGCCTTTGGCGGGTGCCCGCAAAACTTTCCGGCGCCCGCCGCGCACCACCAAACCGACGCCTGTCAGAATGAGGACCATGGAGACCCAACTGATCATCGTCGGGCGCTCACCCAACCAGACCATCCCCATCACGGTTGCAAAAAGCGGGATCAGCAGGGTCACCGTCATGGCGTTGGTCGCCCCTGCCTGTTTGATCAGCGTGAAATAGAGCAGATAGGCAATTGCCGTACTGGCCACGGCCAGAGCCGCCAGGACCATCCAAAGCGAAGGCGACCACGTGGCCGTGGCAAAACCGCCACTCAGATAACAGGTTGGCAGCAAGATCAGCGAAGAGGCCGTCAACTGTCCCGTTGCGGTCATCATCGGCGGCACATTACGCAGCCGTTTGCCAACCATGCCCGCAAAGGCATAGGACAGGGCCCCGCCCAGAACCGCCAGTTGTCCCAAAAGGGCGTCCATGCTGACCACGACCGACGGCTGCATCAGCAAGGCCACGCCGACAAAGCCCAGGACCAGTCCTGCAATTTTTGTCAGGGAAAGCTTTTCATCCTCTGTCAGAAAATGCGCCAGAATCGCACCGAACATTGGCGTTGCCCCGTTCAACAGCGATGCAAGGCCGCTGTCGATATGCTGCTGCCCCCAGGTGATCAGGTAAAATGGTACGGCATTATTGATCACGCCAAGGGCGATAAACCCCAGCCATATCCAGGACGATCGCGGCAGGGCAATCTGTTTCAACAGGACAACCACCCATAGCACCGGGGCCGCCAGAGAAACACGCAATGCCACCACCGCCAGCGGGTCCAGATAATCCAGCGCATAGCCGACAAAAACGAAGGCCCCGCCCCATAACATCGCCAAACCGAACAATGCCGCCCACATCGCGTAACTCATGAACTTCCCTTTTCCGCATCATCAGCCATTAACAGTCGTCACAATGAACAGCCGGGACGTCATCGGACACCCGCTTCTTGCGGTGGATACAATTTTTTGATGGGTGTGCAGCCACCACCCGCGGACCGAATTAGCTGACCTGATGGACAAGATTATACGACCTAAGCAGGGCATCGGTGGAAAACAGGCGGTTTCACAAAAGTTTTTGCCTCTGCGTCGGCTCCTCCCCTTTCAAAATTAATAGAATCGACCAATATAATGGGACGTGGGATATTCACTACCTGTTAACGGTAGAGCGGTAAAATTAGGACTATTGGGGGACGCCCCAATGAAAAAGGAGTGTGATGACGCGAAACGTTTTCATGTCCCGGGATGAGGACGAGCGCGATGGCGGTGGTAAGACAGGGGTGGTCACCAAAACCCGCCCCAAGACGAAAAAACCGTCCATGTACAAAGTGCTCATGCTGAATGACGACTACACCCCCATGGAGTTTGTCGTCTACGTGTTGGAAGGTCTCTTTAACAAGAGCCGGGAGGAAGCCACCAGGATTATGCTTCATGTGCATCAGCGCGGCGTCGGCATCTGTGGGGTCTACCCCTATGAAATTGCCGAAACGAAAGTTACCCAGGTCATGGACCTGGCCCGCCAGGAGCAGCACCCGCTGCAATGCACCTTGGAAAAAGACTGAGCAAACCGACCGATACTGCGGTCTGGAGAAAGGTTAGTTCGAGGCATGCTGTCCAAGTCGTTAGAAGAAACACTGCACCGCGCGCTCGCTTATGCGGGTGCGAGACGACACGAATATGCGACCCTGGAACATTTGCTTCTGTCCTTGACGGAGGACCAGGATGCGATTGCTGTATTGCGCGCCTGCGACGTCAATATGGATCAGTTGCGCGCCGATATCATCGACTATCTCGACAATGACCTGGGCGACCTGATCGGAACTGCCGATGAGGAACCGAAGCCGACGGCCGGGTTCCAGCGTGTTCTGCAGCGCGCCGCCGTGCATGTTCAATCCTCGGGTCGTGAAGAAGTAACCGGCGCCAATGTGCTGGTCGCCATTTTCTCCGAACGGGAAAGCCATGCGGTATACTTCCTGCAAAGCCAGGATATGACCCGCTATGACGCGGTCACCTATATCAGCCATGGCATTGCCAAGGCCCCCGGTATGAACGACCCGGCTGCCGCCGCAGTAAGCGGCGCGGATGAAGATGCCCAGGCCGAGGACGTCAACAAAAAGGGGCATGAGGCCCTGGATGCCTATTGCATCAACCTCAATGAAAAGGCCAAGAGCGGCAAGATCGATCCGCTAATCGGGCGTGAAAATGAGGTCGATCGCACGATCCAGATTCTGTGCCGCCGCACGAAGAACAACCCGCTGCTGGTGGGTGACCCGGGTGTCGGCAAAACCGCCATCGCCGAAGGTCTTGCGCGGCGCATCGTGGATGCAGAGGTGCCGGAAGTCCTCGAAAAAGACACAATCTTTGCGCTCGACATGGGCGCGTTGCTGGCCGGGACCCGCTATCGCGGTGACTTCGAAGAACGCCTGAAGGCGGTGATGAAGGAACTGGAAGAATACCCGGGCGCAATCCTTTTCATCGACGAAATCCACACCGTGATCGGCGCAGGCGCCACCTCCGGCGGGGCCATGGACGCCTCCAACCTGCTGAAACCGGCATTGGCCAGCGGCACCCTGCGCTGCATCGGCTCCACCACCTATAAGGAGTTCCGCGGTTATTTCGAAAAGGACCGCGCGCTTAGCCGCCGGTTCCAGAAAATCGACGTGAACGAGCCCAGCGAAGACGACACGGTGAAAATCCTCATGGGCCTGAAGCCTTATTACGAGGAGCATCACAAGGTTCGCTATACCAACGATGCGATCAAATCCGCCGTCGAATTGTCCTCGCGCTATATCAACGACCGGAAACTGCCGGACAAGGCGATTGACGTGATCGATGAGGTCGGGGCGTCCCAGATGCTGCTGGCCCCGTCCAAACGGAAAAAGACCGTCAGTACCAAGGATGTGGAAAATGTGGTCGCCAAAATGGCCCGTATCCCGCCGAAGCAGGTCTCGCGTGACGACCGGAAGGCCTTGAAAAGCCTGAAGGGTGACCTGAAAACCATGGTCTATGGTCAGGACAAGGCGATTGATGCCCTGACGGCTGCGATCAAACTGTCCCGTGCGGGTCTGCGTGAACCGGACAAGCCGATCGGCTCCTATCTCTTCTCCGGCCCCACCGGCGTTGGTAAAACCGAGGTTGCCCGCCAGTTGGCGCAAACCATGGGGATCGAGCTGAAACGCTTCGACATGTCCGAATATATGGAGCGCCACACGGTCTCCCGTTTGATCGGTGCGCCTCCGGGCTATGTCGGCTTTGATCAGGGCGGCCTGTTGACGGATGCCATTGACCAGACGCCCCATTGCGTGCTGCTGCTGGACGAAATTGAAAAGGCCCACCCGGACCTGTTCAACATCCTGCTGCAGGTGATGGATTACGGCAAGCTGACCGACAACAACGGCAAGACGGTCGACTTCCGCAATGTCATCCTGATCATGACGACAAATGCCGGTGCCGCCGACCTTGCAAAACCCGCCATCGGCTTTGGACGGGAAGAACGGATCGGTGACGATGAAGAGGCGATCAACCGCCTGTTCACACCGGAATTCCGCAACCGCCTGGATGCCATCATTCCGTTCAGCCACCTGAGCGAGGATGTGATCCACCGTGTGGTCGACAAGTTCGTCTTCCAGTTGGAAACCCAGTTGGCAGACCGCTCGGTCACCATCGAACTGACCGACGAAGCACGGGAGTGGCTGGCCAAGAAAGGCTATGACAAGCTTTATGGCGCTCGGCCTCTTGCCCGTGTGATCCAGGAGCATATCAAAAAGCCGCTGTCGGAAGAATTGCTGTTCGGCAAGCTGAAAAATGGCGGCATTGCCAGGATTGGCGTGGATGAAAAAGAAAACAAACTGACCTTCAGCTATCCGGAAACCCGCCGGGCAAAGAAACCGAAATCAAAACTGCCGGCGACAGTTGATCGTTGAGTGTGATTTGAACGTTTCAAATAAAAGCCCCGCTAATTCAGCGGGGCTTTTTCTTGAGCCCCCGTTTTCGCTTCGGAATTTAGCCTAAAAAACAAACATTCTTTTCTTGGCACGCGAATCGTAAAAGAATAGGTTAAGTAATGTCCTGGAGTTTCGGGGTTTTTTAACCAGATGGCGCCAAAGAGCCCAAAAGATAAACCGAAGATTCCCTTCCGGTTACGCTTCAAGGCGTGGTGGGAGGGCGTTGATGCTGAGTCGTATCTGAAGCTCGAGCGCGATGATCCGGATCATTCGGACAGCAATGCCATTCATGTGGATGACGTCGAAGAAGAGGATACGAACTGGCCGGAAAGCCGCGTGTCCTTCCTGACCAGGCTCTGGGGCGGGGAAGACCAGGAAGAGGTCGTTCATCCGGGCGGCACCGAATACACCATGATGCTCGCCAAACCTTTGGGACTGAACGAAACGAAGACCGTTCTGGACCTCTGTGCGGGATTGGGCGGTGGCACTCGCGAATTGTCCAAGCAATTCAACCTGTGGATTGAGGGGATGGAGGCAGACCCGGAACTCGCCAACCTCGCCAACGACCTTTCCATCAAGCATGGCATGGAAAAAAGGGCCCCGATCCAGACCTTTGATCCGAACAAGCTGGAATTGCCGGAAAAGCGTTACGACGCAATCATGATCCGCGAGTCCATGTTCGCCTATCCTAGCCGAGGCAGCCTGATCGAAAAGGCCTTCAATTCCCTGAAGCCGCGCGGGCACCTTCTGATCACCGACTATGTCCTCAAGCAACCCGATTCGATTGACGCGCGCCCAGTTGCGATCTGGCAGGAAAACCACCCGACCAAGCCGCTGCCATGGACCATGGCGGAATATAAGCGTGCCGTGCTGAACCTCAGCATGAACCTTCATATTCATGAGGACAGGACCGACGAATACCGCACGCTGGTGCTGAACGGTTGGTCGACCTATGTGAATCAACTCCAAAAGTCGGACCTGGACCGCGACACGGTCAATGAACTGATGCATGAGGCGCAATATTGGCTGCGGCTGGTACGCGCCTTGGAATCCGGGGAGTTGCGCTATATGCGTATCCATGCGACCCGGGGAAGTGAAACAATTTAGGCCGAAAAACACCTTTCGGGCAAAACTACCTGTTGACAGTCCCCCCGCCCATCCTTATGTTCCGCCGCGAATTTGGATAACCCGCGCGCCCGGGGCTACTCGTGGCAGCTTGCAGGAGAAATAAGATGAAAGTCGCCAGCTCGCTGAAGACGCTTAAAAAGCGTGACAAGAACTGCCGCGTCATCCGCCGCAAGGGCCGGGTGTACGTGATCAACAAAACCAACCCGCGTTTCAAAGCACGCCAGGGCTAAGTTTTGTTGCCAGTCGGCCAAGGCCGATTGGAACAGATACGATCAAAAACCGCGCTTCGGCGCGGTTTTGTCGTTTCCGGTTCCCCCCTCCAAAAACCAGCCTTTCATGACAGTATTCTGACAGCCGCGAAAGCCTCAAGACTCGCCTCGAATTCGGTGCTATCCTACCGCGAATTACTGACCTTATGGTCAAGAATCGCTTTATTGGGGATAGATTATGAAAAGGCTTGGGCTTTCCTTCACGGCTGCTTTATTGCTGGGCAGCGCCTCTTCGGCTTTCGCGGCCACCGTTGACCTGCGCATCATGGAAACGACGGATATTCACGTCCATCTGGCGGACTATGACTATTATCGCGACCGCCATTCCGACACGCATGGCCTGGCAAAGACGGCAAAACTGATTCGCGACGCCCGCGCCGAGGCGACAAACAGTATCCTGATCGACAACGGCGACCTGATCCAGGGCAACCCGCTTGGCGATTACATGGCCAAGGAACACGGCCTGAAGGCAGGTGAGGTTCACCCGGTCTATAAAGCCATGAACCTGCTTGACTATGATGCCGGCAACCTGGGTAACCATGAATTCAACTATGGCCTGGATTTCCTGAAGGAAAGCATTAACGACGCGAATTTCCCCTATGTCTCCTCCAACATCTATAAACCGGACGGCGACGACGACCTCTCCAATAACGATCCTTATTTCACACCCTATATCCTGCTCGACCGGGAAGTTACGGACCACGACGGCAAGAAACATACTCTCAAGATTGGCGTGATCGGCTTCGTCCCGCCCCAGATCATGCAATGGGACAAGACCAACCTGGATGGCAAGGTTGTGACCGGCGATATCGTGGAAGCCGCCAAACGCTTCGTTCCGGAAATGAAGGCCAAAGGGGCGGATATCGTCATCGCCGTTCCCCACTCGGGCCTGACTGCGGTAACCGAACAGGGCATGGACGAAAACGCCGCCTATTACCTGTCCAAGGTTCCGGGAATCGACGCGATCCTGACCGGTCACGCCCATCAGGTTTTCCCCTCCGACGGGTATAAAGACCTGCCCGGCGTTGACCTCGCCAAGGGCAGCATCAATGGTATTCCGGTGGTCATGCCCGGTTTTTGGGGCAGCCATCTGGGTTTGGTCGATATGACACTGGATGTGGATGCGAAGGGCAAATGGACGGTCGCAGATGCGTCGGGCAAGACCCGCGCCATCTACAAACGAGAAGGACGCAAGGCCATCCCGCTGGTCAAGGCGGAACAGGATATCCTGGACGCAATCAAACAAGAGCATGAGGCGACCATCGCCTATATGCGCGAAGGCGTGGGCGAGACTACGGCACGCATCCACAGCTATTTTGCCCTGGTCCAGGACGACCCCAGCATCCAGATCGTGACAAACGCACAGAAATGGTATGTGGAGCGCCTGACAAAGGGCAGTGAATATGACGGCATCCCCGTGCTGTCCGCCGGTGCGCCCTTCAAGGCTGGCGGTCGTGGCGGGCCGGACTATTACACCAACATCGAACCGGGCGCGATCGCACTAAAGAATGTGGCTGATCTCTACATCTACCCCAACACGTTGCGTGCGGTTCTGATTGATGGCGCAACGGTGCGGGAATGGCTGGAAATGTCGGCTGGCGCCTTCAACCGGATTTCAGCCGACGGCGGCGAACAGCCGCTGTTGAACCCCAAATTCCCCAGCTATAACTACGATGTCATCGATGGCGTCACCTATGAGATCGATGTCAGCGAACCGGCCCGCTACAACAAGAATGGCGAAGTGGTGAACCAGGAAGCGCATCGCATCAAGAACCTGCGCTTCAATGGCAAGCCGATCGACCCCAAGGCAAAATTCATCGTTGCCACCAACAATTACCGTGCCAGCGGCGGCGGCCATTTCCCGGGTCTCGATGGTTCCAACATCATCATCGAGGCACCGGATGAGAACCGCACCGTACTTGCCAATTATATCTTCTCTCTGGGCACACTGGACCCCAGCGCGGACAACAACTGGACGTTCAAGGACCTGCCCGGCGATGTGCAGGTAACTTTTGAAAGCTCCCCCGCGGCGGCTGACGTCATTGTCAGTGACAAGATAAAAGTTCTGGGCCAGGGCGAAAACGGTTTCTCCAAATTCGGTCTCAATCTGTAACGACAGGCTGATACAAGCAGAATGAAGGCCCGGCATTTGCCGGGCCTTCGCTGTTGGCAGAGAGGGCAGGCAGGCGCCAACAGCTTACTGGTGTTCCAGCATCTCCACCCGTTGGTTCAGGAAATCCAGACGTTCCGCCATCATCGCGGCCATCAACTCATGGAAAGCCGCCTCCAGGCGCAGGCATTCTTCCCTGTCTTTTGCAAATTGCCGCAGGGCTGGTAGCGACAGATAGCAAACATCCGTCTGCCCGCGGGCAATGGCGCTGGCCGTTCTCACGCCATGGCCCAGATAGTAGGCCATCTCCCCAATCATAACCCCCGGCAGAAACGTACGGATACGCGTCCGGCGCCTGTCTGCGCCTCCCTGATGGACAATTTCCACCCGCCCTCTGTCGATCAGCAACACCGACTGGTCTGCGTCCCCCTGATGGAAGACCACATCACCATCCTTGAAATGACCTTTGGGCAGATGGGCATACAACGCCTTCGCGCGTGCCTCCGTGTCACACAGGCGCATAAGGCCCTGCAGGCCGCTGTCGTCATCGCGCCCCATATTCTCTGACCAGCCCACCATCAGGCGGTCCTCCAGCATCTCTGCGGCATCGCTGGTGGTGGCAGCAAATTCCACAGACGGGAAATCCTGAAACCGTCCACCTATGAAGGACTTCCGGCGAAGTGAAACACCGCACAGGGTCAGGGTAATCCGCTGACTGTCCAGAAATTGGGTCAGGCGCGTCAGGGATTGCAGGGTCGAAACATCGGCCCCATGCACATAGCCCAGGTTCAGCACCACATGGCGCACAATGCCGCCGCGTCTCAGGACATCCTGTCGGATCTGCTCACAGGCGCGGCTGGCAGAACCGAAGAACAAATAGCCTTTCAGGCGATAGATAATCGCACTCTTCCCCACCTCCCTCAGATACTCCTGCGCGGCGGGCGCACGCTGTACCGGCGAGCCGCGCTCTGCCAGCGTTTCAATGCGGTCGATGACCGGAATGCGGGCATATTCGATAACAAAAACGACAGAGGAAATGAGAATCCCGACGGCAATCCCCTCCAGAAAACCGAAAAGGGTAATGACGACCGCGATAATAACCACGATGGCGAGGTCAACCCGGCCAAGGAATCGAACCTGCCTGACCAGCCAGTCGTTGAAAAACTCAAAAGCGACGACCAGCATGATCGCGCTGACAATGAATTTCGGCAGCCAGGCCACGATTTCGGTTCCGATATAGACAGACAGCAGGCAAAGCCCGCCGACCGTCAACCCCGCAAGACGCGACGACGCCCCGAAGCGCGCACCAAGGACCGTGAGGCCCACCATGCTGTATCCCGGCAACCCGCCAGCCAGGGCCGCCACAACATTCGCCTTTCCGTGGGACCGCAGCTCCCGGCGTAGGTCCAGCGGCCCCAGATCGCTGATATCAAGGGCGCGCAGGTTCATCATCGCCGCAACCACCGACAGGAAGACCACCGACAGAACAAGCGGCAATGCCGACAGCACCATGCCTACATCCGGAACAGCCTCCAAAAAGTCGAAGCTGTTGCCGGACTGGCTCATTCGAACATCGAACAGCCACCCGGTCTGACGCAGGATATCCATGTCATGACCTGAGAACAGCGCAATGCCGTAAAACCCCGCCACCATCAGCACAATCGCCACAGGCAGTGTGACGCTACCCGGGACAAGGCGCATTACAGTAAACAAGGCAATTCCCGCAAGGATGGCAGCCGCCAGCAACCAGCCCTGCGATGCCGATAGGCCGTACAGGGCGGCAAAAATTCCCTCTGCCGGATTCAGCACAAGCTTGAGCGCGGCCAGGACAAGAAGACAGCCGGCCCCGATAAGAAACCCGCAGATAACAGGAAAGGGGATAAGCTGGATGAAGCGCCCCAGATTGAACCGCGCCACCAACAGCAACACAGCCCCGAAGAGGAATGTGGTCAATGCAATCAGCACGACCACGGTTATCATATGTTCGTCCGAGCTTCCCAGGCGTGCATCCTGCAGTGTCACAAGCAGGGTTGACCCTGCAAGGATCGCGGGGGCCTTTTCCTGGGTTCCGGCAATGTTGCAGGCCAACCCGGAGGTCAGTGCGACGACAGTCGCCGTAATGGCACAGCCAATCAGGAAGAGGCTTAAGCCGGGGCCCAGATAGGGCTCCAGACTGCCCCCGAACAGAAGGGCCGCGAAAGCAATGCAGAGAAGGAAATTGTCCATCGCCGCCAGCCCACCCGCCATCAGGTCGGCCAGATAGGAGGCGGGTTTTATTTCTGTTGTTTGCAGCAAGCTCATTTCATGTCCCCGGAGCCTTCCCTTCCTGTCCGCATGGTGACGGTCATGGAGGAAAAGTCATATTTTTCCGCAGGATAATCAGAATGGGCTATGCAGTGTGTCCCATCATGCCACCAGATGTCCCATGGCTGGCATTTCCGCGAGAGAAGACGGTCAACTCAACGGCCTCAGCCGGTATTCGGTCGGGCTAAGCCCCGTGTGATCGCGAAACGCACGGGCAAAGGCCGCGGCCGAGCCATAACCGGACGCATGGGCAATTTGCTTGATAGGCCGTGCCGGGTCCAATGACAGCAGTCCTGTCGCATAGGTGAGGCGGGCCACCCGAATGCGTTCTCCTATGCCACTGTTCCTGTTTTCAAAGGCACGATAAAGATGAGTGCGGGAGCAACCCAGGCTCTGCGCAATCGTCTCTGCGGTCAGGTCCGGATTACCAAGGTTCAGTTCAATATAGCGGCATGCCGCCACATAAAGCGCACTGCCATGACGCTCACCATCCAGCGGTGCATCGGCCCGACCGGCCTGTGCTATGGCCCCCAAGGCGAGATCCGCCGCCGCCTTCATGGCAATCTCGCCTGCTTCTGCGTCGAATTGCTCCCCTTCACGTGCCATCGTCATCAGATGAGATGCCAGCATGGCCGTCAGCCCGCCCGGCGGCAGGGAAACAACGCCATCCGCCAAAAGCTCATCCCGCGCGCCAAGGGCCCGGACGACACGGTCACGGTCCAACATCAGGTAGAGATGGGAAAGCCCTCTTGTTTCCGTTGTCATCGGCCGGGCACCATCCACCACAGTTACGCCTGACAAGGCCGTCAGGGTCTGCCGACTATCCTGTCCATAATCCAGGTTCACCTGGCCCGACAATGGAATTGTAAAGAGAACGAAGGCACCGTCAGGTTTGGCAAAATGCGCGATCGTGTCATCGGAGCGCGTCAAGCCGAAGCCGGTGCCGTCCTCGCCGACGCTATGAAGCAGTTCCGCACGATAGTTCTTTGCCTTCTGCCGGTCTGGTATTTCGAGATCAATCAGGGGGTGCAGACTGCGCCAGAAATCAAAGCGGTGATCCTCGCGTTGCGACATCGTCGACAAACGCTGAAAGGGCGCCCCTGCCCCGGTGCTGCTGTTTTTCGCCACTTGCCCCCCAATGCCCATGCGGACTGAAATAACCTGGAAGTCCCCTTGGAACCGCCACTCGCCTTTTATCTAAAATCCAAGGTAATTGTGACAGCAATCCACGATCGACGGAAGCCCCCGTCGGGCGCATCCTTTCTCCCCCGTCACAAGAATAGACTGGGGCAGGGTCTTTTCGCCTTCGTGGTATGCACTTATAGTATTCGCCAAAGAGAAGAATGCCTGCCTTTGTCAGGCTTCCCAGGGAGCATAGGATCGACATTCATGGAAATGCCGAAACCCGACGCCGATGTAATCGCGCGTCGTCTCAATATCGCTGAAGATTTGCGCCGGATCGTGCCCGGCGAGGGCGTGATTGTCGACGAAGACGAACTACGTCCTTTCGAGACCGACGGCCTCACCGCCTATAAGACCCTGCCGCTGATTGTGGTTCTGCCGGAAACGGTGGATCAGGTGGCCGACGTGCTGAAATACTGCCATGAGAATGGGGTAAAGGTTGTCCCGCGCGGCGCTGGCACCTCGCTCAGCGGCGGCGCGCTGCCTCTGGCCGACGGCATCCTGCTGGGCTTGTCCAAATTCAACCGTATCCTGGAAGTCGATTACGACAACCGCTGTGCGCGGGTCCAGCCGGGCGTCACCAATCTGGGGATCAGCAACGCCGTAATCGCCGACGGTTTCTATTACGCGCCCGACCCGTCCAGCCAGATCGCCTGCACCATTGGCGGCAACGTGGCGGAAAACTCCGGCGGCGTGCACTGCCTGAAATACGGCCTGACCACCAACAACCTGCTGGGCATCGAACTGGTCACCATGAACGGCGAGATCATGCGTATCGGCGGCAAGCATATGGATTCCGGTGGCTATGACCTGCTGGGCCTGCTGACAGGGTCGGAAGGACTGTTAGGGGTTGTTACCGAAGTCACCGTGCGCCTGCTCCCCCGGCCGGAGACAGCCCGCGCCCTTTTAATCGGCTTTGACAGTTCTGAGGCCGCAGGCGATTGCGTTGCCGCCGTCATCGGCGCGGGGATCATCCCCGGCGGCATGGAGATGATGGATCATCCCGCCATCAATGCGGCGGAGGATTTCGTGAATGCGGGTTATCCCCGGGACGCGGAAGCCCTGTTGATCGTGGAACTGGACGGTCCGGAAGCGGAGGTGGACTATCTGATCGACCGGGTGAAGGAAATCGCCGAAAGCAAAGGTGCAACATCCCTGCGTATTTCCCAGACTGACGAGGAACGGCTCAGTTTCTGGGCCGGGCGCAAGGCCGCCTTCCCCGCCGTCGGCCGGATCACCCCGGACTATTACTGTATGGACGGGACCATCCCGCGCCATCAACTGCCCAAGGTCCTGTCGGAAATGCGCCGCTTGTCCGATCATTACGGATTGGGCGTCGCCAATGTGTTCCATGCAGGCGACGGCAATCTGCATCCGCTCATCATGTATGACGCCAACAAGCCGGGCGAGTTGGACAAGGCAGAAGAATTCGGTGCTGATATCCTCAAGCTTTGCGTTGAAGTCGGCGGTGTACTGACCGGGGAACATGGGGTCGGTGTTGAAAAACGCGACCTGATGGGGTCCATGTTCAACGAGGCCGACCTGAAACAGCAACAGCGAGTCAAATGCGCCTTTGACAGCGGCGGATATCTGAACCCCGGCAAGGTGTTCCCGGAGTTGCATCGCTGTGCGGAACTGGGCCGCATGCATATTCACAAGGGGCAATTGCCCTTTCCCGACATCCCGCGTTTCTGAGGGGCCATTCATGACTGACTTTTCGACCCTGAAACCGGAGACGCCGGAACAACTTCTTGAGGCCGTATCCTGGGCGGCATCCGAAGAAAAGCCGCTAAATCTGCACGGCCTGAACAGCAAGGACACGATCGGTCGTAGCGAGCGTACTGCGACGAACCTGGACCTGAGCGGGATCAGCGGCATCACCCTTTATGAGCCAGAAGAACTGATCCTCTCTGCCAGGGCCGGAACGCCATTGGCGGAAATCGAGGCGGCACTTGCCGAGAAAAACCAGATGCTGGCATTCGAGCCGCCGAACTATGGCGCATTGCTGACCGGCAGCCGGGATAACAAGGGAACCATCGGCGGGCTGATCGCAAGCAATCTTGCCGGTCCTCGCCGGGTGCAGGCGGGTGCGGTACGGGACCATTTCCTCGGTTTCAAGGCGGTCTCTGGCCGGGGCGAAGCCTTCAAATCAGGCGGACGCGTGGTGAAAAACGTCACCGGCTATGACCTTTGTAAGCTGCTTTGCGGCAGTTGGGGCACGCTGGCGGCCATGCATGAAGTCACGGTCAAGGTTCTGCCGCGCCCGGAAAAGTCCCGCACTGTTCTGGTGCGGGGCGTCGCCCTGAAAGACGCCTCCCGGGCGATGGCATCCGCCCTCAACAGCCCGAATGAGGTTTCCGCCGCCTGCTGGCTGCCGGAAACCGCCGCCGCCCTGTCGCAGGTCGATTATGTCCGTCAGTCGGGAGCCTCGCTTATCGCCATCCGGGTGGAAGGCCCCGCCCCGTCAGTGGCCTATCGCTGTGACGACTTGCGCAAACGCCTCGCGGGCTTCGGCGAAACCGAAGAACTCCACAGCCACAACAGCAACACCTTCTGGACCGAAATACGTGACGTCTCCCCCTTCTGTCAGGCGGGTGATGACCGCGTGGTCTGGAAAATTTCCACCGCCCCGTCAAATGGCCCTTCGGTCATCGCAGCCTTACGCGAGTTGAAGGGGGTCGATGCCTTTCTGGATTGGGGTGGCGGCCTGATCTGGCTGGCAACGGACGCGCCCAAGACCGGCGCCGACGGCCTTGTCAGGGATGCCGTTTCCCAATTCGGCGGACATGCGACCCTGATCCGCGGCAGTGCAGATCTGCGCGCCGCCATCCCGGTTTTTGAACCGCAGCCCCCCGCCCTTACGGCCCTTTCCAAACGGTTGAAGGCCAGCTTTGACCCACACGGCCTGTTCAATCCGGGCCGTATGGTGGTGGGAGGATAACGGAATGCAGACGAATTTCACGCTGGCCCAACTGGCCGACCCGGATATCCAGGAAGCGGAAAGCATCCTGCGCAAATGCGTGCATTGCGGCTTTTGCACGGCCACCTGCCCGACCTACGTCACCCTGGGCGACGAGTTGGACAGTCCGCGCGGACGCATCTATCAGATCAAGGACACGCTGGAGAAAGGTAAACCGGCGTCCGACAAACTGGTCAAACATATCGACCGCTGCCTAAGCTGCCTGAGCTGTATGACCACCTGCCCGTCGGGCGTGAATTACATGCATCTGGTGGACCACGCCCGCCATCATATCGAAAAGACTTATCAGCGCCCGCTGCCGGAACGGATGCTACGGACCATATTGGCCACCGTCCTGCCCAACCCGGGACTTTTCCGCATCGCGCTTGCCGGGGCCTGGCTGGCACGGCCGCTGGCCCCGCTAATGCCGGGACGGCTGAAAGGCATGATCCGCATGGCGCCCAAAAAGCTGGAACGTCCGTCCCTGGCCGACATTCCCCAGACCCACCGTGCGAATGGGGCTTGTAAGGGGCGGGTGGCCTTGATGACAGGCTGTGCGCAGCAAGTTCTGGACCCGGCAATTAATGAGGCCACCGTGCGCCTGCTGACCCGTTGCGGCTATGACGTTGTTATCCCCGATGGTGCGGGTTGCTGCGGGGCGCTGGTCCATCACATGGGAAAGGTGGAAAAAAGCCATGCCCAGGCAGGTGCCAATATCAATGCCTGGGTCAGGGAAATGGATGGCAAGGGTCTGGATGCCATCATTATCAACGCATCGGGCTGCGGCACGACGGTAAAAGACTACGGCTTCATGTTCCGCACCGATGAGGCTATGGCGGAAAACGCCGCCCGCGTCTCGGCCCTCACCAAGGATGTCACTGAATTCCTGTACGATATCGAGTTACCGGCAACCGAGACGTCGGCAAAACTGCGCGTGGCCTACCATTCCGCCTGTTCCATGCAGCATGGTCAGAAGATCACCGACCTGCCCAAACAGCTTCTGACAAAGGCGGGTTTTGAGGTTGTCTCACCCGCCGAAGGCCATCTCTGCTGCGGATCGGCGGGGACTTATAACCTGATGCAGCCGGAAATCGCCGACAGGCTGAAACATCGCAAGGTCGCCAATATCGAGGCAACGAAACCCGATGTGATTGCCGCCGGCAATATCGGCTGCATGACCCAGATCAGCAGCGGCACGGAAATCCCCATGGTCCACACGGTGGAGCTTCTGGACTGGGCAACCGGCGGCCCCAAACCCGAAGGGATAGCCTGATGCCGGACCTCTCCTTTCGCCATGCGGAGGCTGATGACCTCCCCGCCATTGTCGATCTTCTGGCCGACGATGAAATCGGCGCAACGCGCGAGGACAACAGCCGCCCTCTCGCCGCCGACTATACCGAGGCCATGGCCGCCATTACGGCGCAGGAAGGCAACGACATTCTGGTCGGGGAGATTGATGGCAAGGTTGTCGCCTGCATCCAGTTGACCATCATTCCCGGTCTCGCCCGCAAGGGTATGAAACGCGCACAGATCGACGGTGTACGCGTTTCATCCAGGCACCGTGGGAAGCAAATCGGCACGAGGGTTTTCAAATATGCCATAGAACAGGCCCGCGACGCCGGTTGCGGCCTTGTGCAGCTCACCACCGACATACGCCGCCCGGATGCCAAACGCTTTTACGAAGCCCTGGGTTTCGAGGAGACCCACGCCGGGATGAAACTGTCCTTCTAATCGCGCCTAACTGCCTGCGGCACCCGCGATCCTGTCCGCATTCTGGTACTTGCTGTCATACGCGCGATCCAGTCCCAGGCGCGGGTGAACAACCATGGCCAGTCTCGCCATCCCAAGCATGACAAAGCTGGTGACCAGATAGACGGCGGCCAGGTCAAAGCTGCGCAGGACAATGGAGAACACACCCGGCGCAGAAATTTCCGCCACATCGCGATAGGTGGCATAGACCGATGTCATATCGGACCGTTCACCCGGTTTGACCGCCAGCAGGAAGGTCATATTCCCGACAAGATCCAGCAGCACCACAAAAACGGCGGACAACAACAGGAAACCGACCGCTACATAGGGATAGTCGATAGTGGCCGCGATTGCCGCGGTTGACAGGCCTGCCCCCGCAAAGCCCAGGGTCAGGACGCGGCGCAAACCTTTGGCCCGCAAAAAGCGCGTCAGCAGCGGCAACAGGAACAAGAACCCGGACGCCGTGGAGACCAGCATCCCGCCCACCATCGCGCCAAGCCCTGTCTGCACGGCAAAGATCGGCGTATAGATAAACAGCATGGCCCACCAGGAACTGCGCCCCAGGGCAACAATCCAGCCGAGAACCAGACGCGGACGCCGCAGGAACTTCCCGATATTCGCCAATGGATTGGGGGCGGGCCTGCGCGCTGCCCCGATCGGCGACTTGTCCGACAGGCGCAAGCGCCAGAAATAGGTCAGGCTGATCAGGGCGAATGCAAGCCCCGTGGCATAGGCTGCTTCCGGGGCAACCTGGGTATAGAGAAAGGTGCCGAGGGCAGGGCCGGTCGTCCAGGCCACAGCAGAATAGAAAACCCGCTTGGGCTCTGCCTTGCTCAGTTCATGCTTGGCGATATAGTCCAGCACATAGAGGTTGAGGCAGATGGTCAGGGTGACCGTCCCGATGACCCGGAACAACATGCCCGCAATCTGGCCTTCCAGCGTACCCGCCATCATGGATGCCGGCGCAGCCGCCAAAATCAGCGCCCCGCCTGTATAAACCCACCGCCGGGCCGTCCACTGAATAAACAAGGGCACGCAAAAGCCACAGGCAATGCCGACCAGACCAATCAGAAAATAGAGGCTGCTGACCGAGCTGGCATCACCCAGATATCGCAGGGCATCGAGCGGCAGGACCGAGGACATCGTCGCGCGGGCAAAGCTTTCAAAGGTGAATAGAATTGCAAAAGCTTCGGCGCCGGGAGCGCCTGCCTTACGTAGCCAGATTGGGTGACGAACATGCATCTTTCTATGGGGCGGAACGTAACCGCCCGATCCTAAATGGGTGATGCCCCTATAGATGGCCAAAGATTGGCTATTTGAGAAACGATTTATTTATCGCAGAATGATCGAAAATATCGATAGCCTTTGCGGAGACGCCCTATGCATCTGGATCAAATTAGAACATTCATCGAAATCGCGAACACCGGTAACTTTAACAAGGCAGCGGAAAAACTGAACGTTACGCAGTCCACCATCAGCGCCCGTATTCGCGGTCTGGAAGAGGAATTGGGGCGCAGCCTGTTCAACCGCAGCCATTCCGGGGTGACACTCACCGCCACCGGTCAACAGTTCCAACGTTATGCCCTGAACATGATGCGACTTTGGCAGCAGGCGCGCCTGGAGGTCAAACTCCCCAAGGGCTATAGCGGGATCATCGGCCTTGGTGCACAGGTCAGCCTATGGGATCGTCTCGTCCTGCGCTGGATGCCCTGGATGCGGAAGAACGCACCGGACATCGCCATCCGGGTGGAGGCCGATTATTCCACCAGCATGTCACGCCAGCTTGCGGACGGCATTCTGGACCTGGGCGTTATGTATTCCCCCCGGCAGATGTCCGGCTTCATCATCGAGCCGCTGCTGGAGGAGAAACTGATCCTGGTCGCCACCGAAGAAAACGCACCGCCGCCCGAGAAAAATCCCGGCTATGTCTTTGTTGACTGGGGGGATCAGTTCCGCGCCATTCACACCGAAACTCATCCCGACCTGCCGCCTCCTGCTGTTGCGGTAGGACTGGGCGCACTGGGATTGCAATACATCCTGAAAAACGGTGGTTCCGGCTATTTCCCGATCCGGGTCGTTCAATCACAGATCAAGTCGGGCCGCCTGTTCCCCGTGCCCGACAGTAAGGAGATCAGTCGTCCGGCCTATATAGTCTATTCCTCGCGCCCCCGGGATGAACATGCAATGGAGCGCGCGATCACAGGGCTACGCGACGTGGCCTCACGCCACAGCCAGGAATTCTAATCGGCCTTTTCCACCTCGAGGTACAGCAGGCTGTGGTCGGAAAACTCGTTTGACCATTGAAGTTGCTCGGCCTCCGTCGGCTGCTGTACCCACCCCCTGACATCCACCTGCGCATTATTTGCGAAGGCTTTGAACGTCATATGTTCCGCGGCAATGACATGATCCAGGGCCGATTTGACCGTCGCGCCGCCCAAAACCCCGATCCATGACGTGTCATGGCTCTTCACCAGTTTTTTCATCTCCCGGCGGGCCGCACTATGGCCCAGTTCGTCGGCCTCCGTCTCGCCTGAAACCAGAACCCGGGAATCGGTCGGGTAGTTCACGCCCATGGTGTTCAGGTCCCCGATCACCATGAAATTCGCCGGATGGTCTGCCAGGGTGGGATCATCCTGACGCCGTGCCTCACGCGCCCGGTTCAGCGCATTTTTGAGGTTGAATGCCTCTGCCAGCATGGCCTGACGCAGGCCAAAACCTTTCGGATCAGGCATGCTTTTGGCGTGCATGAAGAGAATGCTGTAATCATCCCCATCCACATGCAGGGTAAGGAGCGCACCGGGGCGCAACGTCAGTTGCTGGGATTTGAACTCGTCGCGTTGGGTAATAAAGGCAGTCAGCCCGGACCGCACACCAACAAGGATTTCCTGCATCTGGATTCCCTCGCTGATGAAAAAGTTATAGTCAGGCAAGGCGCGGACGAATTTGGAATAGACGTCCCGGCCTTCAACTTCATAAATGGCGAAAACATCGGGCCGGTTGCCGCCATTACCCGCCTGCAGGAAGTCGATGACGCGATCCAGGCGCCGGTCCCGCTCTGCCCTCGAAAGCCCCCGTTTCCGGCCCAGATGTTCCACATTCCACGATGCCAGCGAAAATGCCTTGGTCATCCACCCGACTCCCCGAAAAGTTGTCCGGTGGATATCCTAGCACCTATTTGGTGAAACCCCTATGACGGGATATCAATGCGCGGGCGCAGACCCCATCGCCGTCGGCTTGCGCACCAGCGGCAACATCACCAGGGCCAGAACGAAAATACCGGCCATTGCGAGATGCACATCGTTAAAGGCAATCATGGTCGATTCACGCCCTACGATATTCGTGATGCTTTTCATCGCCGCCGCCCCCGGATTGCTTATCCCCAGAGACTCATATCGTGCGGTGAGAAGCGCCAGAGTGTTCTGGAAAGCCGTGCTTGCCGGATTGATATGGTTGGCCAACTGATCGAAATGCAGGTCAATCCGGTTGTCCAGAAGCGTATTGATCCCGGCAAGACCAATCGCCCCACCAAGGTTACGGGTCAGGTTGAACAGGCCGGACGCATTTTTCAGCTTTTCCGGTGGCAATGTCCCCAGCGCCAGGTTGGTGATCGGCAACATGCAGAACATGATCGCCACACCGCGCAGCGCCTGCGGCAGGATCAGCTCATTGAAGGAAACCTGGCTGTTCTGGAAACCGTTCAGCCCCAGGCCTATTGCGAAAAGGATCAGTCCAATCGTCAGCAAGGTTCGCGGCGAGACCACGCGCATCAACCGCCCGGAAATTGGTGCCGAAATGAACTGGCAAATCCCCGTGATCGCCATGATCGTACCGATCTGCAGGCTGTCATAGCCCCTTACCCGAGCAAGTAGCAGCGGCAGGACATAGACGCTGCCGTAAAGGCCGATCCCCAGGGCAAAGGAAAACAGACAGCCAACGGCAAAGTTCCGGTCACTGAACGCGGTCAGGTCAACGATCGGCTTGTCATAGCGGATCATACGCCAGAAAAAGTAAGCGGCCGAAACGGCACAGATGATCGTGCCGTAAATGATGGCCCGCTCATCAAACCAGTCATCCTTCGGCCCTTCGTCCAGCACATATTCCAGGCTGCCTAGGAAAACCGCCATGGCAAAAAGCCCCGACAGATCAAACCCGCGCAGAAGAGAACGATCGCCTTTGTCGATTTTCATTGTCGCCGCCACGACCAAGGCAACCAGAACGCCGGGACCTACATTGATCAGGAACAGCCAGTGCCAGGACATGGACTGGGTCAGATATCCGCCAAGTGTCGGCCCGATTGTCGGCGCCATGGTGGCGATCAGGCCAATCATCACACTGGCGCCGTTCTGTTTGCTTTTCGGGAAGATCATATAGGTTGAGGCAAAGACGGTCGGGATCATAGCCCCGCCCAGAAAGCCCTGCGCCGCACGGAACCAGATCATGGATTCGATGGACCATGCCATTGCGCTGGCGACGCTCATGATCGTGAAGCCCGCCGCAGAGGCAACGAAGAGCCATCGTGTCGACATCAGCCGCGACAGGAAGCCCGACAGCGGGATCATAACCACTTCGGCGATCAGATAGGATGTCTGCACCCAACCGATTTCGTCCGGACTTGCGGATAGTCCCGCCTGGATGTTTTCCAGGGAACTGGCAACAATCTGGATATCGAGGATCGCCATGAACATGCCGACAACCATCGCCAGCCAGCCGATGAACTGTGTCCTGTCGACAGTCTCTTCCTGAGGGGCAGCAGCGGCCGCACCAACTCCCTCACCTTCATTGGCGGTCCTGCGGGCCATCAGTTAAGACCCGTCAGTTTCTGGTTCGGCGTCACAACGCTGGCAAGCCCCGTGCCCGTTGCATGGGCAGCACCACTGTCATCGCGGATATCTACGTCGACCACGACAGAAAGGCCCGGCCGCAGGGCCTTGGCAAGTTTGCTGTCGTCCAGGCGGATGCGAACCGGGACACGTTGTGTAATCTTGGTAAAGTTCCCCGTGGCGTTTTCCGGCGGCAAAAGACTGAACTGCGCCCCCGTGGCCGGAGAGAAGCTTTCCACCCGCCCGGTGATTTTTGCATCCGGGAAGGCATCGACCTCGATCTCGGCCTTCTGGCCGGGGGCCATTCGCGAAATCTGTGTTTCCTTGAAATTCGCAACCGCGTAGACCCCGGGCAACGGCACGAGCACCAGCAATTGCTGGCCCGGCGACACCAGCGACCCGACCTGGGCGGACCGGTTGCCGACAACACCGTCAAAAGGTGCGCGAATTCGGGTATCATTCAGGGCCTGCTGTGCCAGAGCCTTGGTGGCTGCGGCCTGGGCAACGGCACTTTGTGCTTCGACTTTTTGCGCCTTCAGGACGGAAAGTCGCCCCTTTTCAACCGCCAGCGTCGCCTGGGCGGCGTGCAACCCCGCACGCGCCTTCTGGCGGTCGGCCTTGGCGTGGTCGAATTTCTGGCGACTGGCAGCGCCCTTGCCGACCAGGTCCTTATAACGTTTGAAATCGTCACTGGCCCGGCCCAGTTCCGCTTGTGCAATGTCCACATTGGCAGCAGCCTGAGTGATGGCGGCCTCCTGAAGGGAAATCTGCTCATGCATGGTCTCGAGCGCCGCCTTCTTCAACTGCCAGGCAGCATCCGCGCGGTCCAGTTCAGCCCGATAATCCGCATCGTCGATGGCGAGCAGCAAATCACCTTCGCGCACCGCCTGGTTTTCCTTCACCCGCAAGTCTTTGACATAGCCTGAGACCTTGGGCGACACGGCCACCTCATCAGCCTGCAGATAGGCGTTATCCGTGCTTTCATGGAAGCGGCCCTCGGTCAGCCAGCTATATCCATAATAGCCACCGCCACCGATAACCGCTGCTGCCAGAAGGGGAAGAATAACTTTCTTGGGGCTCATCTGCTCACTCAATCTGTTTGGTATTGACCAGTACCATTTTGCGCAATATGGTACTGGGCAGTACCAAGGTCAAGTAAAAAGCTCGGGAATAACGATTGTCCACCCTGTCAAAAATCGATCAAAAGATGGAAATGCGCCGCGCTGCTATTCTTGAAGCGGCCCGCAATTTGTTTTGCGAACACGGCCTCTCCGGCACCACATTGGAAATGATCACCGCCGAAGTCGGTGGGTCCCGCCGGACGATTTATGAGTTATTTGGGAATAAGGATGGTGTCTTCGAGGCCGTTGTGCGTGACAGCACAAGCAAGGTCATTGACATCATCAAGGAAATCAACTTTACGGATTTGCCGTTGCGCGACGCCCTGATCGAATTCGGCATGAACCTGATGACCTTCCTCACCCAACCGGAAACCATCCGCTGTCTGCGCCTGTTCCTGGGCGAGGTTCCCCGCTTCCCCCATATGGGCAAAGTGTTTTACGAAAGCGGGTTGATGACGGGCCGCCGTATCCTCAAGTCATACTTTGAGGAACAGATGGACAAGGGTGAAATGCCCAAGGTCGACGCCATGCAGGCCGCCACCTTCTTTATGAGCCTGATGAAGGCGGACTATGACTTCCGTCAGATGACCCAGGTCGGGTGGGAACCCAACACCCCCGACCTGAAGCAGCATGTCACCAATGCGGTAGACATGTTCCTGCGCGGCTATGGCATCCCATCAGCCGCGCCGGTCCGGACAACAGACTAGAACAATCAGTTCCTGTCGCCAAAGCTGGCGTCATAGGCTTCTTTCTGGCGCCTCAACGCCACGATGGTGTTGCGCATCAGAACGGAGACCGTCACGGGCCCGACGCCGCCCGGCACCGGTGTGATCCACCCGGCCACTTCGCTAGCGCTGTCATAATCCACATCACCGACCAGTTTTTCCTGCCCGTCTTCCTCAATCGCATTGATGCCGATATCAATGACAGCCGCGCCGGGTTTGATCATATCGCCTGTAATCAGGCGCGGCTTGCCCACCGCCACAAAAATGGCATCGGCCCGGCGGGAGTGGATCGGCACGCTGCGCGTCATATGGTGACAGACCGTCACGGTTGCCCCTTCGGCCATCAGCAGAAAGGCAATCGGCTTACCGACAATTTCCGAATGTCCGATGACCACCACTTCCAATCCCGCCAGCGGCAGGCCGGTAGCCTTCAGCATTTCAACGGACGCCGCTGCCGTACAGGGCGCCAGATCCACCTCGTTATAAACGATGTTACCGATCGACGTCGGGTGCATCCCTTCCACATCCTTCAGCGGATGGATGGCCCCCTGCAGGGCCTTGACTGAAATCTGTTCCGGCACCGGACGCTGAATGATAATCCCCGATACTCTGGGATCCACATTCATATTGGCAACGGCGGCCTGCAGTTCCGCCTGGGTTACATCGGCGGGAAAGTTCCGTTCTTCGAAGCCGATGCCGGACCGTTCGGCCACACGGCGCTGGTTGCGCACATACACATCAACAGCCTCAACATCGCCGACCGTGATTGATACCAGTTTTGGCGCCCAACCGGCCTCGGTCAGTTCGGCCGCATCCGCGGCGACCTGCGCCAGGATCTTATCGGCAATCGGCTTGCCCCGGAGATCTCTGTCACCCATCATTTTCCCTATCTGCTTTGTTTTCGTCGTGCCACACGAATGTCGCCAATCTATGGCTCACAACACTCATCCCCAATCGAAAATAAGTCCGCAAGCCCTAAAAATGCGACATGACAGCGCTCCATAGGGCAAAACCATTGCGACTGGAATGACATTCATCAAAGATCGAAAACGAAAATTATGTCTTGTTAAGGGTTCCAGGCCTATTCAATCTTTTGGGGTATGGTTTGAACACTATGAGGGGTATAGTTCCTCAATGGGAAAGGCAGAACGCTATAACCTTCAGGAGATACTTGCCGGGACGTCGGATAACGATGTTGCGTTACAGTTCCTTGAAGCCCTGCCCGTCGCCGCAGTCGTCCTGGATGCGGATGACAAGGATGTTCTCTGGGCAACGTCCCATTGCCGCGAACTTTTCAATATTCCTGATGACGGGGACCTGAGCCTCATTAAAAACGAGCTTGTCCGCTCACCCGACCATGCCCGAAACCTTCGGGACAAGCTGAAACAGGACGGCCGCATCCAGGCCCGTGAGGCTGTCGTCATGACTGCCGACAACAGGTTGATCGTTGTCCTCATGGACCTCGGCCTGGTCGAGCTGAACGGCAAAATGCATCTTGCCTTCTGCCTGCAGGACATCACAGAGCGCAAGGAAGCCGAAGCCGAACTGTGCCACGACGCCGAAGCCGACAAGCTGATGAGCAATATTTCCGGGCAGTTGCTCGGCATCGATATCGCCAATGCCATTTCGGACTCGTTGCGCAATCTGGGCATCTATCTGAATGTTGACCGGGTCGCCCTCGCACCATTGACGGATGAGAGCTCCGTTATCCGTGCCCGCCAGTGGATCAGTGACCGTATCGACGGCGAAAACCCCGGCATTCATACGATCCCTCTGCCCTCTCTGCGTTGGATCGAGCAATCCCTCAACAAGGGGAAAGCGGTCCTGCTGAACAAGCTGGACGATTTACCATCCGAAGCGGCACTGGATCGGGACATTCTCGAAGAGACGGGACTGAAAGCCCTACAAGTCCACCCCATCATGTTCCAACGCAGCCTGATCGGCCTTGTGACCATGGAATGCTATACAGAAGACCGGCAGTGGACGTCGCGGGAATCCGACCTTCTTACCCAATTCTGCAACGTGATCGGCAGCGCCATCGCCCGACAGCAGGCGGAACGCCGCACCCGTCATGCGATGAAGCGCGCCGAAGGAGCCCTCAAAGCCCTGGAAGGGGCCCAAAGCCAGTTAATCCATGCAGAGAAAATGGCCGCGCTTGGCGATCTGGTCGCAGGCATCGCCCATGAGACCAGCACCCCTCTCGGCAGCGCGGTCACAACAACCAGTGCGTTGCGCGCACGCACCAAACAATTGGCGCGGGCCTTTGAAGAGCGAACCATCAAACGGTCGGATATGGAAACCTATCTGGACTACAGCCGCGAAGGGTTCCAGATTCTGGAAACCAACCTGCGACGTGCGGCCGACCTGATCCAAAGCTTCAAACGCGTTGCCGTGGATGTCAGTCATGCGGAAATCCAGACCATCAACGTGTGTGAATATCTGGAAGATATCCTGCGCAGCATCCGGCCCCGCACAAAAAAATTCAAAGAGGTGGAAATCTTCCTCGACTGCCCCGACGACCTGGAAATCAATACCGAACCCGGGGCCCTGTCACAGGTGATCACCAATCTGATGACCAATGCCCTGATCCACGCCTTCGACAACGACCTGTCTTCCAAGGGCCGTATAGGAATAGAGGTACATCAGGCCGGTGACGAATTAAGGCTGGCCTTTACCGACAACGGCAAAGGCATGACGCCTGAGGTTCGTGAAAAGCTGTTTGACCCTTATTTCACGACCAAACGGGACCAGGGCGGCAGCGGCCTTGGTATGCCCATCATTCAGGATCTGGTCAAAGAGACGTTGCATGGCCGGATTATCGTGACCTCGGAACCCGGCGAAGGCAGCCAGTTCCACATCACTTTTCCCGCCGACCTGACCAAGGTCGTGGCCGCCCCCAAACCCGGCGGCGACCACAACTGACCTTGAATTAACGGCCCATGCTGTTGGGCAGATAGGTTGCCAGTTCAGGCACCCAGACGATGATGGCCAGGGCCAGCACCATCAGCAGGAAGAAAGGCAACGCCGCCTTGGCGATTTCCAGGATGTTTCTCCCTGTCAGCCCCTGTAACACGAACAGGTTGAAGCCGACCGGCGGCGTGATCTGCGACATCTCCACGACGATCACCACGAAGATACCGAACCACAGGGTGTCGATACCAACCTTTTCAACCATCGGCAAAATGACCGACGTGGTCAGGACCACAACAGAAATACCGTCCAGGAAACAGCCGAGAACAACAAAGAAAACCGTCAAAGCCGCCAACAAGGCATAAGGCGACAGCCCCATGCCTCCGATCCATTCGGCCAGCATCCGCGGAATACCCGTGAAGCCCATGGCAACCGTCAGGAAGGACGCGCCCGCCAGGATGAAGGCGATCATGCAGCTTGTCTTGGTTGCCCCGACCAGACCATCGCGGAAGCTTTCCCAACTCAGATCACCACTCAGCCAGGTCAGCAAAAGCGCCAGCGCCACACCGACTGCTGCTGCATCCGTGGGGGATGCCACACCGGCGTAGATCGAACCGACCACACCGGCAATCAACAAGACGACCGGCAACAGGCTGCGGGTTCGCTTGACCTTTTCGATAAAGCTGAGCCGTTCAACATCGTCAGGAACCTTGTCACGGTTCAGCAGCGACCAGATCGCGACATAGCCCATGAACAGGCCGACCAGCAACGCGCCCGGCAGAATACCGGCGACAAACAGACGGGCGATGGACTGGTCCGTCGCCACGCCGTAAACGATCAGAATGATCGACGGCGGGATCAACAGCCCCAAAGTCCCGGACCCGGCAAGCGTGCCGAGAACCATCTTGCTGTCATACCCGCGTTTGGTCAGCTCCGGGATCGACATCTTGCCGACCGTCGCGGCGGTGGCAGCCGACGAACCGGAAACAGCGGCAAAGATCCCGCAGCCCAGCACGTTGACATGCAACAGGCGCCCCGGGAGGCCGCTCAGCCAGGGTGACAGGCCATTGAACATGTCCGACGACAGACGTGACCGGAACAGGATTTCACCCATCCAGATAAACAGGGGAAGCGCCGCCAGGGCCCAACTGTTGCTGGCCCCCCAGACGGTTGACGCCAAAACCTGCCCCACAGGCGCAGAGGTGAAAATCGCCATGCCGGCGAGACCGACACCTAATAACGACAGCGCAACCCAGATACCGCTTCCCAACAGGAAAAACAGAACCACCAGGAGAACCAGGGCCATCCACAATTGTTCCATGACTTATTCTCCCGATTCCGCAAGATCCGGCTCGCCATGGGCCTGTTCCGCCCCCTTCAGAACGGCAACGAAAGCATCCAGCAAGGCAATTGTGAACACGATGAGCCCCAAGGCCAGGGCGCTTTGAGGAATCCAGAGCGGGACCGGTATAATACCGGGCGACATGTCGTTGTATTCCCAGGATTCCAGAACAAGCTCCAGCATGTAATAGGAGAAATATGCCGTCATGACCAAGGCAACGGCCACACACCACAGCTCCACAATCCGGCGCTTGATACCAACCAGATGCTGGATCATCAGATTGACGCGAATGTGAACGCCGCCACGGAATGTTCCCGCCAGAGCAAAAAATGAGGACGCCGCCAGGAAGAAGCCTGCAAATTCCGCATAGGACGGAATCGTGTAATCGCCGCTCACCCCCGTGGACCAGCCGATCAGCGCATTTGCGATGTTACAACCGACCTGCGCCAGGACCATTATACAGATAGCCAGAAGAAAAAAGGCCGCCAGACCAGTACTGGCCTTATACAACCCATCCAGAGCGTTTCGCATATCATCTCCCCGCCCGGTAGTGTTCTATTTAAATGAAAACTGCGCCGGTAACAGCTACCGGCGCAGTATCATAGTGCTTGGCTTTTAGCCTTTGAAGTCACGCAGGATTTCAAGACCATCCTTGCCGGCTTCTTTCAGCCATTCAGCAGCCATTGCCTGACCGATGGCATTCAGTTCTTCAGCCAGAAGCGGGCTTGGCTTGGAAACCTTCACACCGTGCTCTTCCAGGGTTTTGGTCTTGGCAGAGGTTTCCGCCTTGGACATTTCCCAACCGCGCTTTTCCGCACGGGCAGCAGCCGCCAGAACAGCTTCCTGCACGTCCTTGTCCAGACGGCGGAAGGATTTCTTGTTCACGACCACGATGTTTTTCGGCAACCAGGCCTGGGTGTCGTAATAGTTGGTGACAAAATCCCAGGATTTGGAGGATACGCCCGTGGACGGCGACGTGATCATCGCGTCGACACGACCCGTTGCAAAGGCCTGCGGGACATCCGGAGCCTCAACCTGGGTCGGGGCCATACCAGCCTTGTCGGCCAGCATCTCGGTGCCGGCGTTGTAGGCACGGAAGGACAGGCCCTTCAGGTCAGCCAGTTCGTTGACGTCTTTCTTGGTGTAAAGACCCTGCGGCGGCCACGGCACGGCATACAGGACTTTCAGGCCCTGCTGGTCCAGCAGTGCTTCGATCTTCGGACGCGATACATTCCACAGTTTTTCAGCAGCGTCATAGCTGGTTGCCAGGAACGGCAGGGTGTCAACGCTGAAAACCGGGTTTTCGTTGCTGAGACGCGACAGCAAGAATTCGCCAACCGGCACCTGGCCGCTGCGAACAGCATTCTTGATTTCAGGATGTTTGAACAGCGAACCGGCGCTGTGAACCTTGATCGTCAGCTTGCCATCGGTGCTTTTCTCAACATCCTCGGCAAATTTGTAAATGTTTTGCGTGTGGAAAACGGAATCCGAATACGGAACCGGCATGTTCCATTCATCAGCAAAAGCAGCAGTGGCCGACAGAGCCACTCCAACCGCAGCGGCGATTAGATGCGTGGGTTTCATAGATACCTCTCCCTTTGAGTGTCTTAATCCCCTGCTCCCCGGGCTCCCACACCCGGGTGATTGCACCGGACAAACCCGGACAACCGGCAGGCGAAAACAACGTCTACCACGACCATACCCGAAAAACTCCCATCAGGTGATCGCAAAAATAATGTTGATAAATTATCGATAAATTGTCAATGTAAATTCACTGCGCTGTCATCCTGATTGCCGGACAATTGGGAAACCGGCACTATTTCAGATGACAGCAGGGCCGATGGGAAGGCCAGGTTCATGCTAGTGGAGAGGGAATAGAAACATGGCGGAAACAGACCGCAAGGACGAATGTGGCTGGCAATTCTGGATTGACCGTGGCGGCACATTCACCGACATCGTCGCGCGCCGTCCGGATGGCAGCCTGCAGACGCATAAACTTTTGTCGGAAAACCCGGAGGCCTACAAAGACGCAGCCATTCAGGGCATTCGCGAGCTTCTTGGCCTGAAAAACGGTGATCCGATTCCCTCCAAACGAATCGACGCCGTCAAGATGGGCACGACCGTTGCGACCAACGCGCTGCTGGAACGCAAAGGCGACCGCACGGCCCTGGTCATCACCGAGGGTTTCCGCGACGCGCTGCGGATCGCCTATCAGGCCCGTCCGCGTCTGTTTGATCGCCGGATCATCCTGCCCGAACTGCTTTACGAGAAAGTTGAAGAGGTCGAGGAACGCGTTGACGCCAGTGGCAAGATCCTGACGCCGCTGAACCTCGACGACCTGCGCCCGCGCCTTCAGGCGGTCTTTGACGACGGCATCCGATCCGTCGCCATCGTCTGCATGCACGGTTACCGTTATTCAGACCATGAAAAGCAGATCGCAGACATGGCCCGGGAAATCGGCTTTACCCAGGTTTCCACATCGCATGAGACCAGCCCGCTGATGAAACTGGTCAGCCGGGGCGACACGACCGTGGTCGATGCCTATCTGTCCCCGATCCTGCGCCGCTATGTAGAGCAGGTCGCCGGTGAACTGGGCGATGTACGTTTGCAGTTCATGCAATCCAATGGCGGCCTGACGGATGCGGCCCTGTTCCAGGGCAAAGACGCGATCCTATCCGGCCCCGCGGGCGGTATTGTGGGGTCCGTCCGCACTTCTGAACAGGCCGGTTTCGGCAAGATCATCACCTTCGACATGGGCGGTACCTCCACCGACGTTGCCCATTACGACGGTGAATATGAACGCGCCTTTGAAACCCTGGTCGCCGGTGTGCGAATGCGCGCACCGATGATGCAGATTCACACAGTGGCCGCCGGTGGCGGCTCCATGTGCATGTTCGACGGGTCGCGTTACCGTGTCGGTCCGGAGAGCGCGGGTGCAAATCCCGGTCCGGCCGCCTATCGCCGCGGCGGCCCGCTGACGGTCACCGACTGCAACGTCATGCTGGGCAAGCTTCAGCCCGAATTCTTCCCGCCGGTATTCGGTCCCAACCAGGACCAGCCGCTGGACAAGGATGTGGTACGCGAAAAGTTTGAAGCCATGGCCCGCGAGATCAAGGCAGCCACCGGCGACGAGCGCAGCGCGGTCGAGGTCGCCGACGGCTTCCTCAAGATCGCCGTCGAAAACATGGCCAACGCCATCAAAAAGATTTCGGTGCAGCGCGGTTACGATGTGACCGAATACACACTGACCTGCTTTGGCGGTGCTGGCGGACAGCATGCCTGCCTTGTGGCTGACGCGCTTGGCATGACCAAGGTTATGCTGCACCCCTTTGCTGGCGTTCTGTCTGCCTATGGCATGGGTCTGGCGGATGTGCGCGCCCTTCGGGAACAGGCCGAGGAACTGCCCTTTACCGAAGAAAATATCCCGCTGCTGGAAAAGGCATTGAACGCCTTGGGCGAAGAAGCCTTCAAGGAAGTTCATGATCAGGAAATCGCAGAGGAAAAGATTGACGTCCTTCGCAAGGTCCATGTCCGCTATGAAGGGTCCGACAATGCCATGGAGGTGGCTTTCGGCACCCTGGCGGAAATGAAGGCTGCCTTTGAAGACGCCTATCGCAACCGGTTCGGCTTCACCATGGGAGACAAGCCGATGATTGCCGAAGCCATTGCGGCGGAAGCCGTCGGCCACACCTTCGATCTGGGTGAAACCGGCAGCATCAATGAAGGCAACCTGCCGGAAGCCCTGGCGGAAGTTGATGCCTATATGGCGGGCAATGACTGCAAGGCCCCGGTTTATGACCGTGACGCGATGAAGCCGGGCAATGTGGTCAACGGCCCTGCCGTAATCAAGGAACGCACCGGCACCAACGTGATCGAGCCGGGCTGGCAGGCTGTCATGACCGAAATCGGCAACCTGGTGATCACCCGCGTCGAACCGCTGTTGCGGACGGAAGCCATCGGCACCGACTGCGATCCGGTCATGCTTGAGGTCTTCAACAACCTCTTCATGTCGATCGCAGAGCAGATGGGCTATACCCTGCAGAACACCGCCTATTCGGTGAACATCAAGGAACGTCTGGACTTCTCTTGTGCGATCTTTGACGCCAAGGGCCAGTTGATTGCCAACGCACCGCATATGCCGGTCCACCTGGGCTCCATGGGGGAAAGCATCCGGGCCGTGATCAACGGCAACAAGGATGCGATCAAGCCAGGTGACGTCTATGTGCTGAATGCCCCCTATAACGGCGGTACGCATCTGCCGGATATCACGGTCGTCACCCCGGTCTTCGACGATGCGGGCAAGGAAATCCTGTTCTATGTTGGCAGCCGTGGGCACCATGCCGATGTGGGCGGCATCACGCCGGGCTCCATGCCGCCCGATTCCAAGCATGTGGAAGAAGAAGGCGTCGTTATCGACAACTTCAAGCTGATCGACCAGGGCAGCTTCCGCGAAGAAGCCTTCATCGACCTGCTGAAGTCCGGCAAATATCCGGCACGTAATCCGCAGCAAAATCTGGCCGACATCCATGCCCAGGTTGCCGCGAATGAAAAAGGCGTGCAGGAACTGCGCAAGATGGTCACCCATTTCAGCCTGCCGACGGTGCAGGCCTATATGGGTCACGTCCAGGATAACGCAGAAGAATCCGTCCGCCGTGTCATAGACGTCCTGAAAGACGGCAGCTTCACCTATCCGATGGACGACGGCAGCGTGTTGAAGGTTTCAGTCACCATCGACAAGGAAAACCGGTCCGCAAAAGTGGACTTCACCGGCACCAGCGAACAGCGGCCGACCAACTTCAATGCGCCGTCCGCAGTTTGCCGGGCAGCGGTGCTCTATGTCTTCCGTACGCTCGTCAATGACGAGATCCCGATGAACGAAGGCTGCCTGAAGCCGATCGACATCGTGATCCCGGAAGGGTCCATGCTGAACCCGGTTTATCCTGCCGCCGTTGTCGCCGGTAACGTGGAAACCTCCCAGGTGGTGACCGACACGCTCTACGGCGCGCTGGGCGTGATGTCCGGTGCACAGGGTACGATGAACAACACCACCTTCGGCAACGACACTTACCAGTATTACGAAACGGTTTGCGGCGGTTCCGGTGCAGGTGACGGTTTCGATGGTACGGATGCGGTCCATACCCATATGACCAACTCCCGCCTGACCGACCCTGAAATCCTGGAATTCCGCTATCCGGTCCTGCTGGAAAGTTTCGAAATCCGCAAAGGGTCCGGTGGCAAGGGCAAGTGGAAGGGCGGCGACGGCACCACCCGCCGCCTGCGCTTCCTGGAAGAAATGGATGTCGTCATCCTGTCCAACCACCGCAAAGTGCCACCCTATGGCATGAATGGTGGCGAACCGGGTGAGCTGGGCCGCAACTGGGTCGAACGCACGGATGGCGGCCATGAAGAAATGACCGGCACCGACAAACGCCATGTGATGCCCGGTGACGTCTTCGTCCTGCAAACCCCCAGTGCCGGTGGCTTCGGCAAGCCGGACTAATAATAATAAAAACGAATACCCTCCCTCTACCTGTTGCAGGCGGCGTTCCCCCGAGCGTCGCCTGTTTTTTCTTTGCCCCAGAGGCGCTAGACTACTAATGAGAAGCAACCGAAGCTTGAGAAGTTGGAAAGGCCCATATGACCGATCGTATCGTCTCCTCCGCCCATCTCGTCTCAGAACAGGCCGCCGAACTCAGCGAATATGAATATGGCCTGATCGTCGCATCCAATGCGTTCTACCGCTGGATTTCGCGCTGTATGGCCGCCAGCGGCAGTGGTGACATGAGCCCCCTTGAGGTGTTGGTCCTGCATACACTGAACCACCGCGACCGGGAGAAACGGCTGGCCGATATCTGCTTCACGCTGAATGTCGAGGACACGCATACGGTCAACTACGCGATCAAAAAGCTGTTGAATGCCGACCTGATCAAGCGGGAAAAACGCGGCAAGGAACAGTTCTATTCGGTTTCGGAGACCGGCCGCGAGGCCTGTGCGGAATACCGCAAGGTCCGGGAAAGCTGTCTGGTTGCGACACTTGGCGCATTGGGCAATGTCCATGCGGAGGAAATCAGCGCCGCCGCACGGGTTTTACGCGCGCTATCAGGGCTTTACGATCAGGCGGCCCGATCCGCCACCAGCCTGTAGACAGCCTCACATATATCTGAAGATCAGGCAGGTGTTGCAAACGGGCTTTTGCCCCTATATCAGGCATGAACCCTGATCAAATCAACGGCGGGACAAAGACATGGCGCTCAGTATCGACGAATTGGTGGAAAATTTCGAACTCTTCGACGATTGGGAAGACCGCTATCGCTATATCATCGACCTGGGCAAGAAGCTGCCGCCCATGCCGGAAGAGGAAATGGTCGAGGACAACAAGGTCCGCGGCTGCATGAGCCAGGTCTGGATGACCAGCCGCCTTGAAGGAAACTCGCCGATCATGCGGTTCAATGCCGATTCGGATGCCTTCATCGTCAAGGGCCTGATTGCCGTTCTGATGCTGATCTACGATGGTCAGTCCCCGGAAAAAGTGGCGAACACCGATGCGCTGGAATTCATGACCCGCGTCGGCCTCGACCGTCATATAAGTCCCAACCGCCGCAACGGCTTGGTCGCCATGGTGGAACGCATCCGTCACGATGCGCAGGCACAATTGGCCTGAAGCTGTATGGCCCGGACAAATTAATTAGATATAATTTTATCGAAATTCTGTTGATGGCTACCCGCTGACCCTTTAAGGATTCTAGACATATAAAGAATATAAAACCGCATGGTTGGAAGCGGCGGTTAGTGCCTGAAATCGGGCTTGGGGTGGTCAATTGGGGTCTGGGAGTGTCGTGTTCCGTTCTTGGACGGTTCCGCCATTACAGTCCAGTTTTAGTTTCAGTTAACCTTTCCACCTTAGACTCCCCCTTAGGTCATGGACCCGGCCTGCTGTACTGACGCCGCCGAAGCAGCCATCGCGGAAACAGTCGGAGGGATTATCAAGGTGAGCGAAGCCACAGACGTTGGGACACCAACGGAAGTACCGGAAGACAATCGCCAAACATCAATCTGGACATTGAGGCGGGTTCTGCTGATCCTGTCGGTCCTGTTTTCCGTCGGTATCATAGCCAATCAGATCTGGACCGCAGATTCATTCAGAAAACTGACCTTTTCCGTTTTGGTCGGCACATCCGAGGACACCCTAGGCGTATTGGTCAACGAGCGCGTCAGCACGCAATACGAAGGAAAGCTGAATAAATTGGTGTCTGACTGGGTACGCCGCCCGGAATTCACCGGTCCCGCGAAGACCAAGAACGAAAAGGCATTGCTGGCCCTGACCGACGAGGTCTACAGCCACGCCGACTTCACAAACGGCATCTTTCAATTTGTGAATGTGAATTTCATCGACGCCGACATGAAGATCATGGCCCAGTCCCCAAAGGGACAGGGAGAGACGGTCCTGTCGACGCCAGGTCTGGTCGACGAGCTTTTGGCCCGGGACAAGAAAGCCCAACGCCAGGTCGCAATGTATCGCTGGGTCACAAAGGACGGCCGGCCCGTTCACAGCATCATCGCGCCCTTGGGCGGCTTCCGTGTCATCGGTTTCATGGAGCTGGTCACGGACCCGCAAGTGACCCTGCCCGGCCTCAACACCGCCATGGGCGGCGACTTCAAACTGACCGACGTGAATGACGGCATCGTCTTCGAGGAAGACCTTCCCCAACCCACGGCGACGGCATCGGAAGACAATGCTGATCAGGCCGCCGCGGATGAAACCACAGACAACCAGAGCGCCAATGAAGACGCCGCCGGTGACGGAAACGCGGAAATGCCTGCAGACGAATCCGTGGTAGCGGTCCCGGCCAATGAAAACATGCTGACAACGCGTGTCGATATCCCGGACAGTTTTGGCGGCACCTGGGCCCACGCCCTGATCACACGCGATATGAGCAACCTGAACCAGTCGCTTGCCAATACACGGAACCTTGCAATCATCGTTGTTGTTGCCGGACTGGTCGTCGCCTGGGCCATCGGCTGGGTGGTCCTGCAATCCGTGACTTTCAGGCCGTTGCGCCGTTTTGCCACCGCCATGAACCAGATCGGTGATGGCGAAACCGATGTGGACATCCCGAAAACCGGCCGCGATGAAATGGCGGTCATGGCACGTGCGCTGGAAAAACTGCGGCGCAGTTCCGTCGAATTGAAGGAAATGCAGGCCCATGAGGAAGAACGCAACCGGGCACGGCGCAAGGAAATCCAGGACAAGCTGCAGGAAATGTCGCAGAAACTGGACGACGAACTTCGCGTGACTGTCGCAGATATCCAGCAGAACATGAAGCGCCTGGAAGGGATCGCTGATGAAATGTCTTCATCGGCCCAGGATGCCGAAGGTCGCTCCCAGACTGTTGCTGCCGCCGCACAACAGGCAACCGACAGCGCGGAATCCGTGGTCGGCGAGACGGAGCAGGTGACCGAATCCTTCCGGGAAGTCATGGACCTTGCCAGCCGGTCCGGCGATGTCGCGGGGCGTGTCTCCGACGAGGCGCAGCAAGCCAGCGAGACAGTCACTTCCCTGGCAGAAGACGCCCGCAAGATCAGCGATGTGATCACCCTGATCAACGAAATCGCCGATCAAACCAATATGCTGGCGCTGAACGCCACCATCGAGGCCGCCCGGGCCGGAGAAGCTGGTAAAGGCTTTGCCGTGGTGGCCTCCGAAGTCAAAAATCTGGCCAACCGGACGACAAAGGCGACGGAGGAAATCACCGCCCAGATCACCCAGGTGCAGAACCGCACGAAGGTAACGGTGGATGCCATTCAGACCATTTCGGAAACGATCGTGCAGATGAGTGAAATGGCCGACAACATTTCCAGAACCGTCGAGGCCCGCACCGAAGGCACACGCCAGATCACCGCAAACGTCCGTGGCGCTGCAGAGGCAACCCGTGGCGTGACGGAGGATATCAGTGAGGTGACCAGCCGTGCGGCCCATGTGGGTGAGTTGTCTCAGCAGGTACGCACCGGCGCGGCCGAAGTCTCCGAGGGGATCAACACCCTGCGTGACCGCCTGTCCAAAATCCTCAACTAGACAGCACCGCACAAACCGAAAAATCGCCTCCCGCAGATGTCTGCGGGGGGCGATATGCCTTGCGTCATTACGACCCTCCGTTAGTGAACGCCGATAACAGAAGCTTTGCCCCACCTCACGTTGGCGGGTCATGGCGGCGGCGCTATACTCGTCCCCAACAAATGACAATTACATATTGGGAAACGTCATGGGGACGAGCACAGCCACCAAAGCAAATTATCAACCGGCCCTGGAAAAGCTATTGACGCGGTTTGGAGATCAGGCATCCACAGCGGAATCCGTCCGGGATCACCACGGCCACGGCGAAGGCTGGTTTCCAACCAATCCGCCGGATCTTGTGGTTTTCGCGAAAAGCACCGAAGACGTGGCAGATGCGGTCAGGATTTGCGCGGAACACAAGGTTCCGGTGATTCCCTATGGTACCGGCACTTCGCTGGAGGGGCATCTGAATGCACTGGAAGGTGGGGTCAGCATCGACCTTTCCCAGATGGACGAAGTTCTCTCTGTGAATGCAGAGGATCTGGACTGCCGCGTTCAGGCCGGCGTGACCCGTGAACAGTTGAACGAACATCTGCGCGCCACGGGCCTGTTTTTCCCCATTGACCCCGGCGCCAACGCCAGTCTGGGCGGCATGACCGCGACCCGCGCCAGCGGCACCAATGCGGTACGCTATGGCACGATGCGCGAAAATGTGTTGGGGCTGACTGTCGTCACCGCCGATGGCCGCATTGTGAAGACAGGCGGACGAGCCCGAAAATCAGCCGCCGGGTACGACCTGACACGGATTTTTGTCGGCTCCGAAGGAACGCTTGGCATCATCACGGAAGTGCAACTGCGCCTCTACGGTATCCCGGAGGCAATCTCCAGCGCGGTGTGCCAGTATCCGGACCTGGAAAGCGCCGTGAATACCGTCATCCTGACGATCCAGTCCGGCATCCCCATCGCACGGATTGAATTGCTGGACGATATTCAGATGGGGGCCTGCATCACCTATTCCGAATTGGAGGGGTATGAGGCGAAACCCACCCTGTTCTGCGAGTTTCACGGAACCGAGGCCAGCGTTCAGGAACAGGCGGAACAGGTCAAGGCGATCTCCGATGAATTCGGCGGCAGCGCCTTTGCCTGGACCAGCAAGACCGAGGACCGCAACAAATTGTGGAAGGCGCGTCACGACGCCTATTTTGCAGCCAAGACCCTGGCGCCTACCAAGAAGGGCATGGCGACCGATGCCTGCGTACCGATCAGCAATCTGGCCGAATGCATCCTTGAAACGCAAAAGGATGTCCAGGAAAGCGGCCTGATCGCCCCGATTGTCGGCCATGTGGGCGACGGCAACTTCCATCTGGTTTTACTGTTCGATCCGGATGACGCAGAAGAAATGAAACGCGCCAAGGGACTTGTGGAACGATTGAACCACCGCGCCATTGCCTATGGCGGGACCTGCACGGGCGAACATGGCATCGGCATCGGCAAGATGCCTTATCTCACCGCAGAACACGGTGAGGCCATCAGCCTCATGCGTGCCCTGAAGAAAGCATTCGACCCGGATAACATCATGAACCCGGGCAAGATGATTTCCGTCTAGGACAGAACAAGGAACAAGGCGGCGAGCGTCCTGTCTCGCCGCCTTTTCTCTATCTATTGCCTGTCAGCCTTTTTCGAAGACCACATAAATCTTGCGGGCAGGCGCTATCGTTTCCCAGGTGCCCGAGAAACCGGCGGGAATGACAAAACTGTCGCCAACCTTGAAGGTTTTGGACTGACCGGCATCGTCCGAGATTTTCACCTCGCCCGCCAACAGGTGACAGAATTCTTCCTCACTATAGGAAACCTTGTGAACGCCGGGTTCACCGGTCCAGAAACCAGTGCTGAAAACACCACTGTCATCGTCGTAGAGATTGGTGACGGTCTGGGCGGGATTACCGCTCAGGACCTTGTCTGCGTCGGGTGAGAAGGAAATGGTCTCGGCCTGTGCCTGGGCGAAGTCGACAATATTCTGAACACTTTTGGACATGAAGCCTCCGGTTAATATGTTATCAACCGGATCAAGCCTCGTTTGCACCATGAGATCAAGGGACAGAAAGGGCCGGACCGCTGGGCCAGCCCTGTCCCGTTCATATGTCAGGGTCGCCAGAACGGCTTGCTCACTTCTTTACGAACCTCATCACAACTGATCCCGGCGTCATCCAGCAGATAACATTCCATTTCGGCCAGATAGCGGCGCTCCATTCCACGCGCATACCATTTCCCCAGCACGTCCCAGAATGTGCGCAAAGGCGAGGTAAAGGACCATGACGGGTCCGGACGCCGGCAGTTCGCGAGGCATGGCTTGGTCACGTCTTGCATGGTTTTGCTCCTTAGTCTAGGAATTCCGGCCTTGGATCTTCCTGTCCCGCCGGATAGCATAGACATAAGATATGTTTGCCCTTACAAAGCTACAAACGGGAATATCTTAGGGTCAGGGACAGGATAACTTAGCCATGCCGTCAGCACGCCGCCTACCGCCACTGAACGCCATTCGCGCCTTTGAAAGTGCCGCCCGGCAGGAAAGCTTTGTGGCCGCTGCGGACGAGTTGCATGTAACGGCATCTGCGATCAGCCAACAGGTGAAAAGCCTGGAGGAATGGTTGGGACTGGAGCTGTTTGTCCGCCAGCCGCGCGGCCTGATGCTGACCGATGCGGGGCGGCGCTATCTGCCCACCCTGACGGAAATGCTCGACCGGTTGTCGGATGAAACAAGAAGGCTTCTGGACACCCGCCAGGACCAGAGCCTTACGGTAACGGCCATGCCGTCTCTGGCGGCACTTTGGCTTGTTCCCCGGCTGCACCGCTTTACCGACAAGCACCCGGATATCTGCGTGCGCATCGCAACCTCCAGCCGCCTGATGGATTATACCCGCGAGGGCATCGACGTCGGTATCCGCTATGGTCTGGGGAATTATGCCGCCCTGCATACCGAACACCTTATGGATGAAGATATCACGCCGGTTTGCAGTCCCTTGCTGTTACAGAAGGGGCCGCCGATCAATTCCGTTGAAGACCTGCTGCAACATCGATTGCTGGTGGATGGCGGCAGCCCCCTGCCCAACACAAGAATCTGTTGGGAACAGTGGCTGAAAGCCTTTGGGCTGGAAGATGTAGATTTCAGCAGCAGTCTTGCCTTTGATGACACGCATCTGACGACAATGGCCGCCACGGCCGGGCGCGGGATCATGCTGGGGCGCAGCGTCCTGATCGCCGATGCGGTTGCATCCGGTGCCCTTGTCCGTCCGCTGGACATTGCGCTGCCTGCCGGGGCTTCCTATCATTTTGCCTGTCCGGAAGATTATCTGGACCTTCCCAAAATACAGGCCTTCCGCGCCTGGCTGCACGAAGAGGCGCAACGCCCGACCAGCGACGACAACTGACCTGCGTTCACAAGTCTTTTCCAACCACAAATGGGGATAGACCGCAATCGGCCCTTCCCCCATTATGGAACGATCATTCCAAAGGAAACGTTAAATGGTTGCACGCCTGGTTGTTCCGATCGCGATTGCCGGGGCCTTGATCCTGAGCCTCAATCTGGGGGTCCGACAGTCATTCGCGCTGTTTCTGGACCCGATCACCCATGCCAACGGGTGGAGCCAGAGTACATTCGCACTGGCGATTGCCGTACAGAACCTGCTTTGGGGTGTGTTCACCCCCTTTGCTGGCGGGCTGGCGGACCGTTTCGGCGTCTTCAAGGTTCTTCTAATCGGCGGCCTTACCTATGCTGCCGGCACCGTGGTGATGGCATTGGCGTCATCGGAATTCACATTCGTCAGCGGTGCAGGCGTCCTGATCGGCCTGGGAACCGGCGCAACAGGTTTCCCCCTTGTCCTTGCCGCCGTCGGTAAGATCGTATCGGACAAGAACCGGCCGCTGATCCTGGGGATCGTGACCGCAGGCGGTTCGTTCGGCCAGATCATTCTGCCGCCCCTGGCGCAATCCCTGATCCAATGGACAGACTGGCAATCAGCCCTCTATATCCTGGCCGCGGTGGCACTGCTGTTCCTGCCGCTGGCCGTCACCTTGCGGCTCGGCACGGGTGAGGATGCACATGCGGGACCGACCCAGTCCCTGTCTTCCGCCCTGCGTGAGGCCAGCAAGCATTCCGGTTTCTGGCTTTTGAATGCCGGTTTCTTCGTCTGTGGCTTTCACGTTGTCTATATCGGGACCTATCTGCCGGTCTATCTGACAAGTTGCGGCCTGACGCCAATGATCGGTGCCACCGCGCTTTCTGTCATCGGAGTTTTCAATCTGATTGGGACCTTTGGCGCGGGTGCGCTGGGCACGCGCTTCCGGATGAAATATCTGTTGAGCGGAATTTATGTGGCACGCGCGGCAGCCATTGCAATTTTCATGGCTTTCCCTGTCACGGAGGCAAGTGTGTTGTTGTTCTCTGCGGCCTTCGGCCTGCTATGGCTCAGCACCGTACCGCTCACCTCCGGGATCGTTTCCCAGGTTTTCGGCCCGCGTTATGTGGCGACCCTCTTCGGCATTGTCATGATGAGCCACCAGATCGGGGCATTCTTCGGGGCATATCTGGGAGGCTTTATCTTCGACCTGACCGGCTCCTACGACGGTGCCTGGGGTGTATCCATCGCATTGGGACTTTTCTCCGCGCTGGTGCATCTGCCGATCAAGGACGCCGTTCTGCGCAGGGCAACGACACCTGCCTAGGCGGGTTCATCGGACGGCAGATCGTCGCTTTCCAGCCGTTTGCCGTCCAGATCCCGTTGGTCCCGATCATGCTGCGCCTTTTCTGCCGCCTTCTGCCCTTTTGTCCGGCCGTGCTGCCGGCGGTTTTGTTCCGCTTTGGCCGCGTCAGCCTCTCTTTTCCTGGCTTTGCGGACCTGCCTCAAATTAATAACGTCACCCATAACTGCCTACCTGGTTCCGTTGCTCCGACAAGGTTCATTCTAGCTGTTTTTACCGGCAACGAACAGAGGCCGGGCATCCAACGCCTTGAAACAGCACTTAACATTTGCAACCGGACCTGTAGCATGGCATCCCGGTCGACAGGCTCGGATATTTGGAGTGGGACGTGCAGAAACTCGTACTGGCCTCAATCGGATTGTTGATCGCCGTCGTCGGCGCGGTCTTCCTGCTGCCCGTCCTGTTTGACTGGAACAGTCTGAAACCCACTCTGCAACAGGCCCTGGAAGAACGGACGAATTGTCCCGTTTCCATCTACGGCGATGTGTCGCTGAACTGGCTGCCCTCGCCAACACTGAAGGTTGGCGCATTTTCCCTGGGCGAAACGAGTGCAAAACCGCTTTTCAGCGCAAAAGGGCTGGAAGCGAAGGTGCCGCTGTCCGCAGCCTTTACCGGTGACCTGGTTGCAGAGAAAGTGCGTCTTGTCGAACCTGCCATAATCCTGAGCCCCGATCGCCTGTGCAATCCGACAGAACACACTGTCACCACGCCGGGTGAAATCGCGGACGGCAAGTCCGGCAGTGAGACCAAAATCGCGCTGGATAATGTGGAAATCGTCAATGGCCAACTGTCCTGGACCTATGCGCCTGATACGACCCCACTGGAGATTTCAGGCTTCAACGGCACCGTTGCACTCAACAAGATCGTCAGCCGATTGGACCTGACAGGCGAAGGAAACTTCCGTGGACAAACGAGCGAGGTCAAAACCTCTCTCTATCTGCCAACCGGCGACGTGCCTTATCGCATGTCGGGCACATTTTCCTGGCCGGAAAGAAACCAGTCGCTGCAATTCAAAGCCCGGTCCGCAGGTCTGCCGCCGAAAAATGAGATCACGGGAAGCGTTGAACTGAACCTTGCCGGAGATTCGCTCAACATCGACAGCGGTAAGCTCCCCGCCGTACTCGCGGGACAGGAACTGAAAGTTGCCTCCGACTATGTGCTGGCCGATCAGCGGCTGACCCTCAACAATATCGACGCCCATTGGGGCCCGATACATATGTCCGGCGCAACGACCGCGCGGCTGGGACTGAACCCCAACATTGACACGGTCCTGACCGTCCGTCCCCTCGATCTGGACAGACTGCTGACGGGACAAGATGCAGCCGTCACAAAGACAGGTGATGCCTCGCCTTCAGACAAGAATACAAAAACAAAACGACCGGCTTTGGGACTTGCTTCCCTGATGCAGGCGACGGATATCCTGGGCGTTCTGAGCCAGCCCGGCTACAGTCTCGGCCTCGAAGTATCCGTCGATGCCGTTCGCATTGGCGGGGCCGTCATGAAAGACACGGGCTTTCACATTGCCGTCGGCGATGGAACGGTGACCCTGGATCATTCGAGAATACAGCTTCCCGGCGGGTCTGACCTTTCGGTTCTCGGGTTCCTGTCCTCCCAGAACGGGCAACCACATTTCGAGGGCGGCGTCTCCTTCCAGTCGGACAACCTTCGCCGCTTCCTACGCTGGGCCGGAATGCCAGCCACCGGAATACCGGCAGACCGTCTGCGCAGCATCCAGATTGCCGCCAATCTTGCCGTAGAGCCGGGCAAAATTTCTTTCCCGGGCTTCTCCGCCAGGCTGGACACAAGCAACGTCACCGGCAATGCACAGCTAACCAGCCAGCCTTCCTTTTCCATGTCACTGGCGACGGATGTTCTGAATCTGGACGCCTACGCCCTGGATGAACGCCTGCCGGAACTGCTTGCGCTGCTGGCATCGCAGGATGTCAAAGCGGGAGGCCTTGTCTCCCCCGCCGCAGCCAGCTCATCGGCCCCCTCCCCGGCATTATTGGACTGGGATATCGCATTTTCAGCCAAGCACCTGACCTTTGCTGGACGCCCCAGCCGGGACGTTTCGGTCAAACTGCGCCGCTCCAGCAATTTCCTTGCGGTTGAAAATTTCACCGTTGGCGACTTTTACGGGATGCAGATCAACGGTCAGGCCAGTGTGCAACAGGACCAGGTCGCCAGCCAGGTAAACTTCCTGATGCCGTCCCCCTACAGGACAGTGACGCGACTGGGCGCGCCTGCGTCGGTGCGAAATCGCCTGCGCAATGTCGGTAATGCTGTCGGCCAGATTGTCCTGGCAGGTCCGCTTGGGGCCATGCAGACCGATATTCGGTTCAACGCAAAGGATCACAGCCTGTCAGTTCGGGGAAAAACCGCCTTGCGTGCGGAGGGTCTTGAGTTGCAGCTTCAGGACAGCAACCTCTCCCTTCCGGGGCTGGAGCTTCGCGATGTGAATGGTACGACAGGCCTGAACCTGAACGGTGACCTGACATGGACTGGTTTCAAGGCGAAATGGCTGGAAGCACCGCTGACGGCCACAGGCAAGGCGCTCGCCTCGCCGGGCGGTTACAATCTCGATACGGATTTCCAGATCGGCCTGCGGCCTCTCACCAACCGGTTCATGTCCATCGGCCGCTATCTGGTTGTGGACGGCGCCCCTGTTCTAACGGGCCACCTGACCGCACGATCCGGCTTCCTGGACAATCCCGCAATAGCCATCAAAGGACAAGGGCAACTCTCGGGGATGGTAACGATCCGCCCACTGGAAGAGATGAGCGCCAACAACCGCATCCGGCAGGCAAAAAATCTCGCCCATTTCATCCAGCAACATTATGCCAAATCCCAGGCACCACTAACGGGTGACCTGTCGATCGACGGGGGGCGGATTGATTTCCGCGAGATCCGCGCCACCGCCCCGGACGCGGCGGCAACCTTCGGTGGCTGGGTTGATCTTGCGAATAACCGGATATCGACGGAACTGAACCTGTTTGAGACCGGACGTCAGGATATGCCGCATTTCCGGCTTCAGGCCCATGGGGATTTGCAGTACCCCGCCATAAAGGCGTCAGGACAATGGATTAGCGGCAGCCCATAAGGGGCTGCCGCTCACAATCGCCATGCTGTTCCCGATGCCGCTTACTGTGTCATCAGGGACTGCAGCACATAGGTCCTGATCGCGCTGGACAGGTTACCCGTCCGTTGCTTGTCGATTTCAGTCACCATCTGGTTCACTGAAATCTCGCGTTCATTGGCAATGCTACGTAAAGAATCCCAAAAAACATTCTCTAATGAAATACTGGTCCGGTGTCCGGCGATGACAACCGACCGCTTCTTGATTTCGGCAGGATCATAATCCGAAGAAGCCATTATTATTCCCATTTTCGCCCCTACAGAAACACTAATTCCGGCTGTCCCGAACATGTTGTGCCCTTCACGGGCTCTCCACGCCGGTCCATCCTCTCTCTCGGCGCTAGAAACTATCATCAGTTTCTTAACGAATGCTTACCGCAATAGATGCAACCCTCAAGATATTTAATAAAAATTGATTAACTCTTTTCTCTCTTTACGGGTTTCCGCCGCGCGGCAGAAATTGCAAGCCACGCCCAGTCTTTCAACCGGACGTCGTCCTCCAGGATTTCATCGGGCACCAGGAAATAGGACAACGACACAGGTTTTCCACTGCGCCGATAGGTAAATGGCCGGGCACCCTCAGCCTCAAATATGGGCAGGTTTTTGGTATCCGCCTTCAAATAAAGACAGTCGTCCGTGACCAGTGCAAACATTCTGCCGTCACTGTAGATCCCGGCCCCGCCAAACATCGCGCGCGCGGACAGTCCGGGAATACCGGCCAGTTGATCCAGAACATAGTTCAGATATTCCCGCGAGACTGCCATGGGTTACCGCCCGGCACGAATGAAATCCGCAACCGCTGCCACAGCCGCGCGCCAGTTCTCTTCAGCCGTCAATCCGCTTGCCTTACGCGGCTTCAGGTCGTGGTCACCATCCGGGCACCAATGAAGATCAAAACTTTCAGGCAAGGCCATCGCCTCAACCTCGTCCCGTTTACCAAAGCTGTCGCGCTCCCCCTGACAGATCAGTACAGGTGCGCGGATATCCGGGAAATGCTCCACACGAAGTTTTTCCGGCTTGCCGGGTGGATGGAAGGGGTATCCAAGACAGATCACCCCCTTAATAGCCTCTTCCGGGTCTTCCGATGCCAGCAAGGTCGCCATACGGCCCCCCATGGACTTTCCGCCGATAAAGACGTCGCGCCCGGAATATCTATCCACGATCTCCCGCCAGGCATCCAGCAACTTGGGCGCCCTGTCCGGCGGACGCTTTTTGCCGTCTGTCCGCCGTGCGGCCATATAGGGAAATTCGAATCGGATCACGCCGATCCCGGCAGCCCCCAGCCCTTCGGCAAAAAAGGTCATGAATGGCGTATCCATTGGCGCACCCGCGCCATGCGCCAGGATGAGAATCGGTCCCGTCTCAATCGGGCCGTTGGTCAATATGGCCATAATTTCCTGCCCCCTTCCATCGGCGAACATGTTCAAATATTCCGCCATCCGCTCGCAATTATTGTTTCACGTCAAGGCTCTGTTAAGATTTTTGATTGTATAAACAAAGCATCTGCTATTACCATAATCCTGGCTGGACTAGGGGAGCTAGCGGCGACAACAACTGGGGAAATGAGGAAGTGTCTGACATTGCCTTAGCCGATACTCAAGATCTGACAACCGGTGACGATGAACAACTGGTCACCATGACGGTGGACAACCAGTTGTTTGGGATACCGATTCTCAAAGTCCAGGACATTGTCGAGCCGGATCAGATCACACCTGTACCACTCGCACCGAGCGCCATTGCCGGCGTCCTGAACCTGCGCGGGCGCATCGTCACCGTTATTGACCTGCGCGAATGCCTGGGTGCTGAGACGACCGACGACTATCGCAAACAGATGAGTGTTACGGTCGAATACAAAGGGGACCTCTACACCCTGCTGGTTGACAGCATCGGTGACGTGCGGTCCCTGCCCCGGAAAAGCTTCGACAAGGCCCCGGCGACGTTGGACGACAACCTGAAGCGGGTTTGTTCTGGTATTTTCCGCCTGGAGGAAGACCTGCTGGTGGTTCTGGATGTGGAACGCATCCTGGACGAAGAGACCATTAAAAAGACGCGGCCGCGCACGCGCCGTCGTCCGCGGCCACAGATCGCCGCCCAGAAACAACAGGCCAAAGCTGCGAATTCCGACGAAAAGCCGGACGAAAGCGAGGCGGAAAAAAAGCCTGAGGCCAACACCAATGAACGCGATGCCGCCAAGGTCGTTCTGAAAGTTGGCCGAAAAGACAATGAGAGCGCGGCAAGCCAGCCCGCAGCCGCCAAGGTAAAAGAAGACAAGAAGCCTGCACCGGCCGTTGAAAAGGCTCCGGACAATCCGGCCCCTGCAGCCGCCTCCGGTGCAGACGCCGAGGCCCGCGCCATGCAGGCCGTCGAGCTTTATGCCGCGAAAATTGACAGCGACCCGGTTCTGACCGACCTGTTCAAGGACGTGAGCGATCCGGATATGCTCGACATGCTGGTCGCCCTGTTCAATGCAGCTTTCGGCGTTTCTAAGACCCCGACGTTGGAGCAGGCCTATATGAAGCTGATTACCCAGCCCGGCCTTGCCGACGACCATTTCATCACCGCAGGCACCGCCCTTCATTCCACACTGGTGGAGATGAATACCTCCAACGAGGAGGTTGACAAGATCATGAAGGTGGTCGACGAAACCCGTATCAAGGCGTTGGACAGTTAGTCCAGCAAATGCCGAAATCAAAGCCGTCCATCTTTGGGCGGCTTTTTTATATGCAAAGAAGAAACCCGCATCCTCCAGAGGCCTGCGGGCTTCCTTCTCCCTTCAGTAGGACAAGCGCTCTAGTGGGCGCTTAGTTCCAGATGGTGTATTTCGTCCTTCAAATGGAGTTTTTCATGTTTTAGTTCGCGGAGGACCTCATCGTCAGGCATAGGGCGGGCCATTTCCTGGTCCACCTGTTTCTTAAGCTCCGTGTGGCGGGCTTTGAGCGAGGAGATGCGGTCGTGTATGCTCATGGAAAAACCTCCGCTATTGCAAGTTGCATTTGCGGGCAGGCCCCAGCCTTCCATAAGGCACTTTGCGGGAAATAATGGCAGATACAGCCGAACACTTTCACCGAATGGTAACATTCAGGCTGTAAACTCTAGTATGTAGAAGTCTCTCCCATACAGCCACTCATTCCAAATCAGCGCAAAGCGCTCTTTTTTTGGGCCGGGGTTCGGCCCATTTCGCTTGATGACGCTGTAGGCGTCATGTCTATATGGTACTACAGCCATCAGAGATGTCGAGTGATGAGTAGCAAGAAAAAACTAATTGTCGGTATATCAGGTGCTTCCGGTGCGGTGTTCGGCATCCGAATGCTCGAAACCCTTCGGGAAATCGGCGTTGAGAGCCATTTGATCCTCTCGAAAGCGGCTGAAATGACCATCGGATATGAAACCGATCTGTCGCCGAAGGACGTGAAGGCCCTGGCCGATGTTGTCTACCCGATCGGCGATGTCGGCGCCCCCTGCTCCAGCGGCAGTTTTCCGACCGAAGGCATGGTAATCGCCCCCTGCTCCATGAAGTCACTCGCGGAAATTGCAACCGGCGTTACCAGCAGCCTGATGAGCCGGGCTGCCGATGTGGTCCTGAAGGAACGGCGCAGACTTGTCCTGATGACGCGGGAAACACCGCTCACCAATGTCCATCTGCGCAATATGCTGACCGTCTCGGAGATGGGCGGCATCATCGCGCCGCCGGTTCCCGCTTTCTATACAAAGCCGGAAAATCTGGACGATCTGGTCGATCATAATGTAGGCCGTGTGCTGGATCTGTTTGGCCTGGACACGGGCAAGGTCAAACGCTGGCGGATGCCGGAGGAATAATCACTCCATCCCGAAACCTGGTGGCATCTGGCCGCCAAGTTCTCCGGTTACGGCGCGTGCCGTTGCGGCCATCAGGCGCCCGAATTCTGCCAGACGTTCATCGTCGATCCGCGCCATCGGACCGGACATGGAAATTGCCGCAAGCGGTTCGCCGAATTCATTGAAGATGGGGGCGGAGACACAGCGCAAGCCAACCGCGTGTTCCTCATCATCCACCGCATAACCCTGTCGGCGAGCCTTATCAAGGTCATCCTGGACCATATCCACATCCGTCAACGTCTTCTCTGTCAGCTTGTACAGGTCCAGCCTGGACAGCAGCCTTTCCGACTGTCGCCAGTTCAGGCCCGACAGCAGGGCCTTGCCCACAGCAGAGGCATGAAGCGGTGCACGCCCGCCCGGCGTTGCCTGGGTGCGCATCATCTGACGGCATTCGACCTGCGTCAGATAGATGGCGTCCGCCCCATCCCTTACCGCAAGGTTGACGGATTCTCCGCCCTGTTCCATCGCCTGACGCATGAAGGGACGGGAAATGGCGACAAAATCACGCTCATGTAGAAATGCGGAACCAACGAAAAACGCCTGCACCCCGACGAACCAAAGCCCGCGTTCCTCGTCCTGACGGACAAAGCGGCGCAACTCCAACCCCTTCAGCAACCGATGGGCCGTGGATGGCGCAAGTTCCACGCGCTCCGCCAGATCACCCAGACTGATCCCGTGAGGGTGGCTGGCAACCGTCTCCAGAAGTGTCAGGGCCCGCGTCAGTGACCGAACCGGCCCGTCCATCCCCATTGCACTGTCGGCTTTGGTGGAAGGTCTGCCACGGCGGCGGGTCATCCCGCCACTCCCGGGCCGCTTTGTGCTCGTCACCATATTGGAATCCAATTTTTTCACAGTATTTTCACCAGATGGAAAAATATCATTCACCACCGCGCCAGCAAGCCTCAAATTGACGCAGCATAGGGAAAAAACGCTGTAAAATTGGACAATTTTGCTTATTATGGCGGCAAAGAACAAAAAACGCAGGCGCAAGATCACCCATATGCAGTTAATACAGGAAGGTTTTGATCATGCGCATTCGGCGCGAACATCTCACAAAAATCGTCGCCACCTTGGGGCCCGGCACCTCCAGCCCGGAAAAAATTGATGCCTTGTTCAGGGCAGGAGTGGACGTATTCCGCCTGAATTTCAGCCATGGCGCCTATGAAGAGCACAAGAAGCGCCTGGACGCGATTCGCGAGGTTGAAAACGAGACAGGCCGCCCCATCGCGGTAATGATGGACCTTCAGGGTCCGAAACTGCGCGTCGGGCAATTTGGTGACGGCCCTATTGATCTGGCTACAGGCGATCATTTTCGCCTGGACCTGACCGATAAGGCTGGCGATCAAAGCCGAATCCAGCTTCCCCACCCGGAAATCTTCGCCGCCCTGGAAACGGGTGCGGAGCTGCTTTTGGACGATGGCCGGGTCAAGCTGCGCGTCACCGAATGCGGTAAGGAATTCGCCGATACGGAAGTTGTCGTCGGCGGCCCCCTGTCCGACCGGAAGGGCGTGAATGTGCCCGGCGTGGTTCTGCCGCTGTCACCGCTGACAAAGAAAGACCGGGCCGACATGGAATTTGGCCTGGAAGCCGGTGTTGACTGGTGTGCGCTCAGCTTTGTGCAGCGCCCTGAAGATATCGAAGAGGCCAAGATACTGGTCCGTGACCGCGCGCTGGTTCTGGCAAAATTGGAAAAACCGGCCGCCATCGACCGTCTTGACGGAATCGTGGAACTGGCCGACGGCATCATGGTGGCCCGTGGCGACCTTGGTGTGGAAATGCCGCCGGAAGACGTGCCGATCCTGCAACGCCGTATTGTGCGGGCCTGCCGCCGGGCCGGTAAGCCGGTTGTGGTCGCCACCCAGATGCTGGATTCCATGGTTGAACGCCCTGTTCCGACCCGCGCAGAGGCAACCGACGTTGCCAATGCCGTCTATGAAGGCGCGGATGCCGTGATGCTCTCTGCGGAGACCGCTGTTGGCAAATATCCGGTGGAAGCGGTGGAAATGATGAACCGCATCATCAACCGGGTGCAGAAAGACGACGCCTATTGGAAGAACCTGGCGTCCGAACGGCCGGAGCCGGAAGCCACCACCCCGGACGCCATCAGTGCAGCGGTTCAGCAGATCGGCAGCACCATTGATGCCAAGGCAATCGCGACCTACACAACGTCCGGTTCGACCACGCTGCGCGTTGCGCGCCAACGTCCGGAAATGCCAGTCATCTGCCTGACACCGCGCACAGACACCGCCCGCCGGATGGCAATTGTCTGGGGCGTTCATTCCTGCCGCGCGCCTGATGCCCGCAGCATGGAAGACATGATCGAAACCGCCGTCCATCAGGCACGAATCGACGAATTTGTGGAAACGGACGACCGGATCGTCATCACCGCAGGCCTGCCTTTCGGCACGCCGGGCAAAACCAATATCCTGCGCATTGCCCGCATCCGACCGAAAGACGAATTGCACGAAGTTTCCGGCTTCTAACACCGGAACCAAATGCTTTAACAAAGAAAGACACCGCCTGCGCCACAGGCGGTGTCTTTCGTTCTGGGTTGCCTAGCTCTGGCTAGATTGCCTGGTCTTCCAACTCCTTGACGAGGTGATCAAGGCGATCGCGAATACGCTGCAGGTGGGGGTTTACGGCCAAGGCTTCACGATAGGCATCAATCGCCTCCTGCTTTTCCCCCAGCGCTTCCAGATTGAGGCCCAACCCCGCAATCGCTCCGAAATGCCGGGGTTCCAGCGCCAGCGTGTGTTCCACATCATCAATGGATTCGCGATGGTGTCCGATCAGATAGAAGACCGTCGCACGTTTGTTCCAGCCTTCGGCGTAATCGGGGGCCCGCTCCACGATCTCGGAAAACAGACGAATGGCGTGCCGATAGCCACCGACGGTCAAGGCCATCATGCCTTGCTGCATCAACTCATCAATATCGCTATTGCCACTTTCCAGCCAGATCGACCAGATTTTCAACTCAAGGGAATGCGCCTGCGCATTGTCTATATCCTCGGAGAGCTGGTCAAACAGAGGAGGAAGACGCTTGTCCTTCTGATCCGCAGCAACAGGAGACGAAGCCAAGGCAATCACGATGGTGATGACAGTCAACAAATAGCGCATGGTCCTAAACCTTCCAACGCCCAGTATATCAGGATTTCCTGCTTCATGCCTGTAATGAGGCCGGAGCTAGCAAAGTTGTGATGCCTTTTGTTGTGTTGCAGAGCCGGGGCGACTCTCGCTAATCTCCGCCCATGAGGGATGAAATCTTCGACTGTTTTTCCGATACGCTGGGTCTTGCACGGGCACGCTTTCTTGCTGCCTGTGACATGGCCGGCATTCGCGTCAGCGCCTTTCCCGGTCAGGCCACCGGCAGTGAAAACGACAGCAAGCCCGCCTTTGCGGATATCGCCCTGTTCGGCTCCCCTGCGGCAAAGACCGTCTTGATTCTGGCACCGTCGGAGGGAGGACGTTCATCCTTTCTCGCCTCCGGTGTTATGACCGCAGCAATCCGGCAACAGTTGTACACCCGTCTGCCCCGCGACGTATCGCTTTTGATGATCCACGCAGTCAACCCCAAGGGACCGCTATGGGAGGGCGGCGATGTCCCTGCCCCTGCGACGCAGACAGCGGATACACAGCCAACGGAACCGGAAACATCTGACGCACAGCAATGGGACGACGACATGCTGGCCCGTGCCGAGGCGCGCTTTCTGCTGGACAAGGGCCAGAGTGCCGTTTCATCGGGATTCAGTCGGCAGGAACTTGAAAACCGGCCTCTTTCGGACCTTATCGTGCCTGCCTGGGATAACCGCGTTATCGACGCCATCGTCGAAAACAAGCTCCGCGAATGCGAGGCGGTTTTTGTCCTGGAAATCGGTACAGCCCCCGGGCCAGCCGGAACAGTGGAATTGTTCGGTCAGGATGCACCATTCTGGCAGGAACTGACCGAAAATGCGCCCTCCCCGGCCGAAGCTGGCCATGTGGGCCTATATGATATCCTGTCCCAGCACACATTATCCGCAAGCGTCAGCGGCGCCGTCGCCCGCTTCGGCTATGAGGCGGAAGCCGGCCGGGCCACAGCCCTTTCATTTCTGCTGGATACAACCGACAGGAGCTGGCAGCCCGCCACCTGGAAAAAGGCGTCAGCCATTATCGAGCACGCAATCGAAAAGGCCTCTGGCCCACAACCTCAATCAAGCTGAATCGGGCAGGCTGCAGTATCAAAGCCTTGTCCGTCGAGCGACGCGACAAGCCGGATTCCAATCAGGCTGTTGGTCAGATACAAACTGTCGGCAGATTTGAGCTGCTCAACACCCAGGCTCTCCTCTACCACGTCATATCCCTGCCCTGCCGCCGCTTTCAGCAGACGCGCCCGCGTGATCCCGCCCAATACGCCGTCTTCCAAAGGCGGCGTCACAAGGCGCTGTCCGGTCATCGCAAAGATATTGGCCGCCGTGGCAGAACAGACCCGCCCGGCATTGTTGAGCATGACCGCGTCGTCAAATCCCGCATCGCGCGCGGCGCTCAGCGCCATGATGTTATCCAGATAACCAAGAGCCTTGATCCGGCTAAGCGGTGAGCCCTCGTTACGGCGGATATCGCTGACCGTCAGAGACGCCGCAGGCAGTGTATGTGGTTCATGGGTCATCCCGAAGGCCGTCAGCATGATGGTAGGCGCAACGTCATGGGGTGGCAGAAGACCACGCGGCCCGGTGCCACGCGTCACCGTCAGGCGCAGGGATGCATCGACCAGGTCATTGGCCGCCAGCAAGTCCCGGCAGGCCTCGTCCAGCAGGTCTTCAGTCCATTCGGTATAAAACCCCAGAACCTTTATCCCCTCGCAAAGGCGGCGATAATGGGCATGGAAGAACTGCACCTTGCCGTCAACGGCGCGCATCGTCTCAAACAAGCCATCCGCCAACAGGAAACCGCGATCGTTGGGCGCAATCCGCGCCCGGTCTACGTCTTTGAGGACACCATCAATCCACAGCTTCATCACAAGTCTCGCCCACCTTATCCGACTGCGTGAGGAAATTCTCCAGAAGCTTGTGCCCCCCTTCGGTCAGCACGGCTTCCGGATGGAACTGAACGCCGAAAATCGGATATTGGCAATGACGAAATGCCATGATCTCACCGTCCGGCGCGGTTGCGTTGACCACGAGGGGACAATCCTGCCCATCTTCCGGCAAATGCACGACCAGGGAGTGATAGCGTGTTACTTTCAGGGGCGAGGGCAGACTGTCAAAAACGCCAGTCCCATCATGATCAATGTCGGAGGTCTTACCATGGAGCGGTCGCACAGCACGGGCGACAGTGCCGCCATAGATCTGGCCGATGGCCTGATGACCAAGGCAAACACCGAGAATGGGGATGGTCGGCCCCAGCTTTTCGATCACCTCAAGCGAAATTCCGGCCTCATTGGGGGTGCAGGGGCCGGGCGATATCACAATTGCTTCCGGTGCCATAGCGACAATCCCGTCCACAGTGATTGCATCATTGCGGATCACACGAACCTCCCGCCCAGCCTCTTCCAAATAGCGCGCCAGATTGTAGACGAAGGAATCGTAGTTATCGATCAGCAGGATCATGACACGGCCTTGTTTGACTGCTCTGCGCGCCCCGACGTCATGGCCGCGAGCGCCTCAAACAGGCGACGGCCTTTGACCAGGGTTTCTTCATATTCAGCCGCAGGGTCGGAATCGGCCACAATGCCGCCTCCGGCCTGGAAGGTGATCCGGTTGTTCCGGATCGCAAGGGTTCGGATCAGGATGCTGGTATCCATATCCCCGGCAAAGCTGATAAACCCGAGAGAGCCACAATAAGGGCCGCGCCGTTCCTGTTCCAATTCCGCAATGATTTCCATGGCGCGAACTTTCGGCGCACCGGTGATCGACCCGCCGGGGAAACTGCCCGCCAGCAAATCGACAGCAGACCGCCCAGCCTTCAAGGCCCCTGTTACGGCAGAGACAAGGTGATGCACGGATGCATAGCTTTCCAAGGCACATAGTTCCGGCACCGTCACCGTATGCGGAGCACAGTTTTTCGACAGGTCGTTGCGCAGCAGGTCAACGATCATCACATTTTCGGCGCGATCCTTGTCACTGGCCAGCAGTTCCGCGGCAAGGGCCCTGTCTTCTGCCGCGGTTTCACCGCGCGGACGGGTCCCCTTGATCGGCCGTGTTTCCACCCGACCGGCGTCGACCTTCAGGAACCGCTCCGGCGATGAAGAAGCGATCACCGTATCGCCGGTGGAAAAATAACCGCAGAAAGTCGCACTATTCATCTGACGCAGGCGGCCATAGAAGGCGAGGCTGTCGAAACCGTCCGGCAAGTCGGCGGCAAATCGCTGGGACAGGTTGGCCTGAAAGATGTCTCCTGCATAGATATAGTCGATGACCTTCTGGACCTTCGCTTCATATTCCGCGCGGCTGTCACTGTATTCCCAGTCCAGCGCGGGCATGATCATCACCGGCCAGTCGGCCTCGTCGATCAGCAGGTCGCGGAACCGGGCAGCGCGTTCACACGCCCGTTTTTCCCGGCCGGCCTGTGTTGCCTCAGGCTGACCCGTACTGATCAACCAGGCGCGTTTGGCATTATGGTCGAAGGCCAGCACCACATCGTAGAACCCCACCGCCATGGCCGGGAACTGCATTTCATCGGACTGCGTGTCCGGCAGGTTTTCCAGGCCCCAGGCAAGGTCATAACCGAACAGACCGGCAGCGCCTCCCTGAAACGGCGGCACATCGGGGTCTTCATGGCGCTCCAGCTCATAGCGGGCCAGTTCAGCCTTCAGGATATCGAAGGGTTGTCCGTCGACCGCCGCATCATCAATCGTGGTCGTCGCCCCGTCGGTGCAGATAACCTTGAACGGGTCCGCCGCAATATAGGAAACCGTGCCCAGACGCGGTTCGGCCATCGCACTGTCAAGGAACAGCGGATAGGGCAGATCGGCAAACGCCGGGAACAGCGATGCCGGATCCCGATAGGGGATTTCTTCAACGCGTGCAGGTTGGCTCATCGAACGGTTACTCACTATTGCGCAGGACGCCATTTTACAAAATGGCACACCGATAGATCATACACTGCGCGACTTATATATGCCTGCCTGCGAAGAGTCCAAAGCTGCATCGCACCCTTGGTCCTAGGATGCGGCCCCCATCGTGAAAAGCTCCATATCCGCCTTTGTACCGGGGATGGCGTGACGGCCCAGTTGTACCCAGGGCCCCTGATGATATTTGGTCAGCTCTTCCGACACCACCAGGCGTTGTTTAAGCGGCTTGCACATGGCCTCGATCTTGGCCGCCTCATTGGCGGCCCGTCCCACAACCGTGAATTCCACCCGCTCTGCCGTACCGATATTGCCGTAATGGACGCGGCCCAGATGAAGGCCGATGCCGTAACCGATCGGATCGCGGCCTTCTTCTGTCCGGGCCCTGTTCAGCTCATCAACACGTTGTTCGGCCTCGCGCGCTGCAGCCAGCGCATTCTCGCAGGCGCGCTGCCAGCCTGCATCATCGTTGGCCGGTACCGGGAAAATTGCCAAGACAGCATCACCGATAAACCGCAGAACCTCTCCTTCGCGCGCCATAACCGGTTCGGCAAGACAATCAAAATAGTTGTTCAACAAAGAAAGATAGTCCGGTGCGGGCAATTCCTCCGACAATCTAGTGGAACCGCGCAGGTCGGAGAACCAGATCACGGCATCCTGGCTTTGACCGTCACCGCGTTCAACGGCACCGCGCAGCACGCGCCCCCCGGTTTCATGGCCCAGATAGGCCCGCAAAAGAGACAAGGCCGTCTCATGACGAACCAAAATTTCCACCGCGCGCGAGGCCGCACGCACGACCTGACGCAGGCGTTCCACCTCATGCTCGGTAAAACCGCCATCCTGGTCTGTGGCAAAGGTCACCACGCCATTACGACTGACGGAGGTAAAAATCGTCAGGGCAAGATAGTCAGTCATGCCCTCTTCCTTCAGTTCATGCAGAACCGGAAAATCCAAATCTTCAACCGGTCGGGTAAGGTCGCGGCGGATTTCGCTTTCTTCGCCCGAGTCCAGCACACGAACGGGACTGTTTCGATAGATATCCCGTCCTTCCAGGCCGTGGAGAACCCGATGTACCTCGATTTCCGTGTCGCCTCGCTCCCATCGAAAACCCAGGGCTGTGAGTTGCGGATGCAGGATACGGAACATGATCCTCATCCGGGAAATGGGGATGCCGCCCGCCAGGATGGTTTCCGCCAGTCCCTGGATCCAGACCTCAGGCGCATTTCCGTCGACCATAGACGTCGCCGCCCACTCAATGACCGGATCCGGCCAAAAGCCTTTTGCCCAGGATTCCTTTGAAATCTCACTCACGGTCCCATCCTTTGTTGCTGTGGTCCGCCGCCCATGCCGCCATTCTATCAATAAACAGCGTGAAAACAGTCTGATTTTCGCGGGCACGAAGGCTCGCTATCCGTCTGGGGGCATATATGGATAGCAGGCCCTGCCTAGGCAAGGGCCTGGACCGATACCGTGTTTTCTGAATGAGGGCCGTTACACGTCAACCAATAAAATAACGCAATGCGACGACGGTTCCGACCCCGCCCGCGATGGCCGCCAGAGTTGGCACCCGAAGTGCCAGGATGACGGTGACAATCGCCGCAATGGCCTCCGCCGGGCCGGAATCCAGCGCCGTCGGCGTGATAATCGCGATCAGAACCGCACCGGGCACAGCCTCCAGGGCACCGGCCAGACGGCCCTTGATAGCGAAACGTCCCATCAGCCAATAGCCGCTATAACGCGTCAGCGCCGTCACCGCTGCCATCCCCAGGATCGTGAGGATAATCATCTGGTCATTTGACATGATCGGCCTCCTCCTTGTAGGCGATCGCGCCCGCGACCACGCCTGCAACACCGCCCAGGAAGATATACCAGACACCCGGCAGGTAGCGATGGGCAACCCAGGCCGTCACCGCGCTTGCGGCCAGCGACGGTGCAGATTTCCAACCCCGCCAGAACCCCATGACAAGCGTGATGAAGACCGCGGTGAAGACAAAATCAAAACCATAGGTTTCCGGGTCCTTGACCACCTGACCGAAGGTCACGCCCAGCACACTCCAAAGCAGCCAGTTCAGATAGAAGGGCAGGATCACGCCCAGGACATAGGCCGCGTTCAGTTTCCGTTTGGCTGCGGACCGCAGAACCATGGCCCAGGATTCATCCGACATGACGTAGAGAAAGGACCAGCGGCACCAGGTGGGCAAATGCCGGATATGCGGGGCGACCGCTGCCCCCATAAGGACATGACGCAGGTTCACCAGCAATGTGACACCGATGATGGACAGGGCCGGCACCGGGGTCGCCCACATATCAAGGGCGGTAAACTGACTTGCCCCGGCGAATACCAGGCTGCTCATCATGAGGATATCCCATTGCCCCAGATCCGCCTGCGCCGCCAGCGCACCGACCATCAAACCAAAGGGCGCGGCCCCGACCGCCAATGGAAACATATCCCACATTCCACGCAGAAAGGAGGAGTGAGGGCTCCCTCCCTGCTCTGCTATCGCTATTCCATCCGACATTACTTTTTCTCTTATCAACAACCGAACTGGTGAGAAGCTATCAGGCTGCCACCGGGATTTATTGGATAAAATTGCATAACGGCCCTCGACACGCCGGAATCCGATCTACCTTAAAAAGAGGCCCGCCGCACCGGCTGGCGGGGTCATGACCTCAACAGGGGGGGAGAATTTCAGAAAGGGGCCCTCACATGAAACGCTTTGTCATCGAACGCGATATTCCGGCCATCGGGAAAATGCCGCCGAAAGACCTGTCGACGGCAGCGGCGACGTCCAACGAAGCCTTGGCGAAACTTGCACCAAAGGTGCAGTGGGAACATTCCTACGTGACGGCAGACAAGACATTCTGCATCTATCTGGCTGATAGCGAGGATGACGTCATCGCCCATTCGAAACTCAGCGGTTTTCCGGCCAACAAGATCACGGAAGTCACCGGGATGATCGACCCGACTACTGCCAAATAGCTGGCGGGCAGCTTTCTAGGTCCGATAGGCATCCTGATAGGCTTTGGGGGTAATGCCAAAGGCGCGTTTGAACCAGCGGTGAAAATGGCTTTGGTCCCAAAAACCGAAGTCCACGGCCGTTTGCGCCAGCCCGCGCCCCTGCGCCAATGCTTTCTTGGCATGCCCCAGGCGGCGGTTCGTCAGATAGGCATGCGGCGTCAGCCCGGCCACTTTGCGAAACTCCCGGATCAACCGGAACTGGTTGACGGCAAGCTGCTCGGAAAGCTCCGACAGGCTGACATCCCGGTCCAGATGTTCTTCCAGATAGGCACAGGCATGGCGTACCAGGCGATGATCGCCCGTCACCCGGTCCTCAACAATGATCGCATCCCCATGCCGGGAGAACAGCAGGCGCAGCATATCCAGCATCTCGCCTTCACTCGTCAAACGCCCAACACCGGCCTGGGACAGACGGTGCAGCCTGCAGACCCGCACAGCCAGTTCGGGGTCATCCAGTGTGGATGTTACGAAACGCGGCGGTCTTCCCCCGCGAATACCCAATGTGCCCGCGACCTCCTCCATCATATGGTCTGATGGATACAGCATGCGATAACTGGCCCCGCCCTCCGCCGGGCGGCAGTCGTGCAAATCACCGGGGTTGATCGCCAGAACCTGCCCCGATGCCAACGACGCCTGACAGCCGCGACTGTGATAGGTCAGGCCGCCTCGCTCCACACTGCCCAGCACGAATGTGTCATGGGTATGCGGTCCGAAACAATGCTGCCGGTCCATGGAATGCATATATTCCAGATCGTGGAAGTGACGATCCACCCAAAACTGGGCCCAGCCCGTTTTGGCGGACTGGCCTGAGCATTGATCATGTGTATCAAGAATTGCGGACATGTGGCCTGATTAACGAGATTGAAACCCTTTTGTCTTGTACAGAATTGCAATTAGCTCAGGCAAGCATCGCGATAGACCTTGGGCGTAACGCCAACTGTCTTTTTGAAGGCGCGGTTCAGGTGGCTTTGATCGTAAAAGCCGCAGGCCACGGAAACCTCCGCCAGGGTCGCCCCGGCCCGCATCATACGCTTTGCACGCTCAATGCGCCGGTTGATCACATAGGCATGGGGCGTCTGGCCCGTTTCCTTTTTGAAGGAACGGATCAGGCGAAACTGGTTCATATCCACCAGACCTGACAGGTCTTCCAGATGGAAATCCGTTTCCAGTTGATCTTCCACATAGTTTCGCACGCGCTGAATGGCGCCCCCTTCGCGCCCCAAGGCCTTGGCTTCATGTTTGCCATCCGCATAACGCCGGATCAGCAGGGTCAGCATCTCCAGCATCTTCTCTTCTGCCTCGAGGGTATCTCCCCCATTGGCCAGCAACACATGCAGATTGGCGATCCGGGACGAAATTTCCGGGTCGGCCATATGGGAATTGTTGAAATAGGGCAGTTCCTCGCTGTCACTTTCCGTGACCTCGGCCAGCGCGCGCCGCATCAGGGCGACAGAGGGATAGAACATGCGATATTCGTAACCACCTTCGGCGGGACGCCCGTCATGCAGGTCGCCCGGATTGATAACAGTGGATTCCCCACCGTTCAGGGCATTTTCACAGCCGCGGCTGCGATACAATTCGGTCCCGCATATAACGGTCCCGAAGGCATAGGTGTCATGGGTGTGCGGCGAATAGACATATTTGGTAAAGCGCGCATGCAGGCATTCCAGGTCATCAAAACGCGAATCCATCCAGAAACGCGTCATCTCCTGTCTTTGCAGCCCATCCTCGTAGACGGCTTCCTGTTGCGCAATGCCTGTTAACATGGCTCCATTGTATCCAGGCAGAAGGATAGGTCTTGTAAAAAATTGCACCGACCCAATTAAGGGCCGGTGCAGTTGGCAACACACGTCGGAAGAAGCGTGTTTAGAGTTTGCCTTCCACCGCAGCGATGAAGATCGCCTTCAGGTCTGCTGCGGAAACCGGTTTCGGGTTGCCACCGGCAGACGGATCGCGAGCCGCCATTTCACCGATTTCATCAGCCCGATCCGCAGGAACGTCGATTTCGGCCAGCGTATTCGGCGTGCCCAGCTTGGCCCGGAAATCCAATACCCATTTCAGAACGGCGTCGTAATTGGCTTCCGGCAGGTCGAGGATACGCGCCAGCAACGGCATACGATCTTCGATCGCATCGCGGTTATGCTGCATCACATAGGGCAGCAGGATCGCATTGGTCAGACCGTGATGGGTGTCGTAGACAGCGCCCACCGGATGCGCGATTGCGTGCACACCGCCCAGGCCCTTCTGGAAAGCCGTTGCCCCCATGGAGGCCGCCGCCAGCATGTCGGCACGGGCGTCGATGTCCGTGCCGTCAGCATAAGCACGCGGCAGGGCATCGGCGATCAGGCGCATGCCTTCCAACGCAATACCGTCGGCCATCGGGTGATAACCCGGCGCGCAATAAGCCTCGAAGCAATGCACGAAGGCGTCAATGCCCGTTGCAGCCGTGATATGCGGCGGCAGACCAACCGTCAGTTCCGGGTCGGAAATCACCACGGCGGGAACCATCTTCGGATGGAAGATGATTTTCTTCTCATGGGTTTCCTCGTTGGTGATAACCGATGCACGGCCCACTTCCGAACCGGTGCCGGAGGTGGTTGGCACCGCAATAATCGGGGCGACACCTTCCGGTTTCACACGGGTCCAGTTGTCGCCGACATCTTCGAAATCCCAAAGCGGGCGATCCTGACCGGCCATCAGTGCAACGGCCTTGGCTGCATCCAGACCACTGCCGCCGCCAAAGGCGATAACGCCGTCATGGTCACCAGCGTGATAGGCGGCAACGCCATCATCCACATTCTTGCCGACCGGGTTGCCTTTCACATCCGCGAACAGACCGATACCAAGACCGGCGGCCTCACAGGCAGCAACGGCATCCTTGACCATCGGCAGGTCCCGCAGGCCGAAATCCGTGATCAGCAGAGGGCGTTTCATGCCCAGCTTTTTGCATTGTTCGGGAAGCTGCGTGATGGTACCCGCGCCGAAAACCATCGCTGTCGGGTAATTCCAGTTTCCTTTTTTAGTGCTCATTCGTCTTTGTCCTTCAGATCGCCGATCGACGGGTTAAATCTTGGTACGCAGGTGGAAGCTTTTCGGGCGCGTTAGCGCCTCGAAACCGACGGAAGACAGGGTGCAACCGCGACCGGAATTCTTCACACCGGTCCAGGCCAGGGCCGGGTCCAGATAGTCACAGCGGTTCATGAACAAGGTCCCGGTTTCAACGTCGTCACCCAGACGCAGGGCAGCCTCTTCGTCAGTCGTCCAGATCGAGGCAGTCAGACCGTATTCGCTGTCATTCATCAGTTTGATCGCTTCCTCATCGGAGGAAACCTTCATGATACCAACGACCGGACCAAAGCTTTCTTCGGTCATGACACGCATGGAATGGTCCACATCGACCACAACCTGCGGCGCCAGATAGGGTGTGCCTTCCTTGTTCGCAGCAAAATCCGCCGGGTCGATCAGGGCTTTCGCCCCAGCCTTCACGGCATCGGCGACCTGACCACGGATAAATTCCGCAGCAGCAGTCCGTACTACCGGGCCCAGGTTGACACCGTCTTCCATCGGGTTGCCCAGCTTGTACTGACGGGTCAGCGCGGCATAGCCTTCGACGAATTGTTCGTAGACATCCTCATGGACATAGATGCGTTCAATCCCGCAGCAGGACTGGCCGGAGTTGAAGAATGCACCATCCACCAGGCTTTCAATGGCATGGTCCAGGTTGGCATCCGCACGGACATAGGCAGGGTCTTTGCCACCCAGTTCCAGGCCGGTGCCGATAAACTTGCCGGAAACCGCCTGCTGTACCGCGTGACCACCGCGAACGGAGCCCGTGAAATTGACGAAATCCACGCGCGCGTCGCCCATCAGGCGTTCTGCATTGGCATGATCAGTGTGGACATACTGGAACACACCTTCCGGCAAGCCAGCTTCCTTGAAGGCATCCGCGAAACGTTCCGCACAGAGCAGGGTCTGCTGCGAATGTTTCAAGACAACTGCGTTGCCTGCCAGAAGGGCCGGGAAGACACCGTTCACTGCCGTCATATACGGGAAATTCCAGGGGGCAATGATCGCGACAACACCGAGAGGTTCGCGGCGGATAAAGCGATTGAAGCCGTCCTTCTGGCCCGGGTCCACGTCGGCCAGAGCCTTCGGCGCGATCTCGATCATATAGCGCGCGCGTTCCTCGAAACCGCCCATCTCACCGGGAGACTGGCTGGCCGGACGACCGATCTGCCAGGACAGTTCTTCTGCGATTTCATCTTTCTTCGCCAGGAACGCTTCCAGGGCTTTGGTCATCAGCGCCTGACGTTCGGCCAGCGGCGTCTTTTTCCAGGATTTCTGGGCCGCGTCGGCTTTGGCGAGGACCGCATCGATCTGGTCCCAGTTGGCAGCCGGGCGTTCGGCGTAAACGCTGCCGTCAACCGGCGTGATGATTTGCAGCATTTCCGTCATGGAATACCTCTCAAACTGAATTGTTTTGCGTATGGCGGGGGCCAAAGCCCCCTGGATGTGTCGATCAGGCGAAATCAGATAATTTCGAAATAACGTTCCATTTCCCAACTGGTAATGGCCTTGCGGAACTCACGTTCCTCCCACTCACGGGACTGGGCGAAATGTTCCACGAAATCTTTACCGAACAGGTCCTGCGCCGCCTTGGACTTGCGCAGGCGACCGGCTGCCTCGTAAAGGGTCTGCGGCAGTTGCAGTTTGGCCGGGAATTTCTTCTCGTAGGCATTGCCTTCGACCGGTGCGGTCGGTTCGATTTTATTCTCGATCCCCCACAGGCCGGAGCCGATTGCCGCCGCAAGGGCGATATAGGGGTTAATATCAGCCGCCGCAATGCGGTATTCAACGCGCTGGGATTTCTCACCACCGGGGATCGCGCGCAGGGCAGTCGTCCGGTTGTCGACACTCCAGGTGGCCTCCGTCGGTGCCCAGTAGCCCGGGATCAAACGGGAATAGCTGTTTACCGTGCAGGCAACCATAGCCAGGATTTCCGGCATCAGGGCCTGCTGGCCGCCGATGAAATGGCGCATGGTGTCGGACATATTGTTCGTCTTGCTGGTGTCATGGAAGGCAGAACTGCCGTCCTTGTTGGCAAGCGAGATATGGATATGCCCTGACTGACCAGGATATTCGCCGGACCATTTTGCCATGAATGTCGCCATCCACCCCTGACGCTGGCACAGGATCTTGGTGAAGGTCTTGAACAGCGAGGCCTTATCGGCTGCCGACAAGGCGTCATCATGGGCCAGTGCCGCCTCCAGCACACCCGGACCGGTTTCCGTATGCAGGCCTTCGATGGGCATGTCCATCTCGGTGCAGAGGTTGAGCAGGTCGTGATAGAACTCGGAATGCACAGAGTTGCGCAGCATGGAATATCCGAAGAAACCCGGCGTGATGTTTTCCAGGTCCTTGTAATTCTTTTCGCGCACGCTTTCCGGCGTTTCATCGAAGACGAAGAATTCAAATTCACAAGCCGCCGTTGCTTTCAGGCCCATTTTGTCGGCGCGGTCCAGCACCCGGCGCAACACGCCACGCGGACACACCGTTTCCGCCTTTTCTTCGAATTCCCCCAGGAAGAGGATGGAATTTTCCTCCATCGGCAGTTCGCGGCAGCTTTCCGGAATGATCCGCACCGGCGCATCCGGATAGGCCGTGTGCCAGCCGGTATAGGTGGCGCTGTCATAAAGCTGGTCGTTGGAGTCCCAGCCCAGCACCACATCACAGAAACCGAAACCGCCGTCGAGAGCGGAAAAGAACTTTTCGCGGCTCATATATTTGCCGCGCATGATCCCGTCGACGTCAAAGATGCCGACTTTCACATAGTCGATGCCGCGTTCCTGGACGATTCTCTTGGCATCAGCCACCGTCTTCACGTCACGCGCATTCATAAATTGTGCTCCGTCCATTCCGCTGTCTCCCCGAACATGGCCTGTTGATTGTCAGGTTTATCGCCCTTCCGGCATCTTGCTGCCTGGAACAGATTTTACGCAAAAATGCGGATGGCGCCCCGATTTGAAAAAATTGTTACATAGGTCGTTTAACCCTGTCAAATAGGATATTCGGCAATCACGCTGTTTATTTTTCAATATTTCGTCGAAAAACGCCTTTCGTGACGGATAATTTACCCATTTGTCCAGAAATCCTTGCCCCGCCCCATGATTAGGCTGTAATAAATTTTACAGAACCAATTTTGAGGGGAAAAGCCGTGAGCGAGACGAAAGCGAGCACCATTGCCGAAACACTGCGCGGCAAGCTGGAAAGCCTGACGCCTTCCGAACGCAAACCCGCACAATGGTTGTTGGCCAATTACCCCATGGCAGGCCTGGAAACCGTTTCCAACTTTGCCAGCCAATCCGGGGTCAGCGCCCCCACGGTCCTGCGCCTGATCGCCAAGATCGGGTTTGACAGCTATCCGGATTTTCAGTCCGCGCTCCGCAACGAAGTGAAGGCGCGGCTGGCCTCACCGCTCAGCCGTGGCCAGGGAACCGGCAGCGCCCAGGTCTTCGAGGCCCCGCAACAACCAAGCACACCCGACTCGCTGTCGAAACATGCGCTGGCCGCCGCCCGCAATATCCAGGCCCTGCTGGACGGTATCGCACGTGCGGATTTCGACTCGACAGTTGAGCTATTGGGGGATTCGGAGCGGAACATCTACCTGATGGGCGGCCGGATCACGGATCCGATCGCGCGCTATTGCTATCGCCATCTGCGCCTGATCCGCGAGGATGTCTTTCGGCTGGACAACCATTCCAGCACCTGGCCGGAAAATCTCGCCGACATGAAGAAGGGCGATGTGACGGTCGTCTTCGATGTCCGGCGCTACCAGAAAGACATGGAGCTTTTCGCAGAGCAGGCGGCGGCCAAGGGCGGCATCATCATCCTGATAACGGATCAGTGGCTGTCGCCCGTCTCCCGCGTGGCGCGGCATATCTTCCCCCTGCATATCGACGTCCAGGCGCGCTGGGACTCCCACGCCGCAACCCTTGTCCTGACCGAAGCCCTTGTCGGTGCATTGCTGGACCGGCATTGGGATCGGATCAAGGACAGGATTGGTTTGCTGGAACAATACAGGGCGCAGATATCACTTTAACGCGCCCTTCCACCTCAAGAACTGGAGTGAACTTCCCGTCCTGACCACGCGCCACCTGCCGGGGACTGCGCCCCGCTTTTCTCCGCACGCAGACGGGATGTCCGCAATTCGCCCGCCTGTTCCAGGATCGGATAGGCGACAGACGCCAGATGGGAGTTAACGCGTTTCAAATCACGGATAACGTCAAGATGCATGGCAGACGTTTCAATTGTCTCCGGGCGCCCCTCTTCCAGACGCTTGTAATGGTTCTCGGCAGCCTGCTGCTCCAAGGCGCGGAAGGCCACTTTTTCCCGCAACAACTTCCGGGCCATCGGCAGATCACCTGAAATAAACACACCCAGCGCGAGACGGAGGTTGTCGTGGAGACGGCTGTAAAGCTGGTCCAGCTCTTCCTGCCCTTCCGCAGAGAAATGCAGCATCTTCTTCTGCTTCTTGACCGCCGCATCGACGATATTTTCGATAATGTCCCCGATATGCTCCAGATTGGTGCAAAAGGACATCACATCGCCGCAACGCCGACTTTCATCATCGTCCAGGGCCTCACGGCGCATTTCCGTCAGATAAAGTTTCACGGCTTCATAAAGCTGGTCGATCATGTCGTCACGTTGGCCGATGGCAGCAATATCCGTCGGGTCACCGCCTTCGCGCAAAGACGTCATCGTTCGTTCCAACATATCGTCAACAAGGTCCCCCATACGCAGAACTTCGCGGGTCGCGTTGGTGAGGGCGATATCCGGGTCCATATCCTCGTGGTACCCGAGATTGCGTTCGAGCATCCGCTCTTCCTCGGGCAAGGTTTCCTCGGGCACAAGGCGTTCGACAATCTGCGCGGAAAAGGTGATCAGGGGCAGGAAGATGACCGCCAGACCAATATTGAATGCAGTATGCAGGTTGACACTCATCCGGACCGGATCAGGGTCCAGCATCGCCAGATAAGGCATGATCACGCCAAGGGACGACAGGACGATCATCGCGCCCACCACCTTGAACAAGGCATTGCCGATGGCGACACAGCGCCCCGCACGCGCCCCGTGCAAGGTTGCCATGATCGGCGGCAAGGCCCCGCCCAGGTTCGCCCCGATGACAAGCGTCAAAGCCAGTTGTTCGGAAATGGAGCCTGATGCGGCCAAGGACGCCACCAGCAGAACAGTGGCAAGGCTGGAATGCGCCAGCCAGGTCAAAACCCCTGCGATCAGGACCGCAAGCAACGGTTCACCTTCCAGCGCACGGATCACGACCAGCATGGTGTCGGACGAGCGAAGCGGGGCCGAACTGGCGACGATCAGCTTCAGCGACAACAGCATCAGCCCCAGTCCCAGGAAAATGCGGCCAATGCTGCGCCGGCGCTTCTTCGGGCTGCTGGAGAAGGTAGCGAAGCCAACCAGGATCAGCAAAGGCGAGGCCCAGGAGAAATCGAAACTGAACACCTGCGCGACAAGACTGGTCCCGACATCTGCGCCCAACATGATGGCAAGCGCCACGGAAAGCGCCACCACGCCCTGCGCGGCGAAATCCGCAGTCATGAGGCAGGCCGCCGTACTGCTTTGCAGAAGGCCCGTAACCCCAAGCCCGGCCCCGAAGGCCGCGAAACGGTTGGTCAGCCAGCGCTGCATGAAATGACGCAGCCGGGCACCGAATGCACGCTGTGCACCGGTGCGGACCATCCGCATTCCCCAGAGCAGCAAAGCAACCGCACCAATCAGATTAAGCAACAGCATTGTCGCAGACATGTCCCCACCTTTCTTTTTGTTTTTATCCCGTCAAAACGACGGGTCGTTCACCTGTTCAACCGATCCGGGACCGACCGGCAATGATAGGACTCCTTAATTCTTGCCATCAAGACAAACATTAGGGAGCCATTTAATTCGTAATGTTACAGAAATATTACATACGTCAAGGACTACCTAAAAGTAATATTGGAACCGAACAACCGTATTTTGGACGTCGGTATAGATAAACACTATGGTCAACTGCGGCATTACTCTATGTTTCCGCCTCCAGACAGCACCGCCACATCACGCCTGATTGGAAACTTCACCCTTGCATTTCGGCGTAAAGCCCGCATATGAGGGGAACAAATTCACGGTTCATTATTTTTGGGGTTAGCCGATCCCTTCGGGGTTGGTCGTAGTTTTCATGGATGCACTTCTAATTCTGGTCGGCCTCGTCTTGCTGTTTGTCGGTGGTGAGGGAGCCCTGCGCGGCGCCATTGCATTGGCAAAAAAACTGGGCGTCTCTCCAGCCATGATCGGTCTGACGGTTATCGGTTTTGGTACTTCGGCTCCGGAATTAGTCGTCACCATGCAGGCCGCGATTGACGGCCAACCGGCCCTTGCCATTGGCAATGTGGTCGGCAGCAATATCTCCAATATTCTGCTGATAGTCGGTGTCGGCGGCATGATCACACCGCTGGTCTGTGACCCCAAGGCCCTGCGCCGCGATGGCCTGATGATGCAGGCCTCGATGGTCCTGCTGGTCATTTTGGGCATGACCGGGAAAATCGTCTTCTGGCAGGGCGCCATTATGGTTGCCGTTCTGGTCGGTTATCTTGCCTGGTCCTATATCCAGGACCGCCGGGAAGGCGAAGTTGCGGACCTGCACGAACGTGAAGTTGACGAATTACAGAATGTGCCGGACAACCCCGCCGTCATTACGCTTTATCTGCTTCTGGGCCTGGGCGCCCTTGTCGGCGGCGCAAGGCTGCTGGTGGAAGGTGCGGTCAACATCGCAACCGACTTTGGCGTGCCTGAGTCGATTATCGGCCTGACGATTGTGGCACTGGGCACGTCGCTGCCGGAACTGGCCGCCACCATTGTTGCAGCCAGCCGCAAACATGCCGATGTGGCCGTTGCGAATGTCATGGGCTCCTGCCTGTTCAACATTCTGTCCATTCTGGGCCTGACCGCAATGGTCCACCCGTTGGAGATCGTTCCCGATATCCGCCAGATCGACATGTGGGTCATGCTGGCCGCCTCTCTTGCACTGGTTCCCATGCTCTTCGGCGACCTGAAAATCTGCCGCCGGGACGCGGCAATTTTGCTTGCCGGATATGTCATTTACATAGGCAGCCTGGCGACCCGACTACCGATTTAACCAAAAACGGTCACAAGATTCGGCATTCCCCGCACGGGCTCTTCGCTGTTATTAGTTTTCTTTATTGAATGGTCGTCCAATATAAAAACGGGCTATGGATTGGATAGATATTATCTATATCTCGTGCCGTTTTCTTATATTTTTTTTATTTCTGTAACAAAAACGTCTCCTTCCTGTTCCAGATATGTGCTTACATCTTGGGACCATGCAGCAGTGTTGCGTAAAGGGCTCCAAGATCCTCGTTCGCTGCTGCTTCCGTATAGGGAATGAAACCCGCGGGGAAGCAACGGGCATTTCCTTATCTGGGGAACTTAATTGGGAGCATTCACAATGGGCTTTACGAAAAAGCTGAAACTGGGCCTTCTTGGCGTATCGCTGGCGGCTGTTTATGCCAACGTTGCCATGGCGGAAACACTGACGGTCTACACTGCGGTCGAGGCAGAAGACCTTAAGCGTTACGCAAAAGAATTCAACAAATCCAATCCTGACATCCACATCAAATGGGTTCGCGATTCCACCGGCGTCGTAACGGCGAAACTGCTGGCGGAAAAAGACAACCCGCAGGCTGACGTTGTCTGGGGCCTGGCCGCAACCTCGCTGATGAAACTGAAATCCGAGGGCATGCTGGAAGGCTATGCCCCGGCTGGCGTTGAAAAGCTGGACGCCCAGTTTGTCGACAAAGCCACCCCGCCGACCTGGACCGGTATGGATGCCTGGGTTGCCGCAGTTTGCGTCAACACCGTTGAAGCCAAGGCCAAAGGCCTGCCGATGCCGACCTCCTGGGAAGACCTGACCAAGCCGGTTTACAAAGGCCATGTTGCCATGCCGAACCCGGCTTCTTCCGGCACCGGCTTCCTGGACGTTTCCTCCTGGCTGCAGATATTCGGTGAAGACGGCGGCTGGAAGTTCATGGACGGTCTGCATGAAAACATCGCCTGGTACACCCACTCCGGCTCCAAGCCCTGCAAGCAGGCTGCGGCCGGTGAAGTGCCGATCGGTGTAAGCTTTGCCTTCCGTGGCGCCAAGTCCAAAGCCAAGGGCGCTCCGCTCGAAATCGTTATCCCGACCGAAGGTGTTGGTTGGGACATGGAAGCCACCGCAATCGTGAAAGGCACCAAGAAACTGGAAGCCGCGAAAAAGCTGGTTGACTTCACCATCACCAAAGACGCCAACGTGATGTACAACAAAGGCTATGCCGTTGTTGCCTATCCGGGCGTTGCCAAGCCGGTGAAATACTTCCCGGAAGGCATTACCGAGGCGATGATCAACAACGACTTCGAATGGGCGGCTGTCAATCGTGACAAGATCCTTGACGAGTGGACCAAGCGCTACGACAGCAAGTCGGAAGCGAAATAATCCACGCGACACCGCGAGATAAGAGACGGCCTGGGATTGCATGATCCCGGGCCGCCTTTCCCGTTTGTAATTCCGTAATTTCGCTGTGTTTCGCCCTTAAGCACGGGACCGCTCCACCGGCCTCCCTGCCCGCATCACAGCCAGTAACTTGCGCATGGAAGGACAAGACTATGTCAAGCCAGGACTCCTATTTGCAAATTCAGAATGTGGTGAAACAATTTGGCGATTTCACCGCACTGAAAGATGTTTCGATGACCGTGGAAGAGGGTGAATTCGTCTGCTTCCTCGGGCCGTCGGGTTGCGGCAAGACAACCTTGCTACGCGCAATTGCGGGTCTGGATATCCAGACTGCCGGTAAAATCTTCCAGGGTGGCAAGGATATCTCCGCCCTGCCCCCGTCCAAACGCGATTTCGGGATTGTGTTCCAGTCCTACGCCCTGTTTCCGAATATGACCGTAGCCAAGAATGTGGCTTATGGCCTTGAAAACCGGAAAATGAAAAAAGCAGACATCGACAACCGCGTACAGGAATTGCTCGCAACGGTCGGACTGCCGGATCAGGGCAACAAATACCCGGCCCAGCTTTCCGGTGGGCAGCAACAGCGCGTGGCCCTCGCGCGCGCGATTGCGACCAATCCCGGCCTGCTGTTGCTGGACGAGCCGCTGTCGGCACTGGACGCACGGGTCCGCGTTCATCTACGCCACGAGATCAAGGAACTGCAGAGCAAACTGGGCATCACCACCATCATGGTGACCCATGACCAGGAAGAAGCCCTGACCATGGCCGACCGTATCGTCGTCATGAACCACGGGGTGATCGAACAGGTCGGCACACCGATGGAAATCTACCGCACACCGCAGACAGCCTTCGTTGCCGATTTCATCGGTCAGATGAATTTCATCGACGGGGTTATCGTCGACGGCAACGCGGTCCAGGTAGGCCAACACAAGCTTTCCTGCGAGACCAACGGCTACAAAGTGGGTGATTCCGTCCAGGTCGCAATCCGGCCGGAAGACCTCATTGCCATCGAAGACGGCAACACGGAAAACGCAATCAACGTCAATCTGAAGGACATGGAATTCCTCGGCTCCTTCTTCCGTGCGGACCTGAGCGGCGGCGACATCGGTCAACGCACAATCCAGGCTGATTTCTCCATCAACCTTTCGCGCCGTGTATCGTTGGAAAATGGCCGCGAAATGAACCTGCGCGTACCGGCGAGCCACATTCGGCTTTTCCCGGCGGAGGGTTGATCGATGTCGGATATCACCATCAACAAGGCGGATATCGTCAAACCGAAGCTAAGCCGGGACGATTGGATCATGCGGACCTGCATGGTGCTGATCGGCCTGTTCCTCGTCGTTGCCGTCGTGCTGCCGCTTTACTCCATGATGTCCAAATCGCTGGAAGACAGCGACGGTAACTTCATCGGCCTGGCCAACTATGTGGAGTTCTTCTCGACCCCGGTCCTCTTCAGTTCCATCTTCAACAGTCTGTTCATATCAGTCCTTGCGACGTTCATCGTATTGGTGACCGCCTTCTTTTATGGCTATGCGCTGACGCGAAGTTGCATGCCGTTCAAGAAATTCTTCCGGCTGGTCGCGATGGTTCCCCTGCTCGCACCGTCGCTTTTGTCGGGGATTTCGCTTGTCTACTGGTTTGGCAACCAGGGTGTTGCAAAAGAGGTTCTTCTGGGTGAATCCATCTATGGGCCGATCGGGATTGTCTTCGGGTCAAGCTACTGGATTTTCCCGCATGCCCTGATGATCGTCATCACCGCGTTAAGTATCGCCGATGCGCGCCTTTACGAGGCCGCCGACGCGCTTCGCACCAGCAAGCTCAGAACGTTCTTCACGGTAACGCTGCCGGGGGCAAAATACGGTCTGATTTCCGCAGGCTTTGTGGTTTTCACACTGGTCTTCACCGACTTCGGCGTGCCCAAGGTGATCGGCGGAAACTATAACGTTCTGGCCACCGATATCTATAAACAGGTCATCGGTCAGTTGAACTTCCAGATGGGTGCGGTCGTTTCCGTCGTCCTGTTGCTGCCCGCCGTCGCGGCCTTTGCCGTTGACCGCATTGTTCAACGTAAGCAGATCGCCCTGTTGTCCGCCAAGGCCGTTCCGCTCATCCCGAAACCGGACCGTGGCCGCGACCTCGCCTGCTTTGCTTTCTGCAGCGTAATCGCCATCATCATTCTCGGCATGATCGGCATGGCCCAATATGCGGCCCTCATCAAATTCTGGCCGTATAATCTGGAATTGTCGCTGAACAACTACAACTTCGACCTGATGGACGGGGGCGGCTGGGATGCCTTCTTCAACTCCATCAAACTGGCGCTCTATTCCGCCTTCTTCGGCACCATCATCATCTTCTTCGGGGCCTATCTGGTGGAAAAGGGCCGGGGTTTCCAGCGGGGTCGCGCAACCCTGCAGGCGCTGGCAATCGTGCCGCTGGCTGTACCGGGCATGGTTCTGGGTCTGTCCTATATCTTCTTCTTCAACCACCCGGACAACCCGCTGAACTTCATCTATGCGACCATGGCAATCCTGGTGGTCGTGACCATCACGCACTTCTACACCGTCAGCCACCTGACGGCAGTCACAGCCCTGCAACAGATGGACCGGGAGTTCGAGGCCGTATCGGCCAGCCTGAAGACGCCATTCTACAAGACCTTCTGGCGGGTGACGGTTCCGGTCTGTGCCCCGGCGATGCTCGACATCAGCATGTATCTGTTCATGAATGCCATGACGACGGTCTCTGCCGTGGTCTTCCTGTATTCGACAGATACGGCATTGGCGTCCATCGCCGTGTTGAACATGGACGATGCAGGTGACATCGCACCGGCGGCAGCCATGGCCATGATGATTGCCTATACCTGTCTGGGCGCGCGCATCCTGCATGCGATCCTGACACGCGGCATTCAGAAAAAGTCGGACGCATGGCGCCGACGCTGATACCAAGCGAAGAAAAGCCCCGGAGTACCTGCTCCGGGGCTTTTTTCAGTTTGCGGTCAACAGGCAAAAGCCTTACAAAACCGCCCAGGAATACTTGAGAGTTGACTTTGTAATACCGGACAGGTTCGTCATGGCACTTCCCAAAATCATTGCACACCGCGGCGCAAGCGGTTACGCGCCGGAAAACACCCTGGCGGCTTTTGCCAAAGCGGCCCAGTTGGGTGCGAAATGTGTTGAATTCGACTGCACGCTCACAGCCGACAAGGAAGTGGTCATCCATCACGACGACAGCATGGCGCGCACCGCCGGTGTCGAACGCCTTGTCAGCGAAACACCGCTTTTTGCAATCAAGGCACTGGAAGTCGGCAAATGGTTCGGCGCGGAGTTCGACGGCGAGAAGCTTCCGACCTTCCAGGAAACCATTTCCCTGCTGGCGGCCTTGGGCGTCGGCGCCAATGTCGAGGTCAAACCGGCCAAGGGCCAGGATGTGGAGACCGGCAAACTGGTTGCAGAGCAGATTCTGAAACATTGGCCCAAGATCCTGCCGCCGCCGGTTGTGTCCAGCTTCTCCGAAGAAGCCCTGCAGGCATCAATCGCGGTTATTCCGGAAGTGGAACACGCCTTGTTGTTCGAAGACGTTCCCGATGACTGGCAGGACCGTCTGGGCGCATTGAAGGCAACCGCAGTCCACTGTGACCAGGAGAACCTGACGCATCGCCAGTGCACGGCCTTCACCAACGCCGGATATCCCGTGCGCGTCTTCACGGTAAACGATCCCGAACGTGCCGCCGAACTGTTCGAATGGGGCGTTGAATCCGTTTTCACGGACTATCCCGACCGTTTCAAATAAGGCGGCAATACAGCCACTTGCCCGCCGGGCCGACTGATTTTTCTTGCGCGAAAACAGATCGCGTATGAAGCTGGCGGGCATGCAACTTATGACACAGGCAGCCCGCTGTTTCCTCGCCATTGCCGAGGCAGGGTCGATCCGCAAGGCCGCGGGCCGGCTCAACCTGTCGGCGTCTTCCGTCAATCGCCATCTCAAACAGTTGGAATGGCATTTGAACACGCCCTTGTTCGACCGCGTCCCGACGGGGATGCGGCTGACAGATGCAGGCAAGCTGCTCGTCGCGGAGTTGCAGACCGCAGAACAACGATTTGCCCGGCTCGCAAACGACATCGACAGCCTCAAGGGCCTGAAACAGGGCCATATTTCCATCGGTGTCGTGGAATGCTTTGGCCGGGAATTTCTGCCGGAAATCCTGACAGAGCTTCGGCGTGATTTTCCCGGGCTTTCGATCGACGTTCACATTGAACGCAATTCAGTCCTGACGGAAAAGCTGTTGGCAGGAACGATCGATCTGGCATTGGGTTTTGACCTGCCGGAATTCCCCGAGTTCCGGACCATCGCCGACTATCACATTCCTGTCGGTCTGGTATTTTCACCCAGTCATGCCCTTGCCACCGCCGACCGGCTCCCGCCGCTGTCCGACTGCCTCAAGCAGGACCTGCTGTTGCCGGAAAAAAGCTTCGGCCTGTTTCAGACATTGGAACATGTCGCGGCTACCGCTGGAATCCGCTTACACCCGGCCATTGTCGCCAACTCCATCGAAAGCCTGAAGACACTCGCGCGAAACGGCACAGGTATCACCTTTCTTACTGCCCTGGACGTCTACGACGAGGTGACACGGAATCTCCTGTGCTTTCACCCGATCGAGAGTAACATCCAGTTGACGGAGCATCTGAGGCTTTGCGTCAATGCCCACCGCGATCACAGTCATGTGGAAGAAATACTGGCCCCCCGCATTGGCCGTGACCTCAGGCGCGTTGAACAACGCCTGTTCGATTTTCTGCAACAGCCTGTACAAATGTAAGCAATATTCCGCAACACATTCCGCCGCTATATTGAATTCCGTCGAAAGATGAGGATTTTAAGTATGACGCAGGCACTCTGGATCAAAAACCCGCTGGCAATACTGGCGGACAATGCGGAAGGCGGCATCGTCGTGAAGGACGACCGCATTGTGGAAACAGTCCGCCGCGGAAAACAACCGGTCTATTCCGGCGGCATGGACGTAGTGGATGCCAGCGAGCATGTGGTTTTGCCCGGCCTTATCAACACTCATCATCATTTTTACCAGACGCTGACACGGGCCTGCCCGCCTGCCCTGAACAAGGAACTGTTCCCCTGGCTGAAGGCGCTCTACCCGATCTGGGCCGGGTTGACGCCGGAACATATGGCACTGGCGAGCCGCGTTGCCATGGCGGAACTATTGCTGTCAGGCTGTACCTCGGCGAGTGACCATCACTATCTGTTCCCGGCCAGCCTCACCAACGGCATTGATATTCAGGTAGAGGAGGCTGCCAGGCTGGGCCTGCGCGTGACCCTCACCCGTGGTTCCATGAGCCTGGGCGAAGAGGATGGTGGCCTGCCACCGCAATCAACCGTGCAGGATGATGACACGATCCTGACCGACAGCCTCCGCCTGATTGACCGCTATCACGACGCACGCGAAGGCGCGATGGTGCAGATCGCACTCGCCCCCTGCTCTCCCTTTTCCGTCACACCGGACCTCATGCGCGCCTCGGCGGACCTTGCGCGTTCCAAGGGTGTTCGCCTGCATACCCATCTTTCGGAAACAGAAGACGAGAATGAATTCTGCCAGCAGGTCTTTGGCATGCGGCCGGTGGATTATCTGGAAAGCGTCGACTGGATGGCAGGAGATGTCTGGCTGGCCCATGGTATCTATTTCACCGAACAGGAAATCGCGCGGCTGGGCCGTGCGGGGGTTGGCATCTGCCATTGTCCCTCGTCGAATATGGTGCTTGCCTCCGGCATTGCAGCAACATTGGACCTGGAAGCCGCCGGTGCGCCGGTCGGACTGGGCGTGGATGGTTCCGCCTCCAACGATGGCTCAAATCTGATACAGGAAATACGTCAGGCATTGATGATTGGACGGCTGAAATATGGTGCATCCAGAGTAACCCACTGGGACGCGCTACGCTGGGCGACCAAAGGCTCTGCCCGCTGCCTGGGCCGGGACGATATCGGGACAATCCAGGCTGGCAAACAGGCGGACCTGGCGATGTTCAAACTGGACGAGTTACGCTTTTCCGGGGCGGGCGACCCGCTGGCAGCCCTGCTTCTTTGCGGGGCACATCGCGCAGACCGCGTTATGGTTGGCGGCCAATGGCGGGTCATCGACGGCGAGATTCCGGGACTGGACCTGACAGAGCTTCAACAGCAACATTCTAAGAAAGCCGCTGACCTGATTAAGGAGGTCTGAGGGACCACAGACCACACCACCGGCCAAAGACTAAGCGGCTCTATAGCCCGGCGTGGTCCTTGGCCCCGCCGGCCAGGCCGCAGTTCAGACCGAACCAAATCGATTCACTCATCGTTCCCTTGCCGCGTTTTTCCTCGAGCAGCTTGTCGCAACGTTTCCCCACGTCGGCCAGATGCTCCTCATAGTCGTCGCTCCACAAGGCAATCGTGAGTTGCCCTTCGTAGTCGGCAAACCGCCAGACCGTTTCGATCTGGTTCGTCGCCAGCACCTGGAAATGCAAATCGCCCTGATTCCAGGTCAGCAACCGACCACCATTGGCACCGCTCACCTTGTCGGGCTCCCCAAGATATTTGGTCAGCCAGGCCTGTGGTGTCGTACTGACGATCATTGCCTTGTAGTATTCGACATAATGGACCTGCCCCAGTGTGCCATCATCCATGATGCCTAAGTGAACCTTGCCACCGTTACGCCTTTCTTTCTTGAGCAGGGGAAATATCGGCTTTGTCGCAACAAAATCATTATTGATGCTCAGGCCGCCTTTGTATTCGAACTTCCAGTCGCGTTCCAAGGTTGAAACAGCCTGCTGTTCAGGCATTTCCAAGGCGAGACCACCGATGCTTAGTTCATCCAGATCCTCACCACGGATCAGTTGGGCAAGCCTCTGCCCCAGATCAATCGGGCGTTTTGCCTCTGCCTGCGCTTGCGCCCGGGCCTCTGCCTCCTGGCGGCTAAGTTCGGCACGAATTTCCCGTTGGCGCTGTGCTACCTCCTCGCGGAAGGCTGCGGCCTCGTCCATGCCGATCTTATCAAGGACCGGTGCCTGGGACAGTTGCTGAAGGCTTTGCAATCCGCCGGGTGTCGCAGGCGCTTCGGCAACCGCCTTGCGTGCATCAGCCAACTCCTTCTCGATCGCCGCACTTGCGGCGATCACATCCCCCTTACCGGCCTCAAGGCGGGCAATCAGAGCATCGCGGTCCTCGTCAGTCAGGTAATCGCAATAGCTTTGCAAATTCTTCACGTCACCGGCCACATAGGCAAGTTTCGGATCAACGGCGAGAGCCTCGCTCGGGTCCTCTCCCCGCAGCGCGGTCTGGGCGGCATCAACAAGTTTGGGCAACTCCGGCGAGGCCGGGTGATCCAGGATTTTGTCCACCGTCTTCGCCGCACGGTTGCGGAAGCGATCAACCCTCGTCATCGCACTGGCGCCTTTACTGACCCCTCTTGCCGCCTGATGAAACTGGTTAAAGGCTGTTTTGTCCTTTTTTCCGGCTTCGTTACGGCAGTCTATCATCTTCTTGTAAACGGAGGAGAACTGGTCATGTGTCCAGCGTTCCGCCGGCAGGCCGAACAGCGGTGTGGTAAGGTCAGGGCGAAGCAGAGAGGCTACCTCGACCCGGGGCGTCACCTGCACCATCTCGCCACGTTTGTAACTTGCAACCCAAGGTTGCATAGCATCGCAGCCGGGTAACGTGAACGCATCGGGCGTCGCCGCCGAGACGGGTATGGGGGCTGGCAAATTGTCACTCTGCTTCGCTTCTTCAGCAACCGCTGGCGCCGGTGTCGGCTTGCTGACAACTTCCGTTTTTGGCGTCTGCCGCAGGCTTGTCAGCAGGGCAGAACTGGGCTGACCGTCAACCGCCAGTCCCTTGTCTCTTTGGTAGGCGGCAATCGCTTTTCGCGTTCCCGGACCATACAGTCCGTCAGGCTTACCGGCATTATAGCCATGATTGTTAAGTTCGGTCTGTATGTCCCTGACCAATTGCCTGTCGTTTACGGGGGGTGGAGGCTGGTTCGCAGGGGTGGGCTGGCTGTCCTCAACCGGCTGCGCTTGCTCATCTGCTTTCTGTTTGTCACCGTTGATAACCGAGTCCACGGTGTCTTCTATGATTTTACCGGTGGCCTGCTCAGCCTGGTTGACCACATTATCAAAAAACCCGGCATAGGCGGTGCTTAAAGCAAACAACAGTGCGATTACCGTGAGACAAACTCGCATATTGGCCTCCCTCATCATCAACCAATATTGCCCGAATTCCCCCAAAATCAGCGTTCAATATCGACGCCGATGATATCAGAAAATACTACTTTACGGAACGATGGGGTGCAATTTGCTCCGGGGGCTTCGGACCACCCTCACTGCCCCTGTGACAATCCTGTCTTTCCGCACTTCCAGATGCGGCACAAAATTGTCACAATTGATTTCTTGGTGTCACAGTAAAATCACGGTATTATAGTATGCCTTAACTTTGCCCCATTTCGCCTTGGGGTAGCCATAAAGCATGACATTTTCAGCCGCAATTGAACTCGATAGTCCAAGTCATCGGAAGGACGGGCCAAGACGGTAACCGCCCTCCAATGCCAGGGTTACTTTTATTGAGATTTAGGAGAGTGTCATGAAGACCTTCAACATCGCCGCTGTTGCTGCAATCGTTCTGTCCGCTGCATCTGCTTATGCTGCTGACGTTTCCTTCGAAGTTGTCGACGCCAACGCCGACAGCCTGGTTTCCTTCGAAGAACTGAGCGCGGTTAACACCGACGTTACCGAAGAAGCATTCATCGCAGCAGACGCTGACAAAGACGGTCAGCTGAACGCTGAAGAATTCAAAGCTCTGATGTCGTAATACAGCTCCCTCACACGCACCTTATTACGACATGCAGCAGAAACCCCGCATCACCCCGATGCGGGGTTTCATTTTTCCCTGAAGCTGACTTAAAGCTGCCAGGGCAGCGAGAAAGTCTTCACATTGGTGTAGGACTTCATCGCCTCGATCACACCTTCCTTGTAGCCCAGGCCGGAATCCTTGATCCCGCCAAAGGGCGACATTTCAATGCGATAGCCTGGAACCTCCCAGACGTTCACCGTACCGGTCACCAGTTCGGCAATAAAACGCTGGATATATTTCATATTGTCGGTGCACACACCGGACGACAGGCCAAAGGCGGTTGAATTCGCCACTTCGATGATGTGGTCAATGTCACGGCAGCGGACGATCGGGATCGCCGGGCCGAAGGTTTCCTCACGCACCAGTTCGCAATCAAAAGGAACATGATCCACCACTGTCGGCGGGAACAGCGCACCTTCGCGGTTGTTACCGTGCAACAGCTTTGCGCCCACCTTGACGGCATCATTCACACGACGCTCAAACATCTTGGCGGAAGGTTCGTCGATTACGGTTCCCACATCGGTGTTCGGGTCCATCGGATCGCCAGCCGTCAACTTCTTCGCCTTTTCCACGACAAGGGCGGAAAATTCGTCGGCGACACTATCGACCACAAGGATACGCTTGACCGCCGTACAACGCTGACCGGAATTCTTGGTCGCACCGGCTACGGCCAGTTCGGCGGCCTTGTCCAGATCGGCATCTTCCATGACGATCAGCGGCGCGTTGCCACCCAGCTCCAGGACCGTCCGGCGGTAGCCTGCACGCTCTGCAATATATTTACCGACCGGCACGCCACCGGTGAAGGTCACCAGTTCGATATTCGGGTTGGTGATAAACTCATCGCCCAGATCTTCCGGCAAGCCGGTGACTACGGATAGCATCTCATGCGGCAGACCAGCCTCATAAAGCACATCCGCCAGCAACAGCGCCGTCAGCGGCGTCTTTTCAGTCGGCTTGCAGACGATGCAGTTGTTGGTTGCCACCGCGGGCGCGATCTTGTGGCTAATCATATTCAGCGGATGATTGAACGGTGTGATGGCCGAAATCGCCTTCAAGGGTTCACGCTGGGTGAAAATCTTGCGCTTCTTGCCCTGGGGCGTGATATCGCAAGAGAAAATCTCCCCATCATCATGGATGCACATCTGCGCCGTGAGCGTATAGACGTCATAGGCGCGCCCCACTTCGTAGAGTGAATCCTTCTTGCACAGCCCCGATTCCAGGGTGATCAGATCGGAAATCTCGTCCTTGCGGCTTTCCAGGATTTCAGCCACCCGGAACAAAATCTGCTGACGTTCATAGCGGCTCAGCGTGGATTTGTAATTGGCGGCAATCTCGAAGGCCTCACGCGCGTGTTCCGCGGTGCCGCGCGGCACAGTGCCGATCACTTCATTGGTGTAGGGATAATGGACTTCGATGCGACCTTCGGTGTCGACCTTCTTACCCGCAATCCGCATGGTTTCGTGGCGAATATGCCCGACCATCGTTTCTCTCCTGATCCTTAGATTTTTGTATGATTAAGCCCGACAAAGAAGGCGTCGAAATTACGCAATGCGGCATCATCCGGCAGGTCCGTCACCTTGTTGGACATCAGCGGCACATTCTGTTCGGAAATCCCGCCGTGGGAGCGCAGAGGCTCCTTCAACTGGCTCAGGTCATGGCGGTCCGCACTGGTGCCCAACACCTTATTCTGATTGGACACCACCACGATGTCGCCGACACGATCCTGTGGCAGTTGGAACCGGCTGCAGGCGTCCTCGCGGGTCAGCGCCACTTCGATTCCATCCATGGCACGGATACGGTCCAGAACCTCATCCCGGCTCAGGTCCTCCGGCAGATAGGCCGTGACATAGGAACCAAGCGCACCATGATGAACCACATAGGGGTCTGTGATCGGGCAGATCACGCGCGTGCGGTTCTTGCCATACCATTCATCCAGCACATCCTGCAGGAAGATCACATCCGGCTGACCATCGGCCTTATGTTTGGCATTCATGCCATGGTCGGCCGTGATGATGATGGTGCAGCCCATGGCATCGAGCTGGCCCAGATATTTATCCATCATAATATAGAAGGCATTGGCGACCGGCGTGCCCGGTGCGTGCTTGTGCTGGATATAATCCGTGGTGGACAGATACATGAGGTCCGGACGGTCCCGTTCCATGATTTTCACACCGGCGGCAAAGACAAACTCGGACAGTTCCGCGGAATAGACCGACGGCACATCCATGCCGACCAGGGCATTGACCCCTTCGATACCATGTTCGTCCAGGGTGCACTGGTCCGATTTCTCAGACGAAAAGCTGCAGGCCTCTGCCTTTTTCATCGTCAGGCCATTGCCCAGAAGACGGCGCAATTTATCCTTGGCGGTAATCACCGCTACCTTGGCACCGGCATCCTGAAAGGCCTTGAAGATGGTAGGCACCCGCAGCAGCGACGGGTCATTCATCATGATCTCGGAATCGCTTTCCGTGTCATAGAAGAAGTTACCGCAGATGCCATGCACTTCCGGCGGGCGGCCCGTGACGATGGACAGGTTGTTGGGGTTCGTGAAGCTGGGAACCACACATTTGGCCAAACGGTTTGTGCCGCCTTCGATTACCTTGGCAAAGAAAGGCGCATCGCCCGTCTTCACCGCTTCTTCGATATACCCCGGCTCGGAACCGTCAACGCAGACTACGACAACCGGATTTTCCGGTTTTGCATATTGGCGACCATTCACTTCAATCATCATGTCACCCTTTCTTATTCTGCGGCCCGTGCGGGTGCACAGTTGGACACGCCCATTTCACGGAGCACCTCACGCACGGCATCCACCGCGCCTTGCATATGGCTTTCATGCAGACGACCGATGCAGCCGATGCGGAAGCTGTCCGCGACGGTCAGTTTGCCCGGATAGATCAGATAGCCACGTTCGGCGAGCATGTTGTAGAAAGTCTCGAAGTGGAAATTCGCATCAGCCGGTTTGTGGAAGGTAATAATGATCGGTGCCTGCAGATCGTCAGGCAGCAGGGTCTCGAAGCCCAGGTCACGCATTCCCTCAACCAGCACACGGCAGTTGTTGGCATAACGTCCGCCACGGCCTTCCACGCCACCTTCAGCGAAAAATTCCTTGATGGCCTGGTCCAGGGACACGATCACATGGATCGGCGGGGTAAAGCGCCACTGCTTGTTGGCCTCCATGGATTTCCACTGGTCAAACAGGTCCAGGGTCAACGCGTTGGCATTGCCCTCGGTCTCTGCCAGGGCACTCAGGCGGCAGACAACAAACCCCATGCCCGGGATCCCCTCCAGGCATTTGTTGGAGGATGCCGCCAAAGCATCATAATGAACGGACTTGGCATCGATCGGCAGCGCGCCAAAGGCACTCATGCTATCGACCAGCAGGCGACGGCCCTTGGCCTGAACCATATCCGCGATTGCCTTGATCGGGTTCAAAATGCCGCTGGTGGTTTCACAATGCACTGCAAAGACATGGGTGATTTCCTTGTCTTCGTCCAGCAAGCGCCCGATTTCCTCGACCGACGGCGGGGTATCTTCCGGCGTTTCGTAGGTGACATAGGCACGTGCATGATAATCGCAAATTTTTCCTGCGCGTTTGCCGTATGCCCCATTCACCAGAATCAGGACCTTGCCGTCACGCGGAACAAAGCTGGTAATCATCGCCTCAACAGAGAAAGTGCCGCTGCCCTGCATGGGCACGCATGTATGCGTACGCTCGCCACCGGCCACTTTAACGACACCGTCGCGGACGGCCTGGTTAATGTCGATAAAGGCCTGATCGCGAGAGCCCCAGTCATGAACCATCACCTCCTTCACAGCCTTGGACGTGGTCAAAGGTCCGGGCGTCAAGAGAAGGGGATCACCTGTTTCGCTGGCTGCGGGACGTACCGTCATAATGTTTCTCCATAAAGGCGGTAGAATTTTACGTTATAAAAGCTATGTTCTCTCGACAATCATAAGTCAAATTGATATTCGTTATATGATAAATAGCTTACACCTATATTAAACCGGACAGGGAAATCGCTATGAACTACAGCCAGTTACGCGCCTTTCACAGGGTCGCAAAAGAAGGCAGTTTCACGCGTGCGGCGCGCGCCCTGCGCGTTTCCCAACCGACCCTGTCCGCCCAGGTGAAGGAACTGGAAGAAGCCTACGGCGTGCGCCTGTTCGACCGGCGCGGCCGCGGGGTCGTCCCGACACAGCTCGGCCATTCCCTGCTGGCAATCACCAACCGCCTGTTCAGCATGGAAGAAGAGGCCGAGGCCCTGCTGGCCGGGGCGCGTGACCTTACCCGCGGACATTTGTCCGTCGGGACCGACAGCCCCCATCATGTGATGTCGATCCTGGCCGCCATCAAACAGGAACATCCGGGGTTGCGTCTGTCGCTTAGCATGGGCAACGCCGATACCGTCCTGAGAGACCTCCTGGAATACCGGACCGATGTCGCCGTCCTTGCCAATGTGGGTGAAGACCCCCGCCTGCACAGCCAGCCCTTTCGCAAGGAACGCCTTGTCGTCTTTGTTCCGAGAGGGCATCCCCTGGTCGAACGACGCCGCATCAGCCTGTCCAACCTGAACGGGCAAGAGCTGGTCCTGCGGGAACGGGGGTCCGTGACCCGTGAAATCTTTGAAAATGCCATTGAGGAATCAGGGGTTCGACCGGGCGGCATTCTGGAAATCCAAAGCCGGGAAGCCTGCCGCGAGGCAGTTGCCGCAGGTCTTGGTATTGGTGTGGTCTTTGAAAGTGAATTCGGCAGCGATCCGGACCTCGTCCCCCTGCCTATCCGTGACAAGGAACTTATCGTCGGCGAATTTGTCGTCTGCCTGAAGGACCGAAAACGCCTGGCCAATATCCGCGCGTTCCTACGGATTGCAGAACGGCTTGCCAGCTAGATGATTTTGCAGGATCTTCGCCGTCATGACGCATGAAGCAAACAGCCCTACCAATCAGAACAGCAACCACCGCAATCAGAAACTGATGCGCTGGGCAACCTATGCCTCGGTCACGACAGCCGTCATCCTGATTTTGATAAAAACATGGGCCTGGTATGTCACCTCTTCCGTGGCGCTGATGTCCAGCCTGATTGACTCTCTGATGGACTGTTTTGCCTCACTGGTCACCCTGACAACCGTGGCCCACGCCCTGACCCCGGCGGACAAGGAACATCGTTTCGGTCATGGCAAGGCGGAATCCCTTGGCGCGCTGGCCCAATCCGCCTTCATTGCCGCATCCGCGATCCTGTTGATGATTGAGGCCAGCAACCGGTTCTATTCACCCAAACCGGTGACAAGCTCGGATGTCGGGACGGCAGTGATGATTGCATCCATCATCATCACGCTATGCCTGTTGGGTTTTCAGCAGATGGTCCTGAAACGTACGGATTCCGTCGCGATCAAGGCGGATGCCTTGCATTACCTCGGGGACCTGCTTCCCAATATCGGCGTCATCGCGACATTGTGGCTGGCCGGACCGATGGGATGGACCTATCTGGACCCGGCCTTTGCGCTGGCGGTGTCCGTCTATCTACTGTTCAACGCCTGGCGGATCGTCCGGGAGGCGCTGAGGGTCCTGATGGATCACGAACTCCCCGATACGGATCGTGAGGCCATATTCCAACGGGCGATGAGCCAATCGCAGGTAATCGCCGTGCGAGACTTGCGAACCCGTCAGGCCGGAACGACCGTCTTCATCCAGATGGACCTGGAATTATCCCCGGAACTGAGCCTGCAGGTCGCTCACGATATTGCCGATTGCGTTACCAAGGACATACAGGCCGCCTACCCGATGGCGGAAGTAATGGTTCATCAGTTCCCGAAGGGAGCACATGACTAGGCCGTTGCCACGGGCGATTGCGCGGCCTCATCCCAACGCCAGGCCGGTGATTTACCCGTCAGGTGGACACCACCAAACCAGCGGTCGATACCGTTGCGGGCTGTCCAGTCGGCCTCCCCGGCCAGCAAATCTTCCCCGAAGGGTGTGAGTTCAACAGCATCCGTCCACCCCTCAATCCACGTTATTGCTGGCGCGTCGGCGGCGCTCAGATGCTTGAGGATCGCCCAGAACATCACATCCCCCATAAAGGGCTGCGGTTCGTGAATCGACTGTGTATCGCGGAACACATACCCCGCCTTTTCCACACCACCGGCAATCACACGAAGGCAATGCCTCTCCGACAGGCTCAGCCCGTCGCCGGTCCAGGGATAGTCCTGAAAGAAGCGTTTGGCTGCCGCTGTCAGGAAAGGAAAAGTCTCCGGCGCGGCCTGTGAAAGCTGCCAGAACATCATGGGATCGCTGTCACTATAGGCCCGCCAGGCCTTTGCCCCAAAATCCAGCATATCTGCAGTGACGGGCTTTTCCTGGCCCTTCAGCGTGGCAATCTGTTCCGGTGACAACTGACCGAATCCGACAAAGCGCTCTTCTCCGGGGAAGTTGTTGATCGTCTGGATGAACAGGCGGTCGTGTAACCCAGGCCGCCCCTGTAACTCGGCGCAAAGCCTCATCAGGATCGCCTGATCGAAAATGTCATGTTCAAACCAGAGGATCACCCGATCGTAACCGTCCAATGCATCCAGCCGCCGGGTCTGCTCCCGCAACAGGGCGATGGTTTCGTCGTAGTCATAGCCCCAGTCATCGGCAATAAATCGCGCGCGGGCATCGAAATAACGGTCGTCCGCGACGGGACCGGTGACCGGCCCTTGGCAGACAGGATCCGTCCATTCCAGGAAATCCCCGTCATACCCGGCCAACGGCAAGGCCCTCTCCAAGTCACTACCACAGCGAATGTGAATGGTTGATGTCATCTTCCCCGCCTTTCAGGAAACCGAACAGCCCTTTTCCACTAAAGAGGGAAACCTAACAACGCAATAGAAAAGGGAGGAAGCCAACAGCTTCCTCCCTGTAAGCAGTCCTGAGACAGGATGATCAGTCGTTGGTCGGGAACGCCAGTTGCGCCCCTTCCTTGATGCCGCTCGGCCAGCGGCTGGAGATCGTTTTCATCTTGGTGAAGAAGCGGATCGATTCCGGGCCATGCATCTGCGTGTCGCCAAACTTGGAACGCTTCGCGCCGCCAAAGTTGTGGAAGGCCATCGGCACCGGGATCGGCACGTTCACGCCAATCATGCCAACATCAACGCGCTTTGAGAAGGCACGGGCACTGTCGCCGTCACGGGTGAAGATCGCAACGCCATTGCCGTATTCGTGATCATTGATCATCTGCACGGCGCTATCGAAGCTCTGCGGCTTGGTTACAGACAGAACCGGACCGAAGATTTCGGTCTTGTAGATGTCCATTTCCCGGGAGACGTTGTTGAACAGCGTCGCCCCGACGAAGAAGCCACCTTCATAGCCCTGCAGACGTGCCCCACGGCCATCGACCAGCAGGTCCGCCCCCTCTTCAACACCTTTGGTAATCAGGCTTTCAACACGCTCTTTCGCCTGCACGGTGATCAGCGGGTTGATATCTGCTTCCGGGTCGTTATAGGCACCGATTTTCAATGCCTCGACCTTCGGCGCCAGACGTTCGATCAGGGCATCCTGCGTTGCCTGACCCACCGGTACGGCAACGGAAATCGCCATGCAACGCTCGCCTGCCGAGCCGAAACCGGCACCGATCAGGGCGTCGGCTGCCTGATCCATATCCGCATCCGGCATGATGACCATATGGTTCTTCGCACCGCAGAAGGCCTGGACCCGTTTGTTATTCGCACAACCATGCTGGTAGATATATTCACCAACACCGGTGGAACCGACAAAAGAAATTGCCGGGACATCCGGATGTTCCAGCAGCGCGTCAACCGCTTCCTTGTCACCGTGAACGACGTTCCACACACCATCCGGCAAACCGGCCTCGGTCCACAATTCCGCCAGGAAGTCCGCAGAGGACGGATCACGTTCGGACGGCTTGTTCACATAAGCATTGCCGCAGGCAACTGCCATCACACCCATCCAGAGCGGGATCATGACCGGGAAGTTGAACGGCGTGATGCCGCCAACAACACCCAGGGGTTCGCGGATGGAATAAAGGTCGATGTTGCCACCGACATTCTGGTTGAACTCACCCTTGATCAGATGCGGCACACCGCAGGCGAATTCGGTCACGTCAATACCGCGCTGGATTTCTCCTTTGGCGTCCGGGATGGTCTTGCCATGCTCACGACCGAGAACTTCCGCCAGCTTGTCCTGGTTCTGGACCAGCAGCTCACGGAAGCGGAAAATGATGCTGGCGCGTTTCGGCACAGCCATCTCCGACCAGACCTCGAACCCTTCCTGCGCGTTCTTGACGACCTTGTCGACTTCCGCGCGGCTGGCCAGCGGCACCCTGGCGATCACTTCGCCCGTTGCCGGATTGAAAACATCGGCAAAACGACCGCTTTCCCCTGCGACCTTTTTCCCGCCGACCCAGTGTTTCAATTCTTCAGTCATTGCATGGCTCTCCTGTAACATTCGCCACCGTATGGTGGAGATGGTCCGAACAAATTATTGGTGTTTTTTTCTGCCAGAACCATACGCACCCGTATGGTAATTCGTCAAGCGATCTGTTCGCCGCCATTATGCCAAAAAGAAAGGCCACGCACCAATCGCAGTGCCCCCGTGTGGCAGAGAAGTGCGCAGACGCCACCACGGCCATTATGTCAGCCTCTGCCAGGGCCAGCGCGTTCCAACCTGCCTGATACCTACCATACTCGCCGCAGCACTTCGCAATGTAGAGCCGGGTAAAGGTCTCTACCGGCAGAAAAATCCCCCGTTACGTGCAATACGCGCAAAAACCAATCTAAAAATTGATCACGCTCAAGTTGCTTTATTGTTTAAAGATAAGAATCTACACGTGTATTATTAGTAACCTATGGTTGGCTAACCAGGGCCCCTAGCGATACGAAATCGTTAGAAGGTGGGGGAAATATCCATCGCCGACGGGGGACATTGCGCAAAGGCGCAATGCGGGGGCTCAACAGATTGCGGCGCGATCATCTTCGAACATTTCGTTCGCGGGGGCGAATGACTCGGAGATATGCATGTTACAGACCCCTGCCGCCCACGGCGCGCTTGCCCATTGCGTCGTCAGCTCTGACTTTGCCTCCTATGATCAGCATTACAGCAAACGGTTATCCGGTTATCTGGAAAAGCTGCAGCGCGCCGCGAGGAACATCCAGCGCCTGGACGAAGCCGGAATTGCGACCCACGCTTCCCAACAGCTTTTCATCCACGCGAAATGGCTGAGCAAATATACCGCCTACTGGTCACGGCTGGACGCACTTCTGGAAAGGCTGGAAAGCAGCTTCCTGGAATTCGACCAGGACTATGTTGCCAACCAGTCGCCTTATGACGGTTCCTGGGGCTGGCATTACAAGGAGTTCCACCACAAGTTCGACGCAACAATCGGCAGGTTGCATGAACTGGAGGAACGCCAGGCAGCCCCCCAGTTCGCACTCGACTTCCTGGAGCCGGTCTCAACACGCAACAAGATGATTGAATACCTGGAAAGGTTGCGCGTTTCCGATATCGCCGCGACCGGGCGGAACCAGCGCGATGAATTCGGGGCCGTACTGACCTGTCTGGGACAGATATGCTTCAAATCGGGCCTTCGCAACTATGTGCAGCAGCATGTCAAAGGCATTGACCTCGATCAGGATTATATCGACAGCTTCCGGGAGTTTCTGGACCAGTCACAGAATCCGGAAACCGGCTATTGGGGGCCCTGGTACAAGTCGAACGGGCGCATCCACCGCTACGACGATCTGAGCTTTACCTTCCATGTTATCTCCTATCGCAAGGGCCAGGTGAACCACTGGCCCGAAATCATCGACACAACCTTTGCCAACAAGGCGAAGAGCTATCCCCGCGGCTGGCTGCATGACGGGCGATACAACAACCACAACAATTACGACGTAGCCAAAATCTTCCGTTTTGGCTGGCCGCAAATGACGGCGGCGGAACGGACCCGCGCCAGCACGGAAATTCAACATATGCTGGATTATTGCCTCGATCGTTCGATGGACGATGAAGGGCGCTTTCATATGGACAGCAAATTCTACAACTCCCAGGAGGCCGCCTATTATTTCGGCGTCTCCTTCCTTGAAGAGGCCGGTTACTTCGATCCCGACCGTCGTTTCTGGACCGACCGGGCCTTCCCGGAAAACAAGGACGTCATCGGCAAAATCCGGAATCAGCTGGACCAGTTGAACCCAAGCCATGACCACGTGACAGCAGCGCGCTGGAAGCTGGAGAAAAGCCAGCCCCGCACCACCTGGACAAAGGCCCTGTGTGGTCTTTCCCGAAAAATACAGCAAGGCATCCGGCACGCCGTTCAGCGGCTTTCCGCACCGCTGCACTCCCACATCACCGCCACCAACGCCTAAGAAGGATCAGTCACATGCAAAAGCAAACATTCATCTCCGGTTCTCCTATTCAGCATATCCTTGGCATGGCCTGGACCAGCATGCTGGCGCTTCTGGCGGTTTTGCTGGTCGATGTCATTGATCTGTTCTGGCTGGGCCTGCTGGGCGATGTCCAGATTGTTGCAGCCCTCGGCTATGCCTGGCCGGTCATGTTCCTCGCTGTCTCCATCACCCTGGGCCTGTCGGCGGCGATGACCGCACTTGTCTCCCGCACGGAAGGCGCAGGCGACCGCGACCGCGCACGGCAATATGCCCTCCACATCCTGCTATACGGGATCGGCCTGTCCTCGCTGATGACGGCAAGCCTGTGGTTTGCCTCCCCCGTCATCATGACCCTGATCGGTGCAACCGGTCCGGCGCAGGCGCTTGCCGTCAAATACCTGCAGGTCGTCCTGCTCGGCCTGCCGATCATGTGCGTGAGCATGTCTTCCGGTGCCTTGCTGCGTGCGGTCGGGGCGAAGAAGCGCGCCATGGCGGCCAAGATGGCCGGTGCCTTGCTCAACGCGGTGCTCGACCCCATCATGATCTTCGGATTTGACTACGGCCTGGAAGGGGCCGCCTGGGCGACTTTCCTCTCCCGGATCGCCATTCTGGCCGTCGCCTTTCACGGTGCCTTCTTCGTCCATCGCATGATCGGCGGTTTTGACTGGCGGCGTTTCCTGGGAGACTTCCGTCAGACACTTACAGTCATGCTTCCGGTCAGCTTTGCCAAGGCAGGCCCGCCGCTGGGCAGCGCCTTCGTCATTGCCACCATGGCTCATTTCGGCGATAGCGCGGTTGCGGCCAGTACGATTATCGAACGTATCGTGCCCTTTGCCTATGTAGGGTTAAGCGCCCTGCCACAGGCCATTGGTCCCATCATCGGCCAGAATTTCGGTGCCAAGCTGTTTGACCGCGTCAGCGAAATCTGGCGTAAGGCCATCCTGCTGGTTGTCCTCTATGCGGCCATCGTTGCGCTGACCCTGTCCCTGGGCCAGGGTGTACTCATCGGCATGCTGCGAATTGATGGTGAGACCGCCGCTCTCCTGTCCCAGTTCTGCACCTGGGTCGCCCCCTGTTACATCTTCATGGGGCTGCAGAATGTCGCCCATGCATCGCTGAACGTGACGGGCCGCGCCCCCCTGGCAACGGCATTCGATCTGGGCAAGGAATTGCTGGGCGTTATCCCGCTCGTCTATCTGGGGGCAAGCCTCGTCGGCGCGCCGGGTGTCCTCATGGGACAGGCTGCCGGGATGGTCATTTTCGGCCTGATTGCGGGTATTGTCGCCTATGGCCGGATCGGCCGCATTCCGGGCAAACCGGCAGGAAACAGCCAGCCCTCTTTGCGACAGACGATCCTTGAAAACATGATTGGTATAGTCATGGGAAAAAAGACATTGCAGTAAATTGTCGCAGTAATTGCGACTGACTTGCATTCATGAGAGACTTCGGGTACCACCGGGGCATAATCGTTGATGCGAGTTACTTGCATTTGCGAAAATTAACAACACGACTTGGCAAAAGACCAAAAGGACCCAAGCCGCATGAAAAAGATATTGTCGACCGCCGTTCTCGCCTCCACCATCGCCATGGTCGGCACCGCCGCCCACGCGGAGGGAGAAGTGAATGTCTATTCCTACCGTCAGCCTTTCCTGATCCAGCCGCTGTTCGACAGGTTCACAAAGGAAACCGGTATCAAGGTGAATGTTGTCTTTGCCAAGCGCGGTCTGGAAGAACGCCTGCGCCAGGAAGGCGAAAACAGCCCGGCGGACCTGATCTTTACCGTCGACATTGGCCGCCTGCAGAGCGTCGTCGACAAGGGTCTCACCCAACCGGTTCACAGCGACAAGCTCAACGCCGACATTCCGGCCAATCTGCGCGACCCGGAGGGCAACTGGTTCGGCCTGACCACCCGCGCACGCATTATCTATGCCTCCAAGGACCGCGTGAAGCCGGGTGAAATCCAATCTTACGAAGACCTGGCCGACCCGAAATGGAAGGGCCGTGTCTGCACCCGCAGTGGCAGCCACTCCTACAATGTAGCACTGATCGCCTCCATGATCGCCCATCACGGCGAAGAAAAGGCAGAGGAATGGCTGCGCGGCCTGAAGGCCAATCTGGCGCGCAAACCACAGGGCAATGACCGTGCCCAGGTCAAGGCGATCTGGCAGGGTGAATGCGACCTGGCCGTCGGCAATAGCTACTATATGGGCAAGATGCTGGCCGACAAGGAGCAGGCCGATTGGGCGCAGTCCGTCAACATGATCTTTCCGAATCAGGAAGATCGCGGCACTCATGTGAATATCTCCGGCGTTGCGCTGACCAAATATTCACCGAACAAACAAGAAGCCATCCAGCTTATGGAATTCCTGTCCGACGACGAGGCACAGGGGATCTATGCGGAGCAGAATTTCGAATATCCGGTCAAGGCGGGTGTGCCCTGGTCCAAGCTGCTCGAAACATGGGGAACCTTCAAGGTCGACCAGCTTGGCCTGGACGTGGTTGCGAAAAACCGCAGCAAGGCATCCAAGCTTGTCGACAAGGTTGGCTATAACGAATAAGCGCGTTATTAAACGAGCGACGGGGCGGGGGGCTTCCATGTCTGCCGCCCTTTGTTTTTTTGGACCGGATACGAAATTTTTGAGAAGGCAATGACAACGGCGACCAATCAGGATATTACCCAATCGCCCAAAGGTCACCGTCGGCATTCGACCTGGTGGACAGGCGGCGCTTTCACTGTTGCCGCCTTTGTATTCCTGCCGATCGCTGCCATTATCGTCCTCGCTTTTTCACCGGAAGAAAACATCTGGCCCCATTTGGTCAGCACCATGCTGCCCCGCTATATCAAGAATACCCTGATCCTGATGCTGGGTGTTGGGACAGGCACGTTCCTGATGGGGATCTCGGCGGCCTGGCTTGTCACCATGTGCCGTTTTCCGGGACAGCGCCTTTTCGAATGGGCCCTGCTGCTGCCGATGGCAATGCCTGCCTATGTGGTGGCCTATGTCTATACCGATCTGATAGAATATGCCGGGCCGGTCCAGACAGGCCTGCGCGCCCTGTTCGGATGGAAGCTGAAAAGCGAATACTGGTTCCCGGAAATCCGGACCGCAGGCGGCGCAATCGCTATGCTGTCACTGGTGCTTTACCCTTATGTCTATATGCTGACGCGCGCGTCTTTCCTGCAACAGTCGGTCTGTGTGCTGGAGGCAGGTCGCGTGTTGGGCCGCACGCCCTGGCAATGTTTCTGGTCCATCGCCCTGCCGCTGGCCCGCCCGGCGGTCGTCGTCGGCCTGGCGCTATCCATGATGGAAACCCTGAACGACTTCGGCACCATCGACTTCTTTGCAGTCCACACGCTGACCGCCGGTGTTTTCGATGTCTGGATGTCCATGAACAATCTGGGCGGTGCGGCGCAGATCTCACTGGTCATGCTGGTCTTCGTGATTGGCCTTTTGTGGATTGAACGCGCGTCGCGACGTGGACAGCGTTATCACAGCACCAGCACGAAATATCAGGCGCTGCCCGGTTATCTGCTGACCGGGTGGAAGAAAATCGGCGCAGTCGTATTGTGCAGTGCGTTGGTCATTCTCGGCTTTATCCTCCCCGCTATCGTCCTGACCTATTACGCCATCGGTCATTGGGAGATTTCCTGGACGCCGGAATTCCTGACCTATGCAAAGCATTCCATCCTGCTGTCCGGTGGGGCAGCGGCGATTTCGGTCACAATCGGCGTCTTCCTGGCCTATGCCCTGCGCCTCAACAAGGGCCGCAAACTGAAGATCGCCACAAGACTGGCCAGTGTCGGCTATGCGATGCCCGGCGCAGTGCTTGCCATCGGCGTCCTGATTCCGTTCGCCAATTTCGACAACGCCTTCGACGCCTTCATGAAATCCCACTTCGGTATTTCCACCGGCCTGCTTTTGTCCGGCACGGCAACCGCGATCATCTTTGCTTATACGGTTCGTTTCCTGGCGGTTGGCTTTGGCGGGGTGGAAACGGCCCTGTTAAAAGTCACGCCCAATATGGACGACGCAGCACGAACCCTGGGGCAGCGTCCCCTGGGCGTGTTGCGCCATGTGCATCTGCCGATGATCCGCGGCGGCATTCTGGGCGGGGCGATCCTGGTTTTCGTGGACTCCATGAAGGAACTGCCCGCAACACTGATCCTGCGGCCCTTCAATTTCGACACGCTGGCGACCTATGTCTACCAATATGCCTCCGACGAATTGCTTGAGGAATGCGCTTTGGGCGCACTCACTATCGTGCTGGCGGGAATCCTACCTGTGATCCTGCTATCCAAGGCGGTTCGCACCTCACGCCCCGGCCATTAACCGGCATCAGGCGCTGTCTGTCTGCGGCAGGCCGTCGGTTATCTCGTAATAATCGGATTTATCGTCCACGAAGATATGGTGGCTCATGGCAAGCCCCGTCGGATGGTCCAGCGTGCCCGTCATGATACTGGTCTGGTCGCGGTCCAGGCGTTTGTAAAAGAGATTGCCGCCACATTCGGAGCAAAAGCCACGTTTGGCTTCAGGTGAGGATTGGAACCATTTCAAGCCCCGGTCCCGGGTCAGGACAAGCTGATCATCGCGGCAGGCCGTCGCGGCAACGAAATGGCCACTGGTCTTCTGACACTGTCTGCAGTGACAGCCGATCACCGCCCGCATCTCGCCACGAACCTCGTAGGCAACCGCCCCGCAAAGGCAGCTTCCGGTCCGGATGGTCTGGTCATCATTTGTCATTTTATTCTCCCTGCTTCGTGGGGAGAAGTCTGCCCGCAAACGCGCCCTAAAACGATCTCTCCCGGCGACAGGAACTGTGCCGGGAGAGACAAGAAGCCGGTTTTGGCGCTTATATGCTTTGGTCTATCCCTCGACCTTACGCGGCCATAAACCGTTCTTCCGCCAGGCGGTCGGCCGCCACATGCGGCGGCACGGAATCGACCTTGGCGCGGGCATAGATTTCCGACAATGTATTCCCGATCCGGGCCACATGATCGAATGTGGTTTTCTCATCGAAATCCGGCCCCTGATGATAAACATGGATCACGCCGCCCGCGTTGATCACATAGTCCGGGGCATAAAGGATATTGCGTTCCACCAGATCGTAACCATGGCGGTCTTCGGCCAGTTGGTTATTGGCGGCACCGGCAACGACCTTCACCTTCAGGCGCGGAATGGTTTCGTCGTTGACGGTCGCGCCCAGCGCGCAGGGCGCATAGACGTCCGCATCCACATCATAGATCCGGTCGAGATCAACAGCCTCGGCACCCAGCTCGTTCTTGGCCTTCTGAACGGCATCGGCATCCATGTCGGTGACCCAAAGCCTGGCGCCTGCCTTGTGAAGCTGGCTCGCCACATCAAAGCCTACATGGCCCAGTCCCTGAACCGCAACGGACACACCGTCCAGCGTATTCTTGCCGAGGCGTTCCTGGACGCTGGCCTGGATACCGCAGAAAACGCCATAGGCCGTGCCCGGCGACGGATCACCGCCCTCGCCTTCAATGCCTTTGACGAATGTCGTTTCTTTGGCGATCTCCGCCATATCGGCAGGCGAAGTGCCAACATCCTCGGCGATCACATATTTGCCGCCCAGGCGCTCCACAAAGCGGCCCATGGCCTGCATCAGCTCAGGGGATTTATCCTTGTGGCTGTCGCCGATGATGACCGACTTGCCGCCGCCCCAGGGCAGGTCGGCCAGCGCGTTCTTATAGGTCATGCCACGAGACAGGCGCAGCACATCAGTGATGGCTTCTTCTTCACTGTCGTAGTTCCACATGCGGCAGCCACCAAGGGCAAAACCGCGATTGGTATTGTGGAGTGCGATAATGGCTTTCAGGCCACTTTTCTCGTCACGGCAGAAGACAACCTGTTCATGATTGTCAAAACTGGGAGACTCAAACACAGACATTGCAGCTATCCCTCGATCTAATCAGTGCCCCATTCGGAGCTTTGTAATTTTATTACTCTGTTAATAGATATAGACCCGGAATTTGCTTTCTCAAATGGCAAAAATACGCCGCCCATAAAAACGCAAGGAAGTGATAAACAGAGGGCCTTGAGATGATCTTTCGTTCTATTTTTCAGGTCATTTCAGTTGAAAAATTAGAATGCTATGCTCAACTCAAAATCACCGAGTTCCCGCCGAAAAAGACAGCATTTCTGACGCAATACCCGACAAAATTGGTATTGCGGGCTTGCAATGAATGATGGAAGCGCAGATATGTTTTCCAATTAGACTGCCCGGGGATCAAACCCTGCTTTTTCGCAGGCTCATCGTGAGACTTTGTTGCGCTGTCGGTCCTGTGGGCTCAACCTGAAAACAATAATAACGCGCGGATAGGACTCAATGACCAAGCAGACCGTCATTCTGGATTGCGATCCGGGACTGGATGATGCCGTCGCCATCCTGTTGGCTTTAACCTCTCAGGAAAACTTCGATCTTGCCGGGATCACAACGGTCGCAGGCAATGTGTCGCTGTATCATACATACCGGAACGCCCGTGCGCTGGTCGAATTGGCAGGCTGCCCGGAGGTTCGGGTATTTGAGGGCTGCGCCCGCGCCATCATGAGCGAAGGTGCCCGCGCAGAGGAAGTCCATGGCGCAGACGGCATCGGCGGCGTGCCTTTGCCTGCCCCCACCGCACCGGTAGAGGAACAGCATGCGGTCGACTTCATTATCGAAACCTGCCGGAATGCCCCGGACAAAGGCGTGACCATCTGCCCGGTCGGGCCGATGACCAATGTCGCCCTGGCCCTGATCAAGGCTCCGGATATCAAACCGAAGATCAACGAGATTGTCTTCATGGGGGGCGTCGCCTTTGGCCCCGGCAATACCTCGCCCGCCGCGGAATTCAACATCTATGCTGACCCCCACGCCTCGGAAATCGTCATCAAGAGCGGTATTCCACAGGTCATGATGGGCCTGGACGTCACACAGCAGGCAATCATCACCGAAGACCGCCTGCGGTATTTCCGCGAGTTGCCCTCTGCCGTCAGCCACGCCGTGGCTGAAATGCTGTCGGCCTATCGCAAGATGGTCATCGAAAAAACCGGCGGCGCCCGTCAGGGCGTCCTGCATGATCCCTGCACCATCGCCTATCTGATTGATCCAACGATCTTCGAGGGCGAGGACTATTTTGTCGAGGTGGACTGTTCCTCCTCCGCCAATTTTGGCAGGACCACGGTGGATGGCCTGGCGGTCACCGGCCAACCCGCCAACGTCAAAGTCATGTTGAACATGAATGACCAGGCCTTCTACGACCTGCTCTTCGACCGGATCAGCCGGATCAAAAAATAAGCCTCAGGCATAAAGAAGAAGAGGCGGCCCCGGGGCCGCCTCATCCATATTGCGATCAGGTCACCGCCGCGCGGACCTTGAATTCAGGTTGGTCATAGACTTTCCCGTCCATGATCCGGACCAGCCGGTCCACCGCATCCCAGACATCAACATAAGAAGTGTAAAGCGGCGTGAAGCCAAAGCGCATGATATTCGGCGCGCGGAAATCACCGACAACCTTATCGGCAATCAGGGCCTGCACAATGGCATAGCCTTCCTCGTGACCGAAGGAAACCTGGCTGCCGCGCTGGGAGGCATCCCGTGGCGAGGCAAGCTCAAAACCATGACCGGCGCAGCGGCTTTCCACAAGGTCGATGAACATGTCGCAAAGCTTGATGGATTTCTCACGCACCATCTGCATGTCCACCTCGCTCCACATATCCAGCGCCACTTCCAACGCACGCATGCTCAAGACAGACGGCGTACCGCAGAGATAGCGGCTGACCGTATTCGACGGGGTATAGCCAAGATCGAAGGTGAAGGGATGGGCGTGACCGTGCCAGCCGGAAAGCGGCTGCACGACCTTATCCTGATGACGGGGAGCCACATAAAGGAAGGCCGGTGCACCGGGTCCACCATTCAGATATTTATAGGAGCAGCCGACCGCCATATCCGCGTTACACCCGGCCAGGTCCACCGGAACGGCACCGGCGCTGTGGCACAGGTCCCAGACCATCAGCGCCCCTTTTGCCTGCACCGCTTCCGTGACGGCCTTCATGTCATACATGCGGCCAGAGCGGAAGTTCACCTGGGTCAGCAGCACGACGGCGGTATTTTCGTCAACCGCATCGACAACCTCGGTCTCATCCGCCAGACGCATTTCCACCTGATCGTCGCCCAGGAATTCCCGCAGGCCCTGGATCATATAGAGGTCGGTCGGGAAGTTGCCCGGATCGGACAGGATCACCTTGCGGCCCGGATTCATCTTCAGGCCCGCCGCCAAAAGCTTGAACACATTGACGGAGGTACTGTCCCCGACCACAACCTGGTCCTGTTCTGCCCCGACCAGCGGTGCGATCTTGTTGCCCAGGCTGCGCGGCAGGTCCATCCAGCCATGCTTGTTCCAGCTGGTAATCAGGTCCTGCCCCCATTCAACGGCAATGGCGGACTGCATGCGTTCCATGGTCGCCTTGGGCAACGGCCCCAGAGAGTTGCCGTCCAGATAGATCAATCCCTCTTCCAACTGGAAGCGATCTCGGAACCCCGCCAACTTATCCTGTTTGTCCAAAGCGAGCGCGTCGTCACGGGTGAATGTCGTCATATTGTTTTCCTCACCGAACCGGTCAAAGACCGGCACATATTTTAACCTTAAAATAATTCAGATCGGATCATTTGCCAAGACCTGCAAACAATCCTGTGGTGAGTCCCTGCCTAAAGGGTTTCAAGCAGCCCTGCGGCCAGCAGGCGCGTTTCCTCGTCTGCCTCGCCGGTGATGGCGTCGGGGCGGTAATGACGCTGGAAGGCCTCAATCGCCGCCGCCTCGTCATCAACACAATAGCCGATTTCTGCCAGGGACCCGATCAGGTCCCTGTCCGACGCACGAACCAGTTCCGGCCAGCGTCCAACCCCCTCCTTCGACAACCAGCGCCACTGGAACAATTCGCCGGGGTCTTTCTTGCGACCGGGGGCAACATCCGAATGGGCAATCACATTGCGCTGTTCGATTGGATGGCGTGACAGGATGGACCGGCATAACCGGGCCAGACTTTCCATCTGCGCACTCGGGAACGGGCGATAACCGTTCAAATGGCCGGGATTGGCAAGTTCGATGCCAATGGAACGCGAATTCACGTCCCGGCAGCCACGCCAGAAGCTGACGCCCGCGTGCCAGGCGCGTTTGTCCTCATCCACCATCTGGTAGACGCGCCCATCCTCATCGATCAGGTAATGGGCACTGACCTCCGCCGCCGGATCACAGAGCCGGTCCAGGGCCTCCTGCGCGCTGACCATATCGGTATAATGCAGGACGAGCATATCCACCGGACCGTCACCCCGACGGTCTCCGAAATTCGGCGATGGATAGCGGATCAACTGCATGGGCGTTATTTGCCCTCACGGAGAAAAGGAATCAAGTGGTTTAGGACCGCCTCGGGGGCTTCTTCCGGCAGAAAATGGCCGCTCTGGATCGGCGCACCGCTTACCGGACCATCGCACCAATCCGCCCAAACCTCCAACGGGGAACGGCCTCCCTGCTCAGCGAAACCTTCCTCCGCCCCCCACAAACACATCAACGGGCAAGTGATCTTGTGCCCGGCCTTCCGGTCAGCCGCATCATGGGCAACATCGGTTGTCGCGCCGGCACGATAGTCACCGCAGGTCGCGGCAATCACTTCCGAGCGGGTAAAGTGCCGCTCATATTCACGAAACGCCTCAGGATCGAAGGCAAATCCGGACGCGGCCCAACTGCGCAGAATCCAATGCAGGAAATAGGAAGGGTCATGACCGATCATCACCTCAGGCAGTGGGGCTGGTTGCGCCAGGAGGGGCCAGTGGAAAGCCGCCAGGCTGGCCTCCCGGTCAAACGCCTCCCAAATCTCATAGGTCGGCACCACATCCAGTGAAACCATCCGCGTCACATTCTGCGGATGGTCGAGAGCCATGCGGTAAGTCACGCGGGCACCACGGTCATGGCCGACGACTGCGAATTTTTCAAACCCCAGTTCGGCCATGATGGCGACCTGGTCCGCTGCCATTGCGCGTTTGGAATAGACGGTATGGCCTGCATCATCAGCCGGTGCGTCACTGTCGCCATATCCGCGCAGGTCAGGCAGCACAACCGTGAACTGTTTTGCCAGTACAGGGGCAATATGATGCCAGATCACATGGGTTTGCGGATAACCGTGCAGCAGGAGGACGGGTGGCCCCTCGCCCCCAACCCAAACAGCATGGGTCAGGCCCTGCGCTTTGATCTTCTTACCAATAAAACCGTCAAACATGGCGACTACTCCCCCAAGAGTTTCAGCACCTCCGGATAGTCTTCAGGCGCTGCTGCAAATTTATCACGGCATCCCGGATTACAGAACCCGATGACCTTGCCCCGGTATTCCGTCAGGGAATCCTCCTGCACCGGCTTGCCGGACCATGGGCACAGGCTGTTAACCGCATCTTGCCTACGCATCACTGTAACCTTCCACTGCATTCCACCGTGGCTGCCTGTTGGGAAATATGCTTGGGCTGGGAGCTGCGCAGTACAATCACCGCAACGCCCAGGATAGTGAGGCTGCCGCCAATTATCATGGGCACGGTTACTTCCTCACCCAAGAGCCAAACGGCAAACAATACACCGAAAAATGGCATCAACAGGGTGAAGGGCATGGTCAGGCTGACCGGGTATTTACCCAAAAGCTTGTACCAGATTCCATAACCGACGATGACGACCATCAGGCTCTGATAGAAGATCGAACCCCAGCCGATCCAGTCGGCCGACAGCAGCGCATCAATCTGCCCCTCTTCAAAGAAGAAGGACCAGATCATCAATTGTGGTACGGAAAAGAGCGCCATATAGCCGTTCAACGCAAAGCCGTTCACCTTGCCCATGGCCTTCGCCTGCACTGCCCCCATTGCCCAGGCGAATGCTGCTGCGACAACCGTCAACAAGGGAAGCAAACCACCTTCGAAACGAGGCTCACCTGCAATCACGACGACGCCGGAAAAGGCAATCATGATTCCCAGGACACGCCAGAATTTGGGATAATCCTTAAAGACAAAGGCGGACAGGATGGTGGCGAAGGGAACGCCCATCTGACTGGCAAGTGCCGCTGTTGCGGCATCAATCTGGGTCAATGCCCAGAACATCAGGCCGAAATGGATACCGCCCAGCGTGACCGAATACCAGAATACGGGGACGATCTTGTCCCTTGGCAGGCGCACGAAGGGCACCAGCAAGACCGCCACGACGGCAAAACGCATGGCCATGAAGGTCAGCGGAGGTATCTGCGCCAGCCCAAATTTGGCGACGGAAAAGTTACCGCCCCAGATCACCATCACAAAGAGGGCGATCGCCACATCCCGAAACTGCATCCGTCATCCTTCCGGTTCCTATCCGGATTTGGCGGCGTCCAATTCCTCCTGCAGGATTTCCAGTTCCAACCAGCGTTCTTCCGCCTCCGCCAGTTCCGCCTTGAGTGCATCGAGACGATCGGCAGTTTTCTGAAATCCTTCAGGGTCCTTGGTATAGAAATCCGGTGCGGCCAGCTTTTCTTCCGATGCTGCGATATCCGCCTCCAGCTCTTCCATTCTGCCGGGCAAAAGGTCCAAATCCCTTTTGTCCTTATAGCTGAGGCGCAAGGAAGATGTCTTTGGCTTTTCCTTCTCAGGTGTTTTGACCGCCTTCTTGACCGGCGCGGCCTCAACGGCGTTTTCCTGAGCCCTCACACGGCGATAGTCGGAGTACCCACCGACATATTCTCGGACCTCCCCATCGCCCTCGACGGCAATCACACTTGTCACCAGACGGTCGAGGAAATCACGGTCGTGGCTGACCAGGACCAGGGTGCCGTCGTAATCGCCCAGCATCTCCTCCAACAGGTCAAGCGTTTCCATATCCAGGTCGTTGGTCGGTTCGTCAAGCACCAGAAGATTGGCCGGTTTCATCAGGATTTTTGCCAGCAGCAGGCGATTTCGCTCCCCGCCGGACAGGGTGCTGATCTTGCCGCGCACCTGCTTTTCATCGAACAGGAAGTCGCGCAGATAGCCGACCACATGACGTGTCTGCTCTCCTACAGTCACGCGGTCTGTGCCCTCGCCGATCACATCCCAGGGCGTCGTTTCCAGATCCAGTTGCTCCCGTGTCTGGTCGAACCATGCCAGGTCGATATTGGCGCCGCGTTCCACCACACCGCTATCCGGGGCCAACTCACCTATCAGCATTTTCAACAGGGTCGTCTTGCCCGCACCATTGGGGCCGAGGATACCGATCCGGTCCCCGCGCATCACGCGGGTGGAGAAATCACGGATGATTGTCCGATCGCCAAAAGTTTTGGAAATATGGTCGGCTTCCAGCACGACCTTGCCACCCTGGTTGGCGGCCTGCGCCTTGAGGGTTGCCGTCGTATCGCCGCGTGTGCGGTTCTTCCGCTCCTGACGCAACGTCGCCAGTTTTTCCAGACGGCGGACATTACGCTTACGCCGGGCGGTCACCCCATAGTTCAGATAACGGGTTTCCGCCTTGATATGCTGGTCGATGCGGTTCAGTTCCGCTTCTTCCGTCGCCTCGACTTCCTCTACCCAGCTTTCGAATTTGTCAAAACCGGCATCCAGCCGGCGCAACGTTCCGCGATCGAGCCAGACAATGCCATTGGCCATCTTGTTCAGGAAGGCGCGGTCGTGGCTGATCACAAGAATGCCGCCGCGGAAATTTGCCAGTTCGGTTTCCAGCCATTCAATGCAAGGCAGGTCGAGGTGGTTGGTCGGCTCGTCCAGCAGCAGGACATCCGGGTCCTGCGCCAGTGCTGCCGCCAGCGCCGCACGACGGATCTGCCCGCCGGACATGGTTGCCGCCTGCATGTCCGGTTCCAGGCCCAAAGCATAGATCATGGCCTCCGCCCGGTAGTCTTCCGCGCCCTCACCGGTCACGAATTCCATTACGGTTCCCGATTTCGGCGGCACCGGGTCCTGCGGCAGGCGGGCAACCGTCACCCCCGGCATGACATAACGTTCGCCATCATCAAGGGCCAGACGCCCTTCCAGGGCGGCCATCAGGGTAGACTTGCCGCTGCCGTTACGCCCGACCAGCACCAACCGATCGCCTTTGGCAATCGAGATGGTTCCGCCGTCAATCACCGGCGGCGTCCCGAAACCGGCACGGGCATTGCGCAATGCTAACAACTCAGGCCCCTTGGCCATTCCTGTTCTCCTCAAACAACATGAAGCACCGGACGCAAGACGCCGGTTTATCCGATGGTAGGATATAGAGGATAAGACAGGGCGAAGAAAGACCGTGCCTTCTATGGGTCAGTTAATGCCGCGCTGTTTCTTGATCGCATCATAGGCGGCATTGATCTCGGCCAGCTTTTCGTTGGCCATGTTGACGAACTCTTCCGGCATCCCCTGCGAGACCAGGCGGTCCGGGTGATGTTCCAGAACAAGCTTGCGATGCGCCGCCTTGATAGCCGCATCGTCGGCATTGGGGGAGACACCCAGAATCGTATAGGGGTCTGCCTTGTCCCCCGCCGGACTGCGGCCGGTCACACGTTCAAAGGTCGCGGCATCAAATCCAAAGATCTGCGCGACCTTCTGCAGATATTCCAGTTCCTGCGGATGCATGCTGCCATCGGCCATGGCGATATGGGTCAGGCAGTAGAGCAATTCCTCCAGAACCTGAGGCTCATTGCGGAACATGTCCGCCATCTGCTGTGCATAGGGTTCGAAACCACGGGCATCCTTGCGGGCCTGATTGAAGACCCGGGCCACATTCTTCACTTCATGCTGGGGAATATGGAAGACCTGCTTGAAGGCGCGGACCTCGTCATCGGTGACCACCCCGTCCGCCTTTGCCATCTTGGCTCCAAGGGCAATAACACCGATTGTGAAGGCAACGGATTTGGTTGCATCAGCACTGGCACGGCTCCGCGTTTCTTCTTCGGAACGCAGTTTGTCGACAACATGACCGCCCAAGGCGCCAATCAAGGCACCGATCGGTCCGCCGATGGCAAACCCGCCAACGCCGCCAACTATCTTACCCCAGATGCTCATAGCAATCGCTTCCCCACATGCATGGCCCTATAGATGCCTTAGCTTACGCAACAGTCAGCTAAGACGCATCTGCTTTGTAATAGGCCAGCCATTCCTGCTCAAGCATAGGTTTACCCAAATACCAGCCCTGCAGGTAATCCACGCCTTCGGAAGCAAGCATTTCTGCGGTGAATTTGTCTTCAACCCCTTCCGCGACGATTTCAAAGCCGGTTTCCCTGGCAATGGTCATGAGCTTGCCAATGAAATTCGCCCTGTCGCCGGATTGGTGCCAGTCCCGCACGAAAATGCGGTCGATCTTCACCACATCGACAATCAACGAGCGCATATGCCGGAAGGAGGTATGGCCGGAGCCAAAATCATCCAGTGCCACCTTGCATCCCAGATCCCGCGCCGTTGTTATGAAGTGGCCGGTAATCTCAATATCTTCCAACGCGACGGTCTCGGTAATTTCCAGAATCAACCGACTGGCAATATCCTCACGCCCGCGAAGCTGGCTTGCCAGAAGGCGCAGCCAGGACGGATCGGTCACCGTCATTCCGGACAGGTTCAGGGACAGCGTCAGGCCCGGATGTTCTGTCAGGCGTTCCAGACAGGCCTGAAGAGCCCACCGGTCCAAGTCACGAATAAGGCCGCAATGCTCCGCCACCGGCACAAAAACGCTTGCCGGCAGGACTTCACCATTGTCCCGCATCCGCACCAATGCCTCGTAATAGGATATCCGACGGGTTCGGCAACTGACGATCGGCTGAAAGGCAAATTCAAGACAATCGTTTTCCAGGGCCCGTTCAATCTGGCCCGCGATGGCAAGACTGTTACGGACACGGGTGCGATCCTCGTCCGACGGGTGGTAGACATGCGCCTGATCGCCACCCAGGTCCCGGGCATATTGCAAGGCCTGCTCGGTACGCGCCAGAATCTCCGGCACCGTATGTACATCTTCCGGGAACCGCGACAGACCAATGCTCACGCGCAGGGTTACTTCCGCATCGCCCGCCCTGACGGGCGTTGTCTGAAAGGCGTGGAGCAATCGTTCAATCAGGACGTTGAGGTCATCCTGCTTGCAGTTTGTCGTCACGATGCCAAATCGGTCCGCGCCCTGACGGCCGATCACGTCGATTGACCGCAGCATATGTTCCAGAATCTGGCCGGCCGAAATAATGACATTATCCGCCGCATCCATCCCGTAGCGGTCGCGAATTTCGCCCAGGCCGTCTATACCGATCAGAAGGAATGCCCCGTCAATATTGAAGCGTTCTCCATACTGGAAGGCATTTTCCAGCGCATCGCGTAAACGGTTGCGGCTGAGATGGCCGGTCAGCACATCGTAATTGCTGAAATGTTCTATCAGGCGTTCATTACGTTTGCGCCCTTCGATTATGCGCAGGACACCGACCGTGCGTTGCGGCATCCCGTCATCGTTGCGCATCACGCGGCCCTTTTCATGAACCCACGTAAAATCCTGACCGCTCAAACGAAGGCGGTATTCACACTCATAGTGCCCGTCATTTCCCAGATTGCCATCCAGAACCCGCAGCCGCCCGGGAAGGTCGGCATCGTGAATCCGGGTAATGAAGGTCTCTCCGCTTTGGAAAACATTACTCGGGCCGTCGCCCACCAGCGACGAGATGTTTCCACCCCAAATTACTTCATCCGAGACAAAGTCCCAGACAAATGCCACATCTCCCGCAGCCTCCAACGCTTCCACCGCAATGGTATCGGCGGTGACACTAAGCCCCATATTGCGTCCTGCATTTACTTTATTGTTTCAACATACTGACCCTGGCTTCTTGGGCATTACCAAGTAAGCACTGACTGTATAGCAATTTATTTTTGATTTGCGCAGCATTATGGGGCGATTCTCTAGAAGAATGCATAAAAATCTTTTAAGAATACTATCTATAAACGTACCCTCCACATAAGGCGCAACCGGCAAATGAATTTCTACTCCCTTGTCTTTCTGTTTTTCCCGATACCGGGTGTTTTCCTGCTGATTCTGGGACTGGGGTTTCTGAAGGGCCGGGGCCGCGCCTTTTGTACGGGCCTCGGGATGGCGATCCTTGTCTTCCTGGCCTTTCCGGTCACGTCCAAACTGCTGGTTCTCCCTCTTCTGGTCCACGGACAAAGCCTGGTTGAGATTATCGACAGCCGTCCGGACGTCATTCTGGTGCCAACGGGGGGCGTAAGGCAGGTCGGTGACGCCGACTATGTCCCGAAGGAACACACAATGGCTCGGATAACCCATGCCAAGCACCTGCAGGACGTCCTTCAAATCCCGATGATCGTCTCAGGCGGCGACGTGAAAGGCATTGGCACATCCGAAAGCGCCATCGCCGTGAAAGCGGTTCAACTGGAAGCCGACAAGGTTATATTGGACCAGAAAGCAATGAACACGGCCCAGAATGTCGACGCCTTTGTTGAAATCATGAAACAGAACGGCCTTTCCCGGCCGGTGGTCGCGACGGATGCGGTTCATACAAGGCGCGTGGCGGCGACCCTTCTGGCCCATGGCGTTTCCGCCGCGCTCAGCCCCGCCTGGGAGGATGTCGCCACGCCCATCACGCCGCAGGACTTCGTGCCCAGCCGCATCGGCTATCGCTATGCCAATCGCGTCGCCATCGCCTATGCCGCCATCCTGAAATACCTGGCACAGGGGCATTTCCAGTGGGGGCATTTGACGGCGATCAAATAACGTGTCGCGAAAACATCTTCCTGAGGCGTTTTGATCGTTGCGAAGCATCATTTATCTGCTACTGTCGCTGCCGATAACGGTTCCCCGATCATGGGAACAATAGGGAATTCGGTGCGGTCTTTTCGACCTATTCCGAAGCTGCCCCCGCAACTGTAGGCGCGGAGCCCGATCCGTCAGTATCACTGGGCAACCGGGAAGATCAGGATCAAAGGCGAAGAAGCGCGAGCCAGGAGACCTGCCGTTGTCGAAAAATTAACTCTAGCTGACCGGGCGGGGTGCCCCGGAAGGAGACGACATGACGGTATCGACACAAGGGCGTTCCGACGCCTCCCCTGCTTCAAGCAACCTGAGCACGACCTCAACCCCACCCCTGTGCGCGAGCGATCCACAGTCCGTGATCTGGCAGTTTTTTGCCGATCCGGCGCATGCGCCATGCGCGCGGGACACATTGCTGTTATGGGTGATGGCACTGCCGGGCAGGCAATCGCCCCAGGAAGCCGCCGGGCAGGTTCTCAAGACTTACAGTGACTGGCTCAGGGAAACCGCATCATCCAGTCAGCAGGAATTGCTGGACCTGTTGCGGCAGGTGATAAACGCGCCTGCGGTTCCGGCACGGCGGCGAAACCGCAGGCCGGAACAGGCAACCTATCACTAACAGGTTATCGGGAAAGCGCGCGGCCCGATCAGTCCCGGAAGACGGACTTGCGATGGCCGCGCAACTCGATCATCACCCACAAAGAGATGACAAAGGTCAGCGCGGCCCCCGCCTGATGGGCCACCGCCAGCGGCGTTGGCACCACCAGCATGAGGGTGGAAATGCCAAGCGATAGCTGGATCACCAGCATGGTTGCCAGCGCATTGATTGACAGGCGTGCGCGCGGCGCAAGATCCTTCTTGCGCGACCAAAGCCACAGCGATGCCACAACAGCCGCCGTGGCATAGGCAAAGGTCCTGTGGTTGAACTGGACAGCCTGGATGGTCTCGAAGAAGTTCAGCCACCACGGCTTCAGCCAGAAATAGTTTTCCGGGATAAAATTACCGTTCATGAAGGGCCAGTCGTTATAGGCGAAACCTGCGTTCAGCCCGGCTACCAGAGCCCCGCTGAGAACCGTGAAGAAGATAATCGCATGCACCATCGCGCCAAGCCGCCTGAAACCGCGGGACACGGCGGCGCGCGCTTCCTCCACCGGTTTCAGCAGGAAAACCGAGACCCAAACCAGATAGCCCAGAATGAAGAACGCCATGCCCAGATGCACCGCCAGCCGATACTGGCTGACATCCGTGCGGTCGACAAAGCCGCTTTTGACCATCCACCAGCCGATAACACCCTGCACAGCCCCAAGGCCGAGCAGGGCCGCCAGATGCCGCCCAAGTCCACTGGGTATCTGGCGGCGAAGCAGGAACCAGAAGAAGGGCAGCGCAAAAACCAGACCGATCGTCCGCCCCCAGACACGGTGGATATATTCCCACCAGAATATGGTCTTGAATTCCTCAACGGACATACCCGAATTCGCAAGCGAATATTGGCTGGTCCCCTGATAGAGGTCGAAAATCCGCGCCCATTCCGCATCAGTCATTGGCGGTATCCACCCGATCAGCGGACGCCATTCGGCCATCGACAACCCGGATTCGGTCAATCGCGTGATTGCCCCGATCTGCATCATCATGAACACCATCAGCGCACAAAGCGCCAGCCAGATCCCGACTTTGCGGGCATTTGTATCGGGTATGTATCCTGTCATAGGTTGGAATTTATCCACTGCCGATGCGAACACAAGTCTTTTGACGATAGACAGATAGTCGCAAGCCCCCTTACGCTGTTAGGTTCCTGGAAGGAAACATATTAATCAGGGGGAACTCATGACTTTCAAGGCTGCTGTTGTTCAGGATGCAGGCGTATTATTTGACCCGGCTGCCGCAGTAGAAAAAGTCGAATACTGGGCCAGACAGGCCAAAGAGGCAGGCGCCTCTCTCGTCGTTTTTCCCGAGGTATTTGTCGGTGGGTATCCGAAAGGCATTGATTTCGGCATCCGGTTGGGGATGCGATCCGCAGAAGGGCGCAAAGTCTATCGCCGGTATTTCGAAGGATCGATTGAGCTGGACACAGAACCGGCAATCCGTCTTGCAAATATCGCCGCCGACTATGACCTGCATATGGTGGTCGGCGTTCTGGAACGTCTGGGCGGCACCCTGCATTGCGCGACCTGGAGCTTCGACAATCACGGCGATATGACCGGTATTCACCGCAAGCTTATGCCCACCGCAATGGAACGCTGCATCTGGGGATTTGGCGACGGGACGACCATGTCGGTCATGGACACGGCCCTGGGCCGGGTCGGTACGGCGATTTGCTGGGAAAACTATATGCCGCTTTATCGCACCTCCATGTATGAACAAGGGGTGGAGCTTTATTGCGCGCCAACCGTCGATGACCGTGACAACTGGCAGCACAGTATACGCCATATCGCGCTGGAAGGGCGCTGTTTCGTTTTCTCAAGCTGCCAGTATCTGACCCGCGCCGGCATGCCCGAGGACCTCACCCCCATCCAGGGGGATGATCCCGACACCGTTCTGATCCGGGGCGGCAGTACTATCATCTCCCCGCTGGGTGACGTTCTCGCCGGGCCGGTCTACAATGAATCCACTCTGCTGACCGCCGATATTGACTTAGGCGAAATCGCCGAAGGCAAGTTCGACCTGGACGTCGTGGGGCATTATTCCCGTCCGGATATCTTCCAGCTCAAAATCCAGGATCGTGATGAAGAATTTGTCTCAGACCTGGACGAAGAAGTCTTTGGCCCATTCGATCATATTTAAATCACACCACATGACGTTTGTGTGGAATAAGAAAAACACAACGTAAATTAACAACATCGCCATAAGGGCCCGGTTTTCTGCCTGTTTGTAGAGAACCGGGCCCTTCTTTTTTTTGGTATTTTTTATGGACAAATTTACTATCTACACTTATATATGCGGATATAGATCAAATTAACACTTTTTATAGTGTTAAAAGGAGCAACCCACATGGATCACTTTCCGATCTTCATGACGCTGCAGAACCAACCGGTTCTGGTTGTGGGTGGCGGAGAACTGGCCGCCCGCAAAATTCGCCTGCTGCATAAAGCACAGGCGCGCCTGTGCGTGGTTGCTCCGTCCATGTGCAGCGAGCTTCTGGATCAGGCGGACGCCGGCGAAATCACCTGGGTCAACCGTCCGGTTGAGAAAGCCGATATCGAAGGCGCAAGGTTGGTCTTTGCCGCAACCGGCCTGGAAGACATCGACGTGAAAGTCGCCTCCTGGGCGCGCGAGTCGGGTGTGACCGTCAATGCGGTCGACCGCCCGGCCCATTCCGATTTCATCATGCCCGCGATTATTGACCGCTCGCCAATCGTAGTGGCTGTGTCCAGCGGCGGTTCCGCACCGGTTCTGGCGCGCAATATCCGGGCACAGATTGAAAGCATCCTGCCCTCCCGCCTGGGACAGCTCGCCCGCTTTGCGGATCGCTTCCGCAGTGCCGTGAAGGCCATGTTCCACACGGACACCGAAAAGCGCCGATTCTGGGAAGGCTTTTTCAAAAGCCCGATTGCCGGTCTCGTCTTGCAAGGCGATGAAGGCAAGGCCAATGAGGCCATGCTGGCCGCCGTCAACAACCCGGCCTTCGGTCAGTCCGACGCGGGCAAGGTCACATTGGTTGGTGCCGGTCCGGGCGACCCGGACCTGCTGACCCTGCGTGCCTTGCGTGCCCTGCAGGAAGCCGACCTGATTGTTTACGACCGTCTGGTCGACGAACGTGTGCTGGACATGGCCCGCCGCGACGCCGAACGCCTTTATGTCGGCAAGAAGGAAGGCCAACACACGGTTCACCAGACCATCATCAACCGTGTCCTGGGCGATGCCGCCAACCGTGGCAGAAAGGTTGTCCGTCTCAAAGGCGGCGATCCGTTCATCTTCGGTCGTGGCGGTGAAGAAATGGAATTCCTCGAACAGCGTGGTGTCCAGGTGGAAGTCATCCCCGGCATTACGGCCGCCATCGGCGCCGGTGCTGCTGCGGGCATTCCCCTCACCCACCGCGATCATGCCTCTGCCGTGACCTTCGTCACCGGCCACAGCAAGGACGGCGGCGTGGAACCGGATTGGAACGGCCTGGCCGCATCCAACCAGACCCTGGTTTTCTATATGAGCCTCGGCAATGCCGGTCGAATTTCCGCCAAGCTGATGGAAGCGGGCCTTCCAGCGGATACGCCCGCAGCAATCGTGGAAAACGCAACACGGATCGACCAGCGCACCGTCAAGGGCAGCCTTGCCGGACTGGAAGCCATGGTCCTGGCAAATGGCATTGACGCGCCATCCCTGATCGTGGTGGGAGATGTCGCTGCCTACGCCAAACAACAAACGGCCCCTGCGGGCCTGACCGCAGCATTCGCCACCGGCGCCTGACCTGGATTGGAGAGTTTTAGAAGATGTCCGCAAAAATCCTGATCGCAAATGCCTTGATCGAAGGCGATGTTGTTTTCCTGGCCGCAGATGGCACCTGGACCCGCTGGGTCGAAGAAGCTGTTGTCGCCACTGACGAGACTTCAGAAGCAACATTGTCGGAACAGGGGCAGGCCGCCCTGGACGGCAACGTCATTATCGACCCGCAACTGATTGACGTGACGATCACCGACGGCAAGCCCTTCCCGGTCAAATACCGGGAACAACTGCGCTGTCTGGGGCCGAGCACCCACCTGCACCATGGAAAACAGGCCGACAAAGCCGCTTAAGCCTTAAGGCACAAGACGAGTATTACTGGGGACCAACGCGATGTATCGTTACGACGAATTTGACCATGGCTTTGTGAAACAGCGGACCAAGCAGTTTCGCGGCCAGGTTCAGCGCCGCCTCAACGGTGAACTGACCGAAGACGAGTTCAAACCACTGCGCCTGATGAACGGCCTGTATCTGCAACTGCACGCCTATATGCTGCGGGTGGCCATTCCCTATGGCACCGTCAACAGCAACCAGATGCGGAAACTGGGCCATATCGCCCGCAAATACGACAAGGGTTTCGGCCATTTCACCACCCGCCAGAATATCCAGTATAACTGGCCGACCCTGAAGGATGTGCCGGAAATTCTGGACGAGTTGGCCTCGGTTGAAATGCACGCGATCCAGACCAGCGGCAACTGCATCCGCAATGTGACCGCCGACCATTATGCAGGCGCTATTGCCGATGAGGCCGCCGACCCGCGCGTGGTGGCAGAGGTTATCCGCCAGTGGTCCTCGCTGCATCCGGAATTCACCTTCTTGCCGCGCAAGTTCAAAATCGCGGTGACCGGCCATGCCCATGACCGGGCAGCGGTGAAATTCCATGATATCGGCCTGATCGCGAAAAAGAACGATGCCGGTGAAGTCGGCTTCGAAGTCCTGGTTGGCGGCGGCCTTGGCCGGACGCCGATGATCGGCAAAACGATCCGCGACTTTGTCGGTTACACCGATATCCTGTCCTATCTGGAAGCCGTCCTGCGTGTCTATAACCTCTACGGCCGCCGCGATAACAAATACAAGGCCCGGATCAAAATCCTGGTCCATGAACGCGGCATTGAAGAAATCCGCGAGAAGGTTGAAGCCGAATGGGCCGAAATCCGCACCGGCAACCTTGAACTGCCGCAAGAGGAACTGGACCGGATCAACGCCTATTTTGCCGATCCCGACTTTGAAGACCTGGACATCACGTCCCGTGAATTCGAGGTCAGGAAATTCGAAAATCGCGAGTTTGCCCAATGGGTCCGCAGCAATGTCAAACCGCACAAGAAAGCCGGTTATGCCATTGCCGACATTTCCCTGAAGGACATCGGCGAGGCACCGGGTGACATTTCCGCCGAACAGATGGAAGCCGTCGCCGACCTGGCAGACAAATTCAGCTTTGGCGAAATCCGGGCCACCCACGAACAGAACCTGGTCCTGCCCCATGTAAAGCAGGCTGACCTGTTTGCTGTCTGGGAAGGGTTGAAGGCTGCCGGTCTGGCGACCTCCAACATCGGCCTGATCAGCGACATGATCGCCTGCCCGGGCCTGGATTATTGCGCGCTCGCCAACGCACGCTCCATCCCGGTGGCACAGCGGATCGCCCAGCGTTTTGAAAGCCTGGACCGTCAGCATGACATCGGCGAGTTGAAGCTGAAAATCTCCGGCTGCATCAACGCCTGCGGCCACCACCATGTGGGCCATATCGGCATTCTGGGTGTGGACCGCAAAGGCGAGGAATACTACCAGATCACGCTTGGCGGTGATGCAACGGAAAATGCCGCCCTCGGTGAACGCGTCGGTCCCGCTTTCTCCTATGATGATGTGGTGGACGCCATCGACACCATCGTTGCCACCTATCTGGAAGTCCGCGAAAGCAAGGATGAAGACTTCCTGCAGGCCTATGGCCGCGTCGGTATCACCCCGTTCAAGGAGAAGCTTTATGCCGCTCATTAAGAAAGGCCATATCGTCGAAGATAGCTGGCGCTATCTGGGGGAAGATGAAGCTCCGACGTCGGGTGACAAGATACTCATCCCTCTGGCGGTATGGGCGGAACATCGCGAAGGTCTGCTTGAAACCAACACCAATTATGGCGTGGTCCTGCAGCCGGGTGACGAAGTGGACGCCCTTGTGGCCGACCTGGATCGACTGGACGTGGTCGTCGTGACCTTCCCGGCCTTCTCCGACGGGCGTGGTTTTTCCCAGGCGCGCCTGCTGCGGGAACGCCATGGTTTCCGCGGTGAAATCCGCGCCGCCGGTCATATCATCCAGGACCAGTATCTCTACCTCGACCGTTCCGGCGTGGATACGTTGGAAGTGGCTGACGAGAAAGCCGTAAAAGGCTGGCTTGAAGCCATCGAGGAAATCTCTGTTTTCTATCAGCCGACCGGCGATGGCCGGTTGACTGCCAACCGGTTACGCCACGGCGGCAAAGCAAGCAGCGCCGCTGCGGAGTAACCGTCTACTTCCCCCAAATACTCGCTTGCCTTCAGGCAAGAACTCAAAAGCCTGGCCTCGCGCCAGGCTCTTTTTTTATAATCCTTCGATAAACTCGATAACGGCCTTGCGGTCCATTGACGGCAACCGCATGAAAGCCTCCTTGGAGGCCTGGGCTTCTCCACCATGCCATAGGATTGCTTCTTCCACATTCCGCGCCCGGCCATCATGCAGCAGACGCGTATGACCGTTCACTTGCGCAATATGTCCGATCCCCCAGAGCGGGGCCGTCCGCCATTCCCGTGACAGGATATTCGCCCCGCCATCAGACAGCCCGTCGCCCATATCATGCAGCAGCAAATCTGTGAAGGCGGCAGCCGTTCCTCCATCTTCCAACGGCAGGGCCGGTCTGTGGCAGGCATCACATCCGGCCGCCTCAAAGGCCGCACGGCCCTCCACAGAGGTCGTGCCAGCGGTCGGAGGCATCAGCCACATCTGATAGGACACCAGATGAGACAGGTCGTCTTCGGATATTTCCGGCCCCTCCTGTGCGGCAGAGAGCCGACAGGCGGTTTGCGATGGCAGGCAATTCTGTCTGGAGTGGGCCGCACTTGTTATGCCGATGTCTTCATAGAGCGCGCTGACGGTCTGGTCCCGGATCGTCGGCTGCGCCGCTTTCCAGCCGAACCGCCCGATATATTCAACGCCCCCTTTGCCTATATACCGGACCCGCCCGGAAATGCCGTCGCCATCCCGGTCATCAGGGTCCGCAAGGGCCTCAACCACCTTGGCAGGAACCCGGGCCAGCAATCCGACACCGGCAAATTGCGGGGCAACCCGCGGGGAAAAGACGGCATTATCCAGGGGACCGTAAGCACCGCCTTCAACCCGATACGTGGGAACCTGGAGGGAATAATCTGCACCGTCGGGATAACGTCCGGCCTGTTCATGATAGGAAACATGCGGCGCGCCCTCTGCAGGGACGGTCGGCAGCGCACGGTCATTGACCTGCCCGCCGTAGACGGGATGCATTTTCCTGCTACGGCTGCTTTCCATATGCACACGCAGGACCATAGAGATAAAAGGCTCGTCTTCGGTCTGGGGCGGTCGTCCGCGTCCATTGGCGAAATGGCAGCCGCTGCAGGAAACCCGGTTGAACAGCGGCCCCAGGCCGTCCAGATCATCCCGATAGCCTGGATAGGGCACCCAGTCCCGGTTGAAGACGGCCCGCCCCTTCGCAAAAATCGCCTGCTGTTTCACAGTCAGCCCGTCCCGCGCACGCCCGAAGGCGTCGGGCAGGTCAGTGGCCGCCGCCTTCGCGGCGATCAGAAAGAGGAAGAGAATTGCAAACCAACGCATAGGCTATCTTTACTGACCCCATGGGCCGGTAATCAAGCGCTCTTATATGATGCGCAGCATATGGTTGTCCCAACGCCGGAAGTCATCGCGCGGTTCAAGCACATGTATGTTGCGACCGCTATATGCGTCGATCCGATAAACCCCGCCTGCGCCACTGGTTGCCAGGAAGACGCCAAGGTCCTTCGTCGGGGCCAGCCCGCAAACATCGGGAATGGATGTACTGCCGATATGGCGGCCATCTTCAATATTCCAGAATTCGATGCAGTTGCCACGCGGAGACGTCATGCCGACCACGGCACTGCCACTGTCGACAATCACACTGCCCACATAGTTTTTCTGACGCTGCCAGACATCATGGCCCGCCTCCAGGAAGGTCAGTTCGCCTTTCCCGAAATGCGTAATCGCCAAGGGCACGACCTCATGCTTCGGCCCCTGGTTCTGCAGACCGGCGAAAACCTGTCCCTGCCGTGTGACGGCCAGATGCCGGATGCTCAACTTGTGATATTTATGCGGCAGGGTCAGGCGATTTACCAATTGTCCACTACGCGCATCCAGATAAACCAGCGCCGGTTCCATATCCGGAATATTCAGCTTGCGGCGACCCTCGTCCGGATGGGTCAGAATACCACCGACTGCCACCACCAGCGTCTGCCCGTCCGGCATGAGTTCGATCTGGTGCGGACCGATGCCATAGGCCTTATGCTCGCCAATGCGCTTGTAGTTATCCTTGGCGTCCCAGATACCGATCACGCCTTTCTCACCGTCGAAGTCATTCTCGGTCGTGAAAAGATAGCGCCCGTCCAGACTGAATGCGCCATGCCCGTAAAAGCGCCGGTTTTCAGGAACCTTAACTTCGTGAACCGTATTGCCGGAGAACAGGTCGATCACTGCCACATAGTCACCCGGACGTCGCGCGAAGACCGCAGCCTCAAGGGTGCCGGGACGGCGGGCCATTCCATGGGCGCGGGCCGGCAGGGCATGACGAAAGATCTCCTTGCCGGATACATCAATGCCACCAACCCACATGTGGTCGTCCTTGTCCGCATAGGCGCTGATGAACAATGCCTCATCCTGCGCCAACCCGAACCGTGCACCAAAAGGCACGAATACAGCCTGCGACGCCAGTGCTTTCAATAAGGTTCTGCGGTTCATCGAGAATTGCATCAGTCACCATCCAAACTATTAAAACCCAGCGGCATCTCCAGCAAAGACGCCATTTCCGTATCGACCCATTCGCGCATTTCGCGCAGCGCGGCTATGGCATCTTCCATATGCGCACGCCCCGCAGGATCCTTGACGGCCTTGTAGAGCGGTCCGTCAATTTTACGGATCGCTTCCCGTGCCTCATGAAGCTTGCCCAGAATGCCCCAATGCAGATCGGTCCCTACCGGTGTTTCCTGCAACAGGGCGGCAAAGCCACCTGTCTTGTTGGCACTATAGAAAGCCTCAATTGCGTCAATATTGAGGAGAATATGGTCCGCCGACGTGGCGGACCGCCAGGATTCGGCCCGATGGCTGCGGGCATGTTTCATATCGTCCCCCAACGGACGACGCAGTTTGCTGTCTTCGACCCACTCCAGACTGGTCTTGAAGGCTTTGAACAGTTCAAAGGTCAGGTCCTTCGGCTCCTGGTAGTATCCGAAACCGCTCAGGCTGCGCTCTGCAAAGCCATCATCACCCCATGCCTTCAAAGTCGCATCTGCAATTCCGGCCACATTATCGCTGATGACTTCGGCAAGCTGACAATCGGCACTGCCGGGCTGAATATCCTTATCGCCATACAACAATCGCTCCAGCGCAGGAAAACCCTGGGCGGCCACACTGGTCTGCGCGATCCGCTCGTCATCCACAGTGTCGCCCTTGGCAATATCCTGTCGAAGCGAGGTAAGCGCCTTGCTGGTCATGTTCCGCTTGTCAGGCCAGAACTCGATCCGAAAGTGACGGTCTTCCTCAGCAATTGGACCAAAGCGGATATGCTGAATGGACTGCCAGGATGCCATCGCCCCCTGCATCACCTCTTTCAATCCATCAAGGGAAGTCTCACCCTCGCCGCAATAGGAATGCGTCGCGGTTTTCAGCCTCTGACCGGCTTGTGCAAAGGCGGTGTAACCGGGCAGGATATGCGCCTCGACGATCTGATGGTTGGCCTTTTCATAGGCAATGTCAGCATAGGCCGGGGCCCCGACACCCAAAGTGGCCAATATGATTGCCGCAGAGACTGTCTTCGTGATCATATTTTCATCCTTCTTATGTCCTTGGGCATTACAGCGACTTCAAAAAGGCGATCAATGCCGCCCTGTCAGCCTTGTTCATGGCAACAACGTTGTTCTTTGCATTCTCCGCTTCCCCGCCATGCCACAGGATGGCCTCCAACAGGGTCCGCGCCCGTCCGTCATGTAAATAACTTTCCCGGCCATCACTGACCAGCGCCGTTTGTCCCAGCCCCCACAGCGGCGGCGTCCTCCATTCACGGCCCGTTGCTTCCCCTTCCGGCCTGTGATCCGCAAGGTCATCTCCCATGTCATGGAGCAGCAAGTCCGTATAGGGCCAGATTTTCTGCCCTCTGCTGTAGGGGTTCTCCGCCGTTGCCGAAGTCACATAGCCCGGTTGATGGCAGGCCGCACAGCCGTTGTCAAAGAACAGCTTCTTGCCCGCAAGCACCTGGCGGTCACCCGCATTCACTCTCCGGGGTACGGCGATATTGCGTGTGTAAAGCAACAGCAGGTCCATGATCTGCGCCGATGCTTCCACATTGTCATACTGCGGGCTGTTACCGTCCGGGGCTGCGCGGCAATCCTTCTGGGCGGCGGTACATTCACCCCAACCTTCGGGAAAAAGCGGCGAGGAAATCCCCACATCGCCACTAAAAGCAGAGGCATTCTGGTCGTCCACCGTGGCATTTCCCGCCTTCCAGCCGAACCGTCCGATCGCCACCTTCTTCATGTGGCGGCTCCAGACCTTGTTAGGCTTGCCGGAGATACCGTCGCCATCCGCGTCATCGGGATCGGCCAGGGCCAGAAGGTCTTCCTCCGGAATGGCTTCCAGCAGCCCCAGCCCGATCATCGGCGATGCGATACGCGGCGAGATCATCAAATCCGGATGGGGCTGACCATAGGCGGGGTTCTCAATTGCATAGTGAGGTTTGCACAGCGTGATAACAGAGCCATCTTTCAACCGCACCGGCAGAGCCGTGTAGGACAGCCCCATTTTCCCTTCGGCGCGGTGCCCCTGGATCGACAGGTTCTGCAACTGCCCGCCATAAACCGGGTCCGGTATCACCGACAGCCTGTGAGAGGCCAGTGCCCTGCGGTCATCGTCGTTTTGGGGCGGAATGCTGAGGCGCAAAAAAAGAGATGCTGCCTCCTCCCCCTTCTTCGGCACGACGCCACGGCCATTGCCCACATGGCAACGCAGGCAAGAGCGCGTATTGAACAGTGGGCCGAGACCATCCGCCGCCTGGGTCGAGGCCGGTGCGGAAACCCAAAGTCTTTTGAAAAAGCCGAAGCCGACCTTGAAATCCAGCCGCCGGTCGAACGGCAGATTATCCGCGGGGTAGGAAAAGGCCTTCCGGTCAGACCGTTTACCATGCGATGCCTCGCCGCCGGGACTATCCTCCCCCGGTTGCGCCTTCGCGAAATCCGTCGGCCAGGGCAGCACTTCGGCCTGCGCCGAAAGACCGGTCAGGGCAAGACCGGCAGCAAACAAAACAGATGCGAAATACTGTCGCATACAAACTTCTCCAAACGGCAGGAGGACCGGCGGTGCGAAAACGCACCGCCAGTCCCCCAAATCTGCCAATCCCGGAAGGGGATTAATTGTAAACGGCGTCCGGGTTGTCCAGACTGTCAGACCCTTCAAACTGGATCGCGGACAGGTCCAGGGCCGCCACGGCTTTTTCAATCGCCTTGGTCTGGGTAGTCAGACCGTCAACAGCATCCTGAATGATCTTGTTACCGGCATCATTACCTTCAGCCAGCATCTGGTCGTATGCTTCACCGCCTTCTGCGGTTTTGACAAGGACCGTCATGGCCGCCATGGTCGCGTCCAGCTTGCCGCGCAGGTTCTGGTCTGCGCCTTTGTCTTTTTCGGCAACCAGGTCAGACAGGCTGGGCCCCTGCACCACGCTTCCGTCAACGCGGGTGTATTTGCCCAGATAAACATTCTGGATACCCTTGGCGTCATAGTAATGGGAGTTATGCGTGTTGTCGGAGAAGCAATCATGTTCTTCTTCCGGGTCATGCAGCATGACACCAAGCTTCATGCGTTCCCCGGCCAGTTCGCCATAGGACAGCGACCCCATACCGGTAAAGGCGGAAACCAGCCCCTGGTCAACATTGGCCATGACCTCGACGCGCGCCGCGCCATCCTTGTCCCAGGCATCGACCATTTCCTGCAGATCGTCCACCAGCAGGTCGGTCGCAACGGTCAGATATTCCGCACGACGGTCACAGTGACCACCGGTGCAATTCTTGGTGTCATAGTCGCTTGCCGGACGGTTGCCCGCACCCGGGCCGGTGCCGTTCAGGTCCTGGCCCCAGAGCAGGAATTCAATGGCGTGATAACCGGTTGCCACGTTAGCCTCGACTTCGTCCGCTTCCTGCAGCTTATCCGCCAGAAGTTCCTTGGTAATCTTGGAAGCGTCGACTTCTTCGCCACCAAGAACCAGTTTTTCGTTGGCAATAACGTTGGCGACATAGGCAACGTTTTCATCCGATTCCGTGCCATAGGACGCATCGACATAGTCAATCAGACCTTCGTCCAACGGCCATGCGTTCACCTTGCCTTCCCAGTCATCGACGACGGAATTGCCAAAACGGAAGGTTTCGGACTGCTGGTAAGGCGCACGGGCCGCGATCCAGGCTTTGCGCGCCGCAGCCAAGGTCTCGTCACTCGGGTTTTTCACCAGGGCGTTGACGGCCACCTGCAGGGCCTTCGCCGTAATCAAAGAATCCTCATAGACCGCGTGGGCAATATTGGAATAGTTGGTCAGAACCGCAGCCTTGTCGACCGTATCGGCGAGGACCGGATTGGCGGCGACAACCGAAAGCGCCACGCCTGCAAATAGTTTTTTCATCTGCTACCCCTTGATTGGATGTACCGGCCTGAAGCCCACAAACCGGTGAATTTCCTCTGACAACCCTGCCCCAGGCGGGCCGTCTTTCGCGAGGTTAATAGCGCAACTTATTCGCAATTACAATGATAATTGCAAATAGTTCTCATTACACGAAGCTGAAAAGTCGGCCACCTTTCAAAAACATGGCGCTTTTGATGTAGCCATACACCTGCAGTTTCGCTATCAAGATCGGGTTCTGCATACGGCAGAACAGTTCTCGGGGCGGGGTGAAATTCCCCACCGGCGGTGATGGCGACAGCCAAAGCCCGCGAGCGCCTTTCCCGGTCCACATGGGATAAGGGTCAGCAGATCCGGTGTAATTCCGGAGCCGACGGTTAAAGTCCGGATGAGAGAGAACGCCGTATTGATTGGCGCTGCTTTTCGCAGCGTTGTTGGTGCGTCGTGCGCCCTGATTCTCGAAATGTTTAACTCATGGAGTTCTCGATGAATCAGATTTCTTCCAATTCGCCTAAAAACTTGAAAGTCGCCTTCATTCAGGCGCAGTGGCACGCGGATATCGTGGGCAACAGCCGCGAGGCATTTCTGTCCGCAATCGTCGAAAAGACAGGCAATGGTGCAACGGTTGACATTATCGACGTACCGGGGGCGTTCGAGATCCCCCTGCAAGCCAAACGACTGGCGCAAACCAGCCAATATGACGCCATCGTCGGCGCGGCCTTCGTGGTGGATGGCGGCATCTACCGTCATGACTTCGTGGCGCAGGCCGTCATCCAGGGTCTTATGCAGGTGCAACTGGAAACCGGCACACCGGTTTTAAGCGCCGTCCTGACACCCCATCATTTCCACGAAACCGACGAACATCGCCGGTTCTTCCAGGATCATTTCAGGATCAAGGGCCGTGAGGCCGCCGATGCCTGCCTGGCGATCACGGCAATGCCTTCTGTGAAAGCCGCCGCCTGACCGGCCAAGCCCGGCGGCATCCGTCGCCGGGCTTTCCCCTTTGCCTGACAGGGCGAATGTGCCAATCTTTCAGCCTTTCCAACAAAGCACGTCTGGCGCGATGTATTCCTTCTCCCTGTTCGAAACCCCGATTGGCCGTTGCGGCATTGCCTGGACGATGCAGGGCATCGCACGCTTTTGTTTCCCCGAAGGCAATGACGACCGCACCAAGGGCAGACTTCTGAAAGGCATCGACGCCGTTGAGGCCGACACACCACCGGCTCTCATCCGGCAGGCAATCGACCTCGTGCGACAGCTCATGGCCGGGGAAAAAATATCCTTTGCCGCCATCCCCCTGGACCTGACGGGGGTTTCGGACTTCCACCGGCGCGTTTATCAGGAAATATCAAAAATCCCGCCGGGACAGACCGCCACCTATGGTGAGGTGGCCGCCCGCGTCGGCGAACCGAAAGGCGCACAGGCCATCGGTCAGGCCATGGGACGGAACCCGATCCCCGTGATCATCCCCTGCCATCGTGTGCTGGCGGCGGGAAGCAGCCTCGGTGGCTTTTCAGGTGCAGGTGGCGTTGACACCAAACGCCGGTTGCTGGAAATCGAGGGCGCACTGCCGCCCGAACCGCCCAGTCTGTTCGACCTGCTGGACGACAATAGCCAGCGCTGACAACAGCAAGACATCGCTTATAACTGTTGCAAGCCCCGAAAATGCCGCCCACATTGCGGCAGGTAATAAAAGAAATATGCGGGGGAAGAGACATGAGCGACAGTCCAATTGACCAGGATTATATCAAAGGCATCCTCAACGAACTGCTGACCATGGCCAGTCCGTCCGGCATGACCGACCGGGTTGTGAACCGCGTCTGTGGCGAGCTGGACAGCATGGGGATTACTTATGAACTGACCCGCCGGGGTGCCATCCGCGCGGACCTGCCGGGCCGCCGCAAGTCACCGGACCGTGCCATTGTCGGCCATCTGGATACGCTGGGTGCGATGGTCAAATGGATCAGGCCCAACGGCCGCCTGCGGATTGCCCCGATCGGGCATTGGTCGTCGCGCTTTGCCGAAGGCGCCCGTTGCACCGTGCATTGTGATGGCGGTGTTTCCATTCGCGGCACAATCCTTCCCCTGAAGGCATCGGGCCACGTCTACAACAAGGAAGTGGACAGCCAGCCAAACCGCTGGGATCAGGTGGAATTGCGGCTGGATGCCAAAACCTCCAGTGCAGAGGAAACCGCCGCCCTTGGTGTAAATATCGGCGACACCATATCCGTTGATTCCCGGCCGGAATTCACCGAGAGCGGCCATATCGTCGCCCGCCACCTGGACGACAAGGCAGGCGTTGCCGCCATGCTTGCCGCCGCCAAGGTAATCGCAGAGGGCAAAGAAGAACTGCCCATGGACTGCCATCTGCTGTTCACCATCACGGAAGAAGTGGGGGCCGGGGCATCCCATGTCCTGCATGGCGATGTGGCCGAACTGGTCTCTGTCGACAACGGCACCTTCGCCCCGGAACAGAATACCAGCGAATATGGTGTAACCATTTCCATGATGGATATGACCGGCCCCTTCGACTGGCATCTGACGCGCCATCTGATCGACCTTTGCCGGGACAACGGGATTGAACATTCCCGCGACGTCTTCAACTATTATCGAAGCGATGCGGCAGCGGCCCTTGAGGCGGGTAACGATATCCGCACCGCCCTTGTCTGTTTCGGCCTGGATGCCTCCCATGGGCATGAACGGGTCCATATGGATTCGCTGATGGCGTTATCGACGCTGCTGCTCAATTACATGCGCAGCCCTGCCCTCTTCGACCGTGACAAGGATGCGCTGGGCCCGTTGAGCGACTTCCCGGAAATGAACAACCCGTCAACCGACTAGTCACACGCTGTCATCGAGACAAAAAAAGAAAGTCCTGCAAGGGTGGTTCCTTGCAGGACTTTTAAGTTTTTGCCTGAACAGTCTATGACAGACCGCAGGGTCGAGGGATTCTTGAAGTATTACAGTTTCTCGGCAACCGCATCGACAGCCTGTTTGGCAATATCGACAATCTTGTCGATTTCCGCCGGGGTAACGACCAGCGGCGGTGCAAAGCCCAGGATATCGCCATGCGGCATTGCACGCGCGATCATGCCGCGTTCCAGGCAGGCAGCCGAGATTTGCGGACCGACCTTCAGGTTCGGATCGAAACGCTCTTTCTTATCCTTGTCTGCAACGAATTCCAGAGCCGCCATCAGGCCAACGCCGCGCGCTTCACCGACAATCGGGTGATCCGCAAAGGTTTCCTGCAGGCGTTTCTGGAAATAGGCACCGGTCTCTGCCGCATTGCCGGTCAGATTTTCGCCATCGACAATATCCAGGTTGGCATTGGCCGCAGCGGCGCAAACCGGATGTGCGGAATAGGTCCAGCCATGGCCGATCGGGCCCATCTGCTCGGAACCCTGTTCCAGAACGTTCCAGACGCGCTCACCGACGATCACGCCGGACAGCGGCAGATAGCCGGAGCTGACACCCTTGGCGATGGTGATCAGATCGGGTTCCATATCGTAATGCTGGCTGCCGAAATAGCTGCCGGTACGACCGAAGGCGGTGACAACTTCATCTGCTACCAGCAGGACGTCGTATTTCTTCAGGACTTTCTGGATTTCAGCCCAGTAGCCGGCCGGCGGCGGAACGATCCCGCCCGTGCCCAGAACCGGTTCGCCGATGAAGGCCGCAACGGTTTCCGGACCTTCGGCCACGATCATTTTTTCCAACTCGTCCGCACAACGTTTGGAGAACTGCTCTTCGGTTTCACCGGCCTCGGCATTCCAGTAGAAATGCGGGGTCATGGTATGTTTAACCGGCGGTTTGGGCAGATCAAAGGCGTTGTGGAAGGCAGCCAGGCCGGTCATGGAACCAGTCATGATCCCGGAACCGTGGTAACCGCGCCAGCGGGAGATGATTTTCTTCTTCTCCGGACGGCCCAGGATGTTGTTGTAATACCAGATCAGCTTGATGTTGGTCTCGTTGGCATCCGACCCGGACATGCCGTAATAGACGCGCTTCATGCCTTTCGGCGCTTTGGTCACGATACGCTCGGACAGGCGGATGATCGGTTCGTTCCCGTGACCGACATAGGTGTGATAATAGGCGAGCTGTTTGGCCTGCTCATGGATGGCATCCGCAATGGTCTGACGGCCATAGCCGACGTTGACGCAATAGAGCCCGGCAAAGGCATCAAGGGTCTTAACGCCTTCGTCATCCCAGATGTAGCAGCCTTCACCACCGGTGATGATCCGGTTCGGCGTCTCACCATGGGCGTGCGCCTTCATATGGGTCGACGGGTGAAAAACATATGCACGGTCCATCGCGTGCAGGTCATTCATACGATGTTCGGTCATCTCGCGTTATCCTTCTCGTTTCTTGTGTCTCAAACCGCCATGCAGACGTATTTCAGTTCGGTATACTCTTCCAGGCCATGACGGCTTCCTTCCCGTCCCAACCCGGACTGCTTGACGCCGCCAAAGGGGATCGGCGCCCCGGTAATCTTGGGCGTATTCACAGCAACCATGCCGTATTCCAATGCGGCGGACACACGCTGTACCCGGCGATGGTCATTGCTGTAGAGATAGGCCACCAAGCCATATTCACTGTCGTTGGCCATGGCAACCACGTCATCGGTATCGTCAAAGGGGATGATCGCTGCCACCGGGCCAAAGGTTTCCTCGCGGTAGATCGCCATCTCCGGCGTAACATCCGCCAGGACCGTCGGTTCATAGAACAGGCCGCCCAGCGCATGGGCCTTGCCGCCCGTTGTCACCCGCGCGCCTTTGGCTTTGGCGTCGGCAACCTGACTTACGCATTTATCAACAGCGCGCTCATGCATCAGCGGCCCCAGGACAACGCCATCTTCCAGACCGTCGCCGGTTTTCTGGGCTGCGGTTGCCGCCGTGAATTTCTCTACGAATTCATCATAAACATCGCGATGCACATAGATGCGGTTCGCCGCCAGGCAGTCCTGGCCGGTGGTGGCAAATTTCGCCCCGATCGCGCCTGTCACCGCCTCGTCCAGATCCACATCCGGATAGAGGATGAAGGGGGCATGGCCGCCCAGTTCCATGGACATTTTCTTAACCGTCTGCGCGCCCTGCTCCAGCAGGATACGGCCCACTTCGGTGGAACCGGTGAAACTAACGGCGCGAACCAGTCTGTTGCCGCAAAGCTCTCCCACGATAGTGCGGGCGTCACCGGTTACAACAGAGAAAACACCGGACGGAATTCCGGCGCGCTCCGCCAGTTCTGCCAGTGCCGTTGCGGAAAACGGGGTTTCGTTAGCCGGGCGAACCACCATCGGGCATCCGGCCCCCAATGCAGCCGCCGCCTTGCGGGTAATCATCGCACAGGGGAAGTTCCAGGGGGTAACGGCCGCACTCACGCCGATCGGTTCCCGTCGCACGGTCATGGCGCGATCCGGCAGATGCGGCGTGATGCCTTCGACATTCACGCGTTTGGCCTCTTCCGCATACCATTCGACAAAGCTGGCCGCGTAGTCGATCTCGCCGAGCGATTCAGAAAGCGGCTTACCCTGTTCCAGGGTCATGATCAGCGCCAGGTCTTCCTTGTTTTCAAGGATCAGGTCATACCAGCGGCGCAGATAACCGGCCCGCTCCTGCGGCAGCAGGGAACGCCAGCCATCAAACGCATCCTGCGCGGCGTCAATCGCCACACGCGTCTCCGCCACGCCCAGGTCAGGTACATAGCCCAAAAGCTGTCCATTGGACGGATTGGTAACGGCAACGGATCGGCCGCTATCAGCCGCAATCCACCGACCATTCACATAAGCCAGGTCTCGCAAAAGGCGCGGATCGCGCAGACCGCTTAACCGCGGTTCGAAATCCTCATGCTTGGCACGCAGCACCGCCATGACGCCCTCCTTATCCTCTTTTAAGGTTTCTTAGATTGGGCATTAACCTAAAGGAAGATAAGGAGAATGTGTTTTCGAAGGCATGGGTGAGTTAGGTGGGATCGTCTTTACAGACAAAGGTTAAATGCAGAATCTTCTTCTGCCGGATTACAGAAGCTGATCGAGGGGAATTTCGGTCGCTTCCTTCACCCGGCTGGTGACGATATAGGTGAAGTAGCGGTCGATACCGATATCATCCTCCAGCATGGCCACGATGATGCGCTGATAGGCGTCGACATCCTTTGCCACGACCCGCAACATATAGTCGATTCCACCGCCGGTCGCCCAACAGTCCAACACCTCGGGCCGATCCTTGATATAGGTCTCGAATTTCTCGAAATCCTCGGCCTGATGGCGTTGCAGGGTTACTTCCACCAGCACCGTCGTAAACCGGGTCAGCTTGCCCAGATCCAGACGAGCATGATAGCCCTCGATCAGGCCAATCTCTTCCAGCCGCTTCAACCGCTCCCAACAGGGGCTTGGCGACAGGTTGACCTCATCTGCCAGCGCCGCTTTGGTGATACGTCCATCCCGCTGCAAAGTTGCCAGGATCTTGATATCACGCTCGTCCAGTTTGATCATTGCTTCCCCTTAATCTACCGGCACCGCAACCACAGCGATACAATCCCCCGTATTGATCAGCCCGGGGAAATGCCGTGTCGCCAGGATGCCATCGCGCTTGGCCGGATATTCATAGGCCCAGCCGCCGATGCGTTCACAATCATAAATCCGGGCGATCACATCCCCCTCTTTGACGGATTCCCCCAGATCGACACAAAACTCTACCAACCCCGCATTGACCGACAGGATGAAACAATCCGGGTCGGGCATATCCAGGTGCATGGTCGGGCTCTGGATGACGTCAGCCTTCAGGATACCAGCATGGGCGAGGAAGTTTCGCAACCCACGGTCGGCAATCCGCACGGAACGGGCGGTCACCGAACCGCCGCCGCCAAGCTCTGTGGACACGAAGACCTTGCCCATATCCTCGGCGGCAGTGTCATACATGCCGACCGCATCCATCTCCAGCATGATCATGGAATAGGGCGCACCAAAGGCCAGCATCGCCGCCTCACAGCGGGCCTGCTGTTCCTTGTCTTCCAACTCATGGACGGCTGCGAAAGGCACGAAATCCAGTGTCTTGCCACCGGAATGGAGGTCCAGCACGTAATCCGCCATGGGCAGTAATTCACGCTGGAAATAGTCCGCAATTTTGTCCGTCACGGTTCCTTCGGGATCACCCGGGAAGCTGCGGTTCATGTTGCCCTTGTCGATGGGCGAGGTACGCGTTCCCGCCCGGAAGGCCGGATAGTTCATTGCCGGAACAATGATAACACGACCATTGATATCGGAGGCCTGAATTTCGGCGGCGAGTTTGAACAGGCTGATTGGCCCTTCATACTCGTCGCCATGGTTACCCCCGGTGATCAGGGCCGTCGGACCGTCGCCGGATTTGGCGACGGTAATCGGCGTCATGATCGAGCCCCAGGCGGAGCCGTCATGGGAATAGGGAAGCTGCAGGAAGCCGTGCTGGACGCCCTCCTGATCAAAATCAACAGTGGCTACAACTGGTGAAGGACGCATGGTGACACCCTCTCTACTGACGGGATAGCCCCGCTATTTCACAAAAAGCTTACGCGGCAGGTTTGCCAGGCATTCCACACCATTCTCGGTGATCAGAATGCTTTCCGTGATTTCCAGCCCCCAGTCGTCGAACCAAAGCCCCGGCATGAAGTGGAAGGTCATGCCCGGCACCAGTTCGGTGCGGTCACCGGCACGGAAGCTCATGGTGCGCTCGCCCCAATCCGGCGGATAGCTGAGCCCGATCGGATAGCCGCAGCGGTTGTCTTTGACGATACCGTATTTGTTCAGAACGCCATTCAGGGCAGCCGCGATATCTTCACAGAAATTACCGGGCTTGGCTGCTTCCAGGCCCGCCTCGATCCCCTCGATCAGGGCCTTTTCCGCATCCAGGAACTTCTGCGGCGGCTTGCCCAGATAGATCGTGCGGGAAATCGGACAGTGATAGCGTTTGTAGCAACCGGCAATTTCAAAGAATGTGCCGGTATCGGCCGGGATCGGCTTGTCATCCCAGGTCAGGTGGGACGCACTGGCGTCCGCGCCGGTCGGCAACAGAGGCACAATCGCCGGATAGTCACCACCGAAGCCTTCAACGCCCTCGATGCCCGTGCGATAGATTTCCGCCACCAGCATATTCTTGGGCATGCCCGGTTCCATGATGTCGAAGATGTGGTTATGCATCTTTTCGATAATCCGGGCCGCCACGCGCATATAGGCGATTTCCTGGCTGGATTTCACCGCGCGCTGCCAGTTCACCAGGGCATTGGCGTTCTTGAAGGTGGCATTCGGCAGATGGGTTTTCAGCGATTCATAGCAGGCTGCACTGAAATAATAGTTGTCCAATTCGACGCCGACTGTGCCTTTGCCCCAACCCCTGCCTTCGATAATGCCGGACAGGTGGTCTATCGGGTGACGTTCGGTCGACTGTACGTAATGGTCCGGATATCCCATGATCCGGTCGGCAGCCATATAGACCGTGCGCTTGGCACCATTCTCGTCAATCCCGCGGCCATACCAGATCGGCTCTTCGCCTGCCGGGACGAGGACACATTGGTGCACATAAAAAGACCATCCGTCATACCCTGTCAGCCAGGCCATATTGGATGGGTCGGTCACGATCATCAGATCGATCCCCTGAGCTTCCATCGCCCGATGGGTTTTGTCCAACCGCGCCTTGTATTCTTCACGGCTGAAGTTCAACTCGACGCCATTTTCCTGCGCCATGCCCGTCACTCCCTGTTAGAGATCAATTACCAAAATCACGTTTTTATTACTGTACCGCCTTGCGCCGCAGCGCAGCGGTCATAGGCCACAGTCGCAATCGCCGTGTCCTGAACGCCGGTGCCGGTTAGATCACAAACGGTCACCTGGTCGTCATTTGTCCTGCCAGCCTTCTGGCCGGTCAGCACCTGCCCCAATTCGGGGAAAACCCTGTCTGCGGCGATAGCCCCGGCCGCAACGGCATGATGCAATTCGCCGAGACTGCTGCACTGGCTCTGCCGGTCGCAGACGTAAACGTCAGCCTTGGAGAGAACCTCCGGGGCGAGTTCATTTTTCTGCTCCGCATCCGATCCCATGGCCGTGATATGCAACCCCGGATGCAGCCATTCGGCCCGGATCAGCGGCTCCCGGGACGGCGTGGTCGTCACAACAACCTGTGAGGATGTTACGCAATCCTCAACGCTGTTCGCCACACGAACAGGACAGCCCAGGTCTGCGGTCATCTTTTTCGCATAATCTTCAGCCTTGGACCGGTCCCGGCCCCAGACAACGAGGTCGTCGAAGTCGCGCACCAGCTTCAAAGCCTTGATCTGCAGTTCCGCCTGCAGGCCCGTACCGATCACACCCGCCGTCGTCATCTTTTCCGGGGCAAGCGCCCGGGCCGCGACGGCACCGGCGGCCGCCGTGCGCAGGTCAGTCAGATAGCCATTGTCCAGCAGGACCGCCTTCACAAGGCCGGTCTCCGAACTGAACAGGACCATCAGGCCGTTCAGGCTCGGCAGGCCCAGTTTTGGATTGTCGAAAAACCCAGGACTGACCTTGATGGCAAAGCCATCCAGCCCCGGTACATAGGCGGTTTTGACGTCGACCTCGCCGTGTTTTTCCTCGATTTCCATGCTGAGGATCGGGGGCATGACAACGCCGCCCTCCGCCAAGCGGCTGAACGCACCGGCAACCACGTCCACCAGACTGCGATCCAGATGCACCTGTTCGCGTAGCTGGTCTTCGGTCAGAATCGTAATATCAGGCATTGCGCTCCTCCCAATCCGATACCACCCGGTGAAAGACGGTCATATCCACATTCTTGCCCGAGAGGATGACGGCAACATTCCCACCCATCTTATCACTTAATTCGTCCAGCAGGACGGCGGCGCCCACGGCCCCTGCCCCTTCGGTGACCCAGCCTTCCTTCCAGAAGAGATGCCCCATGGCATAGGCAATCTGCGCCTCGCTCAACAGGACCACATCATCGACAAGGCGGCGAACCGGCTCAAATGTATGGGCGTTGTTCAGGTTGATGCCGCCGCCAAGCGAGTCTGCCAGCGTTTCCTCTTCCCGTACTTCCACGGGCTTTCCGGCCTTCAGGCTGGCCGCCATCGCCGCGCCGCGTTCCATCGAAATGCCAATGATCCGGATATCCGGATTGATCGCCTTGGCCGCAATCGCGATCCCCGCCAGCAATCCACCGCCCGACAACGGCACCAGAAAGGTGTCGACCTGAGGAAATTGCTCCATAACTTCCAGGGCAATCGTGCCCTGCCCGGCCACCACATCGGCATGGTCGAAGGGCGGGACTTCCGTCATACCTTCTTCGGCCACGAGGCGATTGACCTCTAATTGCGCTTCGTCCTGGCTGTTACCGATAATGGAAATTTCCGCGCCCAGCGCCGCAATCGCATCCAGTTTGTTCTGGGGCACCAGACAAGACATGCAAATGGTTGCCTTGATCCCCATCCGGGCGGCGGCATAGGCAACGGCACGTCCATGATTACCCGTGGAGGTACAGACAACCCCGGCGGCGCGCTCTTTATCATTAAGACAGGCGATTGCATTCGCTGCGCCGCGAATTTTAAAGGCGCCGATCGGCTGGGTCGTCTCCAGCTTGAGCCGAACATCCCGTCCATTCACTGAAAGACTATGCGCCGGCGTCAGCGGTGTTTGAACCGCGACATCCCGAATGCGTTCCCGCGCCGAAAAAACAGACTGCAAGGTAATCATCGCCCGACCCTCTTGGCTGTGACGGACGCATGATGTATACATCATTATCCGTATTCAACCATTTTCTACGCGATTTTCTTCCAAAATCACTCACAATGTATACTTCTATCTTAAAAGCGACAAAAAATGCCAAATAACGTCACGCCAAGACAGCGCCGCAGCAAAGCCCAGGAAAGGTTCGATAGAATCTATGGCGAAATTCGCGACCGGATCTGCCTGCTGGACTATCAGCCGGGCGAACGCCTGTCGGAAGACGAACTGGCGGAGGATTTTGACGTCAGCCGTACACCAATCCGCAGTGTCCTGAACCGCCTGGAAGTCGAAGGACTTGTCCAAAGCCGCCATGGCGTCGGCACCTTTGTCACCGATGTGGATTTCAAGGCTCTGGAAGAAGTGTACAAATTCAGGATGGCGCTGGCCGAACAGATCGGCCTGCTGGACCCACGCCCGCGTACGCGCCGGGATATTGAACGCCTGCGAACCTGCCTTCGCCATTGCGACACACTTGTCAGCGCGCCCGACCCGAAAGGCTTTGCCCGGTTGAACCTGGATGTCTTCAACGAGGTCTCCGACCTGATCGGAAACAAACCTTTACGCGAAGTCACGATACGACTTCACCTCCTGACGACCCGCATCTGGCTGACCACCGTTCCCGTCGAAGAACTACCCGCAGAAATTGCCCGATTCCGTGGCGAGATCTCCGACCTTCTGACGGCCATGGAACTGGGTGACTATGTCAGCGTCGGGCTATTGTGGCGCAGCCATGTCTCGATGAGTTTCTTCCGCCTGAGACGCTACGAAGAACAAAAACAAATCGATCAACCAATTGATAATTAAAGAAAAGATACCATAACAATTAATTCACGGACCTTCCCTTGACAGGCATTGGTTGTAATTCTAGGGTACGGCCATGACCTCTAAGGGGAACCCATACGGGCATGTCCTTCCAGTCTTTCTGCGGGACATTCGAAATCGGCCTTGCGTGAACCACGCACTTATCTTTGCCGACACCTTTTCCCGACCGCAAAACCCAAATTCACAAAAATCAGACGCTTTTACGCGTGTCTGAACCGCAAGTTCGGCACACGCTATAAGAGAAATTTTATTTAGGGAGTATCACCATGGACCACGACACATTGGGCAGCCGCATCGAACAGGCACGAATTGCAAAGGGTTATACGATCTCCCAATTGTCCCGCCGCATGGCCGTCAAACCGTCGACCCTGAAAAACTGGGAAAGCGACCGCAGCGAACCGCGCGCGAACAAGTTGAGCATGCTGGTCGGCGTGCTGGGTATCTCCACCCGCTGGCTTCTGGAAGGTGGCGTGGACCATCCGTCCATCGATGACACCATGACCGAAACAAGCCATATCGCCCAAAAGGTCGAGCAGGCTTTGGGGATGCAGCAACGCCTGTCCCAATTGCTCTATGAAATCGAGGCGGATGTCGCCCGGCTCCAACGCGACCTGAACGAGACTGCCGATTCTACGCTGTAACATCGGAAACGACATCGTGGCTCAAGGGCGGGCAGTTTTCTGCCCTTCCCTTCCGCCGCGGGAAAATCATCTAAACGCCCCGAAAGAATTGATCCAGGTTCAGGTCCTCCCCATCAAATCAGTGTAATAGTGCTGGTCCAAGATATGGCTGCCTAAGCAACGGGGAAGACTTTGCGATGACCATCCGCAATCTGGAACATTTGTTCAATCCGGCATCCGTCGCCGTAATCGGCGCATCCAAACGCCCGCACAGCGTGGGCCAGACCGTGATGCGCAACCTGTTGATCTCCGGCTTCGACGGACCGATCCTGCCGGTTAATCCGCATTACGATACGGTTTCCGGCGTCCTCGCCTATCCGGATGTGGCAAGCCTGCCTCTTGCGCCCGACCTTGCCATAATCTGCACACCACCGAAGACGGTACCGGACCTGATCAGACAATTGGGCGAAAGGGGCACCCGCGCCGCCGTTGTCCTGACCGCCGGTTTCGAGATGATCGAGGAAGACGGCAGGGATTTCCGTCAGGAATGCCTGGACGCCGCAAAGCCCTACCTCCTTCGTATCCTCGGCCCCAATTGCGTCGGTATCCTTTCCCCTCATATCAACCTGAACGCAAGCTTTGCCCCGACCATTTCCGCGCCGGGCAAGGTCGCCTTTGTGTCACAGTCGGGCGCGCTGGCCACCGCCGCCCTGGAATGGGCGAAGGAAAAGGAAGTCGGTTTCTCCCATTTCGTATCGCTTGGTAACTGTTGGGACGTGGATTTCGGCGACGTTCTCGATTTCCTGGGTGGCGATCCGCATACCCATGCCGTGCTTCTCTATATGGAATCGCTCACCTCCGCGCGGAAGTTCATGTCCGCCGCCCGTGCCGCGGCCCGAAACAAGCCGGTCATCATCGTGAAATCCGGACGCGACGCCGACGGTGCGGCAGCCGCGGCCTCCCACACCGGCGCCCTGGCCGGTGCGGACGACATTTACGAAGCCGCCATTCGCCGTGCCGGCCTTCTCCGGGTTGATCGGGTCGAGGACCTGTTCAATGCGGCAGAATTGCTTGGCCGGGGCATCCGGCTGCATGGCAATCGTCTCGCCGTCGTCACCAACGGGGGTGGTATCGGCGTGATGGCTGCAGACGCGCTGAGCCGTCACGACGCCCGTCTTGCACCGCTGTCGGACGATACAATTCAACAGCTGGATGCGGTCCTGCCGTCCAACTGGTCCAGAGGCAATCCGATCGACATTATCGGCGACGCCCCGGCAGAACGCTATGCGGCCTGTTTCGATGCCCTGACAAAGGCCAAGGAGATCGACGCCGTCCTTTTATTGCAGGCCCCGACCGCCATTGTCCCGACCACGGAAATTGCCGAGGCACTGGCAGAAAAACTGAAAGACTTCCGGATACCGGTCCTGTCCTGCTGGCTGGGCGGGGAACCGGCGCGCAAGGCCGCGCAGATATTCTCTGCGGCACGCCTGTCCACCTTCCCGTCGCCGGAAGACGCAGTCGACGCCTTCATGCAACTGGTTGAGTTCAACCAAAACCAGACCATGCTGACAGAAACGCCGCCGTCCATTACCGATCATACACAGCCCGACAAAATGGCGGCCCGTGCCATTCTGGATCACGCCAAGGCGGAGCGGCGTGAGATGTTGAGCGAACCGGAAGCCAAGGCAATCCTTACGCATTACGGCATTCCAACCGTGGAGACCAGGGTTGTCACAGACGAAAACGAAGCCGTCGAGATCGCCCAGAAGCTGGGCTACCCGGTCGCCCTGAAAATCCTGTCAGACGAGATTTCACATAAGTCCGACGTGGGCGGTGTCGTGCTGGATATCACCAGCGCGCCCATTTTGTGCAATGTGATGGACGGCATGCGCAACCGGGTTCAACGCCTGAAACCGGACGCAACGATCAAAGGATTTACCCTGCAACCGATGGTTCGACGCCCGCAATCGGAAGAAATCATTGTAGGTGCAAAGACCGATCCGGTGTTCGGCCCGGTGATCCTGTTCGGGCATGGCGGCACCGCGACCGAGATTACAGCCGACCGGGCCATTGAATTGCCGCCGCTGAACCTGTCGTTGGCGCGGCAACTGGTGGATCGCACCCGCATCGGTCTGCGCCTGAAAGGATATCGTGATCATAAATCCGCAGATCTGGATGCCATCCATGACAGCCTGATCAAACTGTCCCAACTGATCATTGACCTTCCCGATATCGAGGAAATTGACATCAATCCGCTGTTGGCAGACGCGCAGGGCGTCATCGCCCTCGACGCCCGCATACGGGTCTGCGTTGACTGCGCGCCGGAAGAAAGCCGCCTCGTCATTCATCCCTACCCCCAGGAATTGGAGGAAAGCGTATCCCTGGATGACATGACGCTGGTCCTGCGGCCGATCCGACCGGAAGACGAGGCCCAGCATCGCGCCTTTCTCGACAAGCTGACGCCGGAGGATATCTATTTCCGTTTCTTCGGCGCCATCAGGCAGTTCGAACACACCCAACTGGCCCGCCTGACCCAGATCGACTATGACCGCGAAATGGCCTTCATCGCCGTGGCAGACAATGCGCAGGGCCAGGAAGAAACCCTGGGCGTCGTGCGCCTGGTCAGCGACCCCGATCGCGTCACGGCCGAATTCGCGATCATTGTGAATTCGACAATCAAAGGACGCGGTCTGGGCAAGCTATTGATGAACAAGATGATCGACCATTGCCGCAGCCAGGGCATCGCCACAATCAAAGGTCAGGTCCTGGCGGAAAACAAACGTATGCTCGCCCTGGCAAACAGCCTGGACTTCGAAAAACATGCAACGGAGGAAAGTGGCATCTGGTCTGTGGAGCTGCACCTGAAGACGGAAGAATAGCAGACTGATATTCGATTTTCCGGCGTGGCGCCCCCCCTTCGGAAATAAAACTTGAAGCTTTCCTTAGGTTGTGTTTTGTTCAGCTACAGCTACAGTGCGTCGAAATTTTCTCGATGCGACCGTAGTCCGTTGGGAAATCCTTCGGCTTTTTTCATAGTCAGTTGAAAAACCGCGATGCCACTTTCTGGTGCATTGCCGCCGAAGGAGTATATGATGCCGCACCCGACCGATGTCCATGTCGGACGTAAAGTACGTGAAGCCCGCGCTGCAAGAAGCATGAGCCAGGAACAGCTTGGCAAGAAGTTGGGCATTAGTTTCCAGCAGGTCCAGAAATACGAAAAAGGCACCAACCGTATCGGTGCCAGCCGTCTTTATGAAATTTCCCAGCACCTTCAGACGCCGGTAAGCTATTTCTTCGATGGCCTGGACGAGGCGCATGACGACAAGGTGCTGCCGCGCCGGACCATCCAGCTTGCCCATCAGATCGAATCCATTGAAGACCAGGTTGTCCGGAACCAGATTCTGAATCTGATCAAATCCCTGAACAAATAAGACCGACCGCCAGCCAGGGTGAGGCACCTGCCTTCCTGACCGGTATCCGTCGCGACGCGGGCTGCCTCTGAATCCATCCCTGCGTCGTGACGGCCTTATTTTCCTTAAGGGGCGATGCTTTCGGCGAAATATTTCGCGTTGATGGCCTTATAACGGCCATCTGACATCAGGCGTTCCAGGGCGTCATTCAGCGCCTCCTTCAAAGCCTTATCCCCTTTGCGGACGGCAATGCCTGCCCCGATACCGAAATACGCCGGGTCGGAATGTTCTTTCCCGAAGAAGTCAAACGCCTTGCCGTCCTCGGACGCCAGAAAGTCCAGCACGGAAATGGACGGGGCCAACACGGCATCCAGACGGCGGGACGTCAGGTCCAGCAACGCATCGTCCTGGCTCTCATAGCGGCGCAGGTCCACATCGCTGTACATCGCGCTGATGTAATCATCCTGGATCGACCCGCGCTGTACGCCGATGGTCTTACCGGCAAAATCCGCGGGACTGTCACCCTCAAAAGTGTCTTTCAAACCAATGAAACGCGATGCAGCGAACCAATAGGGCCGGGTAAAATCAACCAGCTTCTGGCGCTCTTTCGTGATCGACATGGACGCGACGATTGCGTCGTATTTTTGGGCTCTCAGGCCGGGGATCATTCCATCCCAGGGCTGCTGCTTCAATTCGCAGGGCCGCTCCAGCGCCTCGCACAGGGCATGGGCGATATCAACATCGAAGCCCTGCAATCCATCCGGCGCGATATAGGAAAACGGCGGGAATGCCCCTTCGATGGCAACACGCAACGGTTCTTCCGCCTGCGCAGCACCCACAAAACCAAAGAGACAAAGACAGGCAACCGCCCAGATTGAAATCCGCTTCATCCACATCCCCCCTAAACCTTTGTACGAAAATACGAAATTCAAAGGTTTATAGTCTATCTAATCGTATGGAAACAATCAGGAATATCCATTGAAACGCCCTGATCAAAGCGCCCGCGTCATGCGCTCTACAACCGCACCGGCGAAATTGCTGACATTCGTCTTCTTGGCAATCTTCTCATGATGGGACCGCAAGGTCTTCACCGACATCCCCAACAATTCGGCCATCTCCGCCATCGTGAATTCGGGATGTTCGATCTGCATCTGCAGGATACGTTCCTGCGTTTCAGACAAACGCGGGTCATCGCGGGTAATGCGCTCCAGGGTCGCGTTACCACTATGCAGAATCCGCTCAAGACAGCGCGCCGCATAGGCCAGCATGGGGCCGTGCGTTGTGAAGGTCTGCTCAACGGGTAAGCGCGACATCAGCACTGTGGCGGAACGCAGCGAGTTTCGCCCGGAGAATAACACCACGCCATCACTAATACCGAAATTGGAAAAAAGCCGTTCAGCTTTTTCCGCTCGGGGGTCCCCAACCAGAATTGCGGCGCGGGCCTCGGCAAAGGTATAGTCGCGCCGCCACTGATGAATGGCACGTGCAACCGGGCACCATTTATAAAGCTGGGTAGCGTAATAATGTTCAAGGAACCCTGGCGGCATCGTGCCTTCCCAGTTGTCCATGACCCCAGCGTACCAACGCTGGAACAGAACTCCTGAGAACCCCATCTCCAAAAACAGGTCACGGATTTGCTCGGGCGTTTCCGCCCGAGCAAATCTCGCAAGCATTTCAGCGCTACTCGTCAATGAGCCCTCGTTTCACCCTGAAGCAATTGCCGTTCCGAAAATACTTTAGGTACCGTCAATACAGCTTCGCGTAAAGATGGAAGTTCTTCAACCTTTAACTCGGCTCCAAAGCGTTGAGCCATAGGCACATACTTATGCCCACGATAAACCAAAGGTTGTTCACCGGTTTGATGAAAGCCCATTCGCCTCCAAACAGCCATTAAACGGGGGTTCTCGACAATCCCAATGACGCTCTCAACGCCCATCATCTTCCTATACTCCTGGGCAGCATTCACAAGTTTCTTAAAAACCCAAGGGTTTGACTCTCGTACTTCCCTCAGGATTGACAGGCGCTCCCAGATCATCACCCCGCCGCAGGCAGCGGAGATAATGCGCAAACGCATGGTGCCGACAACATTTCCGTCCATCATTGCCAGCAGATGCGTGGCAACCAGATCGTTACCGTCGAACTGCTCTTCCTCGGGTTCATTGTCATCATCCATCATGAAAACCTTTCGGCGAACTGCGTAAACCGCCTCCAGGTCCTCCAGGGTTTCAGCGATTTTCACTTCGATAGTCTGCATTTTAGTCATCGTTTTCTCCTAACAATACGGCTGAAACAATCAGCATATGGAAGAAACCATAACGCCCGACTACCGCGTAGCGGGAATGCATAAAAACCGATGTTTTCTGCAGGTTTTACACGTATAGGTATATATTTCTTGAGATATTCAATCTTATGCCGTATGGGTGTATCTTTAGCAATAACACACCAATTTTCATGTTGTATTTAATATTTGACTTAATGAATTTGTAAAAGTAAGTTGCGCCACCCCCGAACAAGGGCCATAGGAGCCCTTGATGAAAGACAATCAATCAAGCCTGGAGAGTCAAAATGACCTTGTCCAACCTGCGGGACATTCTGGCACCGGTGGCCGTTGTCGCCACCCTGCTCAGCAGCTTTACGGCCGCGTCCGCTGAAGATACCGGCCTTCTGAAACAGATCGAAGAACGCGGCAGCATCCAGGTTGGCCTGGAAGCCACCTACCCGCCGTTCAACTATCAGGATGAAAATGGCGAACTGGTCGGCTATGAGGTCGATTTCGCCAAGGCACTGGCAGGGAAGCTGGGCGTGAAGGCCGAATTCGTTCCCACCAAATGGGACGGCATGCTGGCCGGCCTGGAAACCAAGCGCTTTGACATCATCACCAACCAGGTGACGATCACAAAAGAGCGCCAGGAGAAATATGATTTCACCCAGCCCTATACCGTCTCCGGCATTCAGGTGATCACCACCAAGGACAAAGAGAACGACTTCAAAAGCCCGGCCGACCTGGCAGGCAAGGTTGTCGGCGTAGGTCTTGGCAGCAACTACGAAGACTGGCTGAAGGCAAACGTACCCGACGCAGAAGTCGCCACCTATGACGAAAACGCCAACAAGCTGCAAGACCTGCGCGTTGGCCGGATCGATGCATTCCTGAACGACCGTCTGGCCGTGAACTACCTGTTGCAGCAGTCCGACGGCAAGGTCGTGGCCGCAGGCGACCCCTTCGACAAGCAACGCATGGGCGTCGCTCTCCGCAAGGGGAATGAAGACCTGCTCGCCGCCCTGAACAAAGCCATCGACGATCTGCGCGCAGACGGCACCCTGGCCGCCATTTCCACGAAATGGTTCGGGCTGGACGTGACCAAATAAGCGGTCGACAGACAGATGGACAAAGCCATCGAATTGGTGATGCAGTCGGCTCCCTTCCTGGTGAAGGGGGCCGTCTACACGGTGGGACTCAGCATCGGCGGCATGGTCCTGGGCCTGGCACTTGCCTTCCTGATTGCCCTGATGCGGCTTTCACCGGTAAAGCCCCTGCAATGGACCGCGCGCGCCTATGTGTCTTTCATCCGCGGCACGCCGCTGATCGTGCAGCTTTTCCTGATCTATTACGGTCTTGCCCAATATGGGCTGCGGCTGGACCCGATTACCTCGGCGTTGATCGGCTTTACCATGAATATCGGTGGCTATGCCTCAGAAATCCTGCGCAGCGCCATCGCCTCCATCGACAAGGGCCAGTGGGAAGCCGCCTATTCCATCGGCATGACACCGGCACAGGCCATGCGCCGGTCGATCCTGCCGCAGGCCATGCGCGTCGCCCTGCCGCCCCTGGGCAATACGTTTATCAGCCTGGTGAAGGATACCTCGCTCGCCGCCACCATCCAGGTGCCGGAATTATTCCGTCAGGCACAGCTTATCACCGCGCGGACCTATGAGGTCTTTACCATGTATCTGGCCGCAGCGGCGCTATACTGGCTGCTTTCCACCGGCTTGTCCTATGTCCAGAACCGTATGGAAATTCGCGCCAACCGCCATGTGAGGGCAAACTGACATGTCGATGATCGAAGTGAAGGGACTTAAGAAGTCCTTCCGCGATAACGAAGTCCTTAAAGGCGTTGACCTGACCGTCGACAAGGGAGAGGTTCTTGCCATTATCGGGCCCAGTGGCTCCGGCAAGACAACCCTGCTTCGCTGTCTGAATGTCCTTGAGGAGCCAAGCGCGGGCACCATCAGGATTGCAGAAGTCTCGATTGACGCATCAAAGCCGCTGAAAGGGCAGAAAGCAAAAATCCGGGACCTGCGCCAGCACGCCGGCTTCGTCTTTCAGAACTTCAATCTGTTCCCGCATAAGACCGTTCTTGAAAATGTGATCGAAGGTCCGATTATCGTCAAAAAAGAAGCTCGGGAAATAGCGGTTCAGCGCGCAGAAAAGCTTTTGTCCAAGGTCGGCCTGGCTGACAAGGCAGATGCCTATCCGTCCGCCCTTTCCGGTGGCCAGCAACAACGTGTCGCCATCGCACGGGCCCTGGCGATGGAACCCGACGTGGTCCTGTTCGACGAACCGACATCCGCCCTTGACCCGGAACTGGTCGGCGAAGTCCTGTCCGTCATCCGCGACCTTGCATCGGAACATCGCACCATGATCATCGTCACCCATGAAATGGCCTTCGCCCGCGACGTGGCGGACCGGGCAATTTTCATGGCCGACGGCGTTATCGTGGAAGAGGCCGCCGCAAAGGACCTGTTCACCAACCCGAAACGCGAACGCACCCAACGCTTCCTGAGGAAAATCCTGGATCAGTCCTAGAGACCGGTCACAAGTGTTGTGCCCGCTCGCGGCGGGCAAACGGTTTGTCCTGCGGCGTCTTTCTGTCTAGCCTTTCCGTGATAGGGGGAAACAATGGCGTCTCAGGCAGCAACCGAAATCATCGACCGACGAAGTGACCGCCCCGGCCGGGGTATCCTGCTTATGTGTATTGGCGTGGCGACGCTGATCCTGCTGGAGATGAGCGCCAAGAGCGCGGCGGCGGCCGGTGTGCCCGTCGCGCAGACTGTCTGGGTCCGTTTCGCCGTTCACCTGTTGGCCTTCGCGCTTATTTTTGGCCCGCGCATGGGCAAGAATCTGATCGCAACCGCCAACCTGAAGATTCAGCTTGCCCGTTCCCTTTTGCTTCTCCTGATGACACTGGCGTCCTTCCTGGCCCTGAAGCATCTGCAAATGGCGCAGGTCACGTCAATCGGCTTCGCCACGCCCCTGCTGGTCGCGGCACTTTCTGTGCCGATCCTCAAGGAAGTGGTCGGCTTTCACCGCTGGAGTGCGATCCTGGTCGGCTTCCTCGGTGTCCTTCTGGTCGTCCGTCCGGGGATGGACGGCATGCATTGGGCGATGCTTGTCCTGTTGGGCGGGATTACCTGCTATTCCTTCTATCTCATCCTGACCCGGCAGATTGCGGGCAAGGAAGACCCGGTCACATCGGTGTTCTATACCGCCCTTTTCGGTGCGATCTTCATGTCTTTGCCGATGCCCTGGGTCTGGCAGACGCCGGAGACGGGTCAGGCCTGGGCCTTCATGCTGTTGACCGGAATTTTTGGCGGCTTTGCCCATTTCCTGATCATCATCGCCCATCAATATGCCCCCGCCAGCCTGCTGGCGCCGTTCTATTACACCCAGATTGTCTGGTCCGTTCTGGTGGGTTTCATCGCCTTTGGCGACAAGCCGGATGGGTTTACCATTGCCGGGGCGGGCGTCGTCATTGCAAGCGGCCTCTATCTGATGGCTCGCGAAAAACGGACCAAAAGGCGGGCCTAGGAAAGGACGGGCATTCCCCACAGGGACAACGGAGAATGCCCGCCGATCACCTTCTTAGCCCCAGTCGCCAGCCACCTGACGCACTGCCGCATTCACACGGTTCCACAGGTTGATCATCGCAATCGACAGGATAAGCGACGACCGCGCCCTTTCATCATAATGACGGCAGACCTCATCCCAGATCGGATCGGGCACGGCATCCGACTGATCGGCCAGCCGTGTCATCGACTCGGTCAGGGCAAGGGCCGCACGTTCGGCCTCCGTGTAGAAGGGCGTATCACGCCAACCGGCCACCGAATAAATCCGCTCATCAGTTTCATCCACCTTGCGCAATTCATTGGCATGCATGTGAACACAGACGCCGCAGCCGTTGATCTGACTGGCGCGAAGCTGCACCAGCTTATGCGTCGTGTAGGGCATATCATCGGTTTCCACCGCCTTGTTCAGGGCCAGCAACGCCTGCAAGGCATCCGGGAGAACCATAGCCGGGCTTTTCATTCTTGCTTCCATAATAAATACTCCTGTCATTCCAGTTTGGTTGCGTTTTCAGACGGCTCTCCCCACATATCGTGGGTTGTTCCTTGGTCGGGCACCGTCCGTTACCCTCATGACGAAGCAGCGAAGGAAAATGTGACAGGATGCGTGCAAAAAAATTCAAACAAGCTGATTTTGAGGCGGAACGCCCCCGGTTGCGGGCCTTGGCATATCGCATGCTTGGCTCTCTCAGCGAGGCCGACGACATTGTGCAGGATACCTGGCTTCGCTTCAGTCAAACGGACCTTCATGACGTCGGCAATCTTGGCGGCTGGTTGACAACCGTTACCTCACGTCTCTGCCTGGATCACTTACGCCGCCAGAAAACCCGGGGCGAAACACCACTTGATGAACAGGAACCGATTGATGAACAGGAACCGACAACCTTCCAGGCCGCACCGACCATCACGCCGGAAGAAGAAATGACCATGGCGGACTCCGTCGGGCTTGCCCTTCTCGTTGTCCTGCAACGCCTCAAGCCTGCGGAACGGGTTGCCTTTGTCCTGCACGACATGTTCGATTTCGCCTTTGAGGACATCGCGCCCGTTGTTGACAAAACCCTTGTGGCCACGAGGCAATTGGCCAGCAGGGCAAGGCGTCGCGTACAGGGCGCAGCGACGCTTGCCGATGCGGATTTATCGGATCATCACCATATTATTGATGCTTTCCTCGCCGCCTCCCGTGGCGGTGACGTGGCCGCGCTGGTTTCCATGTTGGACCCGAATGTGGTGCTCAGTGCAGACAGTTTTGCAGCCAAGGCCGGCGGCGTATCCGAACTGCGCGGCGCAGACGCGGTCGCCCGCTTCTACGATGGCCTGGCAGTGGCGGCCCGGACCGTTCTGGTCGATGGTGCGATTGGTGCGGTCGTGGCCCCGATGGGCAGGCTCTATGTGGTATTGGAATTCACAATTGTCGATGGCCGGATCAGCGGCATCCACGCCGTCGGCGATCCGGCGCGGATGGACGCTTACGAATTGGCGATACCGGGGCTGGTCTAGGCGAAACCGGGTTCCGGTTCACACAACACGAATATGGCCGGACATCCCCGATTCCTGGTGTTCAATGATGTGACAGTGGTACATCCAGTCGCCGGGATTGTCGGCCAGGAAGGCCAGTTTCACCCGTTCTTTCGGGCGCAGGAGAACCGTATCCGCATGATAGGGGTCGACCTTGCGTTTGTTCGATTCCAGGATCGTGAAGGAATATCCATGCAGGTGGATCGGATGACTGTGCGGTGTGTTGTTGTGCAGCTCGAAGATTGCCGTCTGCCCCTTTTTCAGGGTTTCCAGAGGTGCTGCAAGCACCGGGGTTTTCGGCAGGCTGGTGTTGTTGACGGTCCAATAGACCGGATATTCCCTGGTCTTGGAGCCACCGCAGATCAGATAACCTTCGCCGACACCTGTATCAAAACGGAACGGGATCACCGGCGCGCCCTGCAAATCAAAGGCCGGGATGGGGTTCATCGGCAGTTTCGGCCGATCCGTCGCAACAGGAGTCAGGCTGGTAACCGCAGTGAAATTCACCATCTTCCACGGGCTTGAAGTCGAGGTATTTTCCAGCCAGAACTGCGCGCCGATACGGTTGGGAATATGGACGGCAAGGTCCACGCGCATGCCGGGGCCAATCGGCTCCCGTCCCAGGGGCCGCGGTGTGGCAAGCGGCATGCCATCCATGGCGATAATATGGGCCTCGGCCTCGTCATCACCCTTCATCATCACTTTATAAATGCGGGTCACATCCACATTGATCAGGCGCAGGCGCACCCAGCCCCCCGCCGGCAAATGATATTGCGGCAGGATTTCCCCATTCACGGTGCGAACATTGCCGAAAGTACCGGCCCGGGAAGCTCCGCGCGGCGTTGTCAGTTCCCCGAACTGGCCGGTTTCCTCGTCAATCACCCAATCCTTGATGATGAGCGGAATATCAAGGTCGAAGCCAACCGGTTCGGGTTCCTCCACAATCAATGCCCCGGCGAGACCGCGCCCGGCCTGTTGCAGGCTGTTGGCATGGGGATGGAACCAGAAACTGCCCGCGTCCGGCGGCGTGAACTCGTAGACGAATTTCTCACCATCCGCAGTCGGCTCCTGGGTGAGATAGGGCACGCCATCCATAGGGTTCGGCAGGCGAAGCCCGTGCCAGTGAATGGTTGTGACCTCACCCAACTGATTGTCCAGCGTGACGCGGAGCGGCTGTCCCTGTTTCGCACGCAACACGCGTAGCGGCGGCCCACCGAGATACCCGACCCCTTCCGTCGCTGGCCGGTCGGGCAAAAGCTGAAACTTCTTTTTCGCCGCCGTCAATTGATAGGCAATGGCCTCCTCGTCCGGCTGCTTTGGCGAATTACAACCCAGCAGTGCCCCGGCGGCGGCACAGGCGGAATATTGCATGAAGCGGCGGCGGTTCACTTGCATAATTCAAAGAGCCCAATCGTCTAGTTGCGATAGCTTCTCAATAACAACTAAAAACGATTAAAACAACCACCGCCTCATAACGGCTTGACCGGCGTGCGGTTTCGTCGCAGCTTTCCAAAAAATGGGGAAAACCAATGCAGGACAATAGGTTGCTAGGGATTGGCTGCATGCTGGCGGCCATGGCGATGATCTCCGTCCAGGAGGCTTTCGCCAAATATCTGGGCCAGACGATGCCCATCCCCCAGGTTGTCTGGGCCCGCTATATAGGCCATCTGTCTTTGATGGTGGTCTGGCTGTGGCCCAAACACAGCAGCAGCCTGCTGCGCGCCAACCGGCCATTCATGCAAATCGGCCGCTCCCTCCTGCTTTTAATTGATACCTCGCTGGCATTCTGGGGTTTGACCATGATCGGCCTTGCGGAGTTGACGGCAATCTTCTTTACCGTCCCCTTGCTGGTTGCGGCCCTGGCGATTCCTATTCTCAAAGAGCGGGTCGGCATTCGATCGCTCCTTGCAATCATGGTCGGGTTTTCGGGCACACTGGTAATCATCCGGCCCGGCTTCGACGGACTGGGGCTGGGTGCCTTGTTGGTCTTCGGGGCGGCCTGCTGCGTGGCGCTGTTCAATGTCACCACACGCAAGCTGGCCAATGATGACCCCATGCCCGTCACCCTGTTCTACACAGCTCTCGTGGGTGCAATCGCCAGCAGCCTGGCCCTGCCATTCTTCTGGCAGACCCCGGACACCCCCATGGCCTGGGCAGCCTTTGTCAGTATCGGTCTTTTCGGCGGCATCGCCCACAGCCTGATGGTTGCCTCCCATAAATACGCCCCGGCCTCCACAGTCGCCCCCTTCATGTATACCCAGGTCTTCTGGGCGCTTGGACTGGGTTGGGTCCTGTTTGGCAACCTGCCGGACCAGTATGCGTTCATGGGTGGCGGTATTGTAATCCTCTCCGGTCTTTACCTTATTCATAGGGGGCGCATCGACAGTGCCAAACCGCCTCCGGCACAGACATAGTTTTACTTCACCAAACGCTTATTCGCTGCTATTGCTGATGCTGGGCTGCAAAAATGATGGGTAAAGCTTACCGGAATGACAGCGGAAAAAGCGCATTCAAATCAAGATGAAACCGGAGGGTTTAGCCATGCCCTGGAAAGCGCGGGGCTGGCATTTTTGATATGCGATGCGGATGATCAGATCGGTCGGATGACCTCTGCCGCGGCGGACCTTCTCGGTCTTCCCGATGACCTGAAACGACCCGGCACCCCCGTCGAGGCAATCATCCGCCATCTGCTTCCCAAGACTGTACCTTCCGAAGATGATCTGGATTCTCTCGTGACAGCCGAGATAAACCGGATGCGCGAAGGCGCTGCCATGAAATGTGAGCAAGCCCCCGCACCCGGCATATTTTTGGAGGTGACCAGACATCCGCTGCCCGGCGGAGGCACCATCACGCAATACCGCAAGGAAACCGACTGGCGGTTGCTGCACGAAGTTCTGACCAATGCCATCGAGGACATCCCCGAAGCCTTTGTCATTTATGACGCTGTGGGCAGGCTGGTTATGTGCAACCAGAACTTTCGGGATATGTACAATTATTCCGTGGAGGAAACCAAACCCGGCACCCATTACAGGACTTTGGGCCAAATCGACGTAAAACGCGGGAACGTGGATGTCCGGGGTTCGGACGACGAAGACTATCTGGCGAGAAAGGACGCCTATCGCCATAACCTGCAAGGCTCCTTTCTGGTGCATCTGAGAGACGGCCGGCGTATTCTGACCCGGGACCGGCGCACGGCAGGTGGCGGCTTCGTCAGCATCCAGAGCGATATGACAGAGACCTACCTGATGCAGGAAAAGCTCGAGGCGGCAAAGAAAGCGGCCGATATCGCGTCCAGAACCAAATCCAACTTCCTCGCCAATATCAGCCACGAATTGCGCTCTCCGCTCAATGCCATTATCGGTTTTGCCGAGGTCATCGAGGCCCACCAGGAATGGCCTGAAACGCACCTGCGGTTCCGGGACTATGCCTCCGACATTCGTCAGGCTGGGAAATATCTACTGGAGCTGATCAACGATATTATCGACGTCGCACGGCTGACGTCCGGCGAAACCACAATCACCCCGACCACGGTCATTGTGCAGGAGGTCATCACCAATGCGATCCGCCGTGTCGAGGAACGGGCCCATGCCCGTGGCCTCGCCGTTACTGTGGACCTGCCGGAAACAGCGCCGCAAACCATAACGGCGGATGAGCATTACCTGCGACAGATGCTGGTTAACCTCCTGACCAACGCTGTCAAATTCACGCCTGCAGACGGGGAGGTCAGCATTATCGCCCGTTACAATGATACAGGCGAAGTCGTCTTTTCAGTCAAAGATACCGGCACAGGCATCGCAGAAGAATATATCGACGGTGTCACGGACCTGTTCCGCCAGATCGACGAGGGCGCGGACCGCAGACACCCGGGCGTCGGTATCGGACTGGCCCTGGTAAAGGGACTGATGGAACTGCATAAGGGGCGTATAGACATCACAAGTCAGGTCGGGCACGGCACCACCGTCTCCCTGATCTTCCCCGATATGCCTCCCCCTTCCGAACAGGAATAGCGACGGCGTCACCTGCCCTGGCCGACAAGTTCGACATAGAGGTCGACTGTCTGACCGGCAATCACATGATCGGCCAGTTTTGTTTCCACCAAATGCCGTGCCTCCGCACCAAACAGCTGGCGCAGGGACGGGTCTGACGCCAGACGCTGCAGGGCATCCGCCAGTGCATCCACGGATTGCGCCGGCACCAGCAGACCGGTCCGCCCGTCCAGACAGACCTCCCGGCAACCCGGAACATCCGTTGCTACCATGGGCCGCCCACAGGCAGCCGCCTCCAACAACGATTTCGGCAACCCCTCGCGGTAGGACGGCAGAACGGCGATATGCGCACGGGCATATTCGCCGGAAACATCGTCACTGGCCCCCGCGACATCTACCACGCCTTCCTGCTGCCACCGGGCAAGCTGATCGGGACTGACGCTGGCAGGATTTGCATCCGTCGGGCCGACGAGCCTTATTGTCAGGGCCACGCCGCGCTTCTTCAGCAGGCGCGCCGCCTCGACCAGTTCACCAATCCCCTTGTCCCACAGCATACGGCTTATGCAAACGGCGACCGGCGCCCCGGACGGTTCAGGACTTGGCTGGAATTTTTCTATATCGACGCCAGATCCCGGAATGATCCGGATATGATCGGCTTTTACACCGAAATCCCGTTCAAAAAGCGCGGCATCGTCTCCATTCTGGACGATAACGCGGGTGTTTCTGCGATTGTTGAACCAGCGAAAGGCCTGTTTGATCACCGGGCGAAGCAGCCTGGCTTTGAAACTATCGGAAATGAACATGAAACCCATGCCCGCCATCGCATTGACCACAGCAGGCACCCCGGCCAGCCAGGCGGCCAACGCACCATAAAGGGAGGGTTTCAATGCCACATGATGGACAAGATCGGGACGCACGGTTTTATAGGAACTCAGAATATGCCGGACTGTGCCAAAGTCCCGAACAGGATTCAGACCGCTTCGGTCAAACGGGATTTCGACCAGTTCAAAGCCTTCATCACGAATCCGGTCACCATGATTGCTCACCCGACAGGCCACAACAATATCGGCCCCGGCGGCTCGCGCGGCGCGTGCCATGGGAAGACGATGGGACCAGAAATACCAGTCCTCGGTCACCAGATAGAGAATTTTGCGGCCTGCCAGCGGCTTATCGGTCATGGAACCAAACACTCGTCATCATGCTTTGGCCGCAGAAACTAGCGCCGGGCGCCACATCCGTCACGCGGTTTTATCTTAATCCGCATCGGGGACATTCACATGGTCCCCCTGCTTGACGCCCTCCATCACCACATAGCTGTGCGTGGTCAGGACGCCTGGAAGACTGGTCAGCTGCTCTCCCAGGAAATGCCGGAAGGCCGACATGCCGTTCACCCTGATTTTCACCAGATAATCGAACCCGCCGGCCACCATATGGCATTCCACCACCTCCGGCAGTTCCAATACCCGGTCCTTGAAGATATCGAACACATCCGGTGTCGTCCGGTCCAACGTAATCTGAACGAAGATCATCAGATCCTGGCCCAGCATTGAGGGGTCGAGAACCGCCCGATAGCCGGAAATATAGCCGGCACTTTCCAATCTGCGAACGCGTTCCAGGCAGGGGGTAGGGCTCAAGTGGATTCTCTTGGCCAGTTCAACATTCGACAGGCGGCCATTATCCTGCAGGATCCGCAGAATATTGCGGTCTATACGATCCAGGGGTTTACGCTCAACCATCAGATATTTTCTCTACTAAATTTACAAAATCTTGGAGAATATATCGTCTTTTTAAGCAAAATAGAAGCATATTTCGCTATTCGTCTGGTATTATAGCATTGAGAGTAAAAACATCCTTTTCTGGAGTATTGGGGATGATCTTCGACAAACCGCTGCCGAAACCGTCAGCCTTGCGCCAGTCGGTCCGTGACGCCTATCGCATGGATGAGACCGCCTGCCTTAACGAACGCCTGGAACAGGCTGCCATTCCCGCCGACATGAGCGACCGCATTGAGGATCGCGCCAAACATCTGGTCGAGAAAGTCCGCACGGAGCGGGTCAAATCCTCCGGCATCGACGCCTTCATGCATGAGTATGAATTGAGCAGCCAGGAAGGCGTTGTCCTGATGTGTCTGGCCGAGGCCCTGTTGCGCATCCCCGATGCCGATACCGCAGACGCCCTTATCAAGGACAAGATCGGCGGCGCAAACTGGGAATCCCATCTGGGCCAATCCGAATCCCTGTTCGTCAACGCCTCCACCTGGGCGCTGATGCTGACGGGCCGTGTTGTCAAAATGGATGACGAACACAAGGGTTGGAACGTTTTCCGCAAGCTGGTCCACCGATCCGGCGAGCCAGTGATCCGCCAGGCCGTGGTCCAGGCCATGCGCGTCATGGGCCGCCAGTTCGTCATGGGCCGGAACATCGAAGAGGCCCTGAAACGCGCCCGCGACAATGAGAAACTCGGCTATCGCTATTCCTATGACATGCTGGGCGAGGCCGCCCGCACCATGGATGATGCGATCCGCTTTTATGAAGACTACACGGCGGCAATCCACGCCATCGGCAAGGCCGCCAAGGGACGCGGGCACATCGAAGCCCCCGGCGTCTCAGTCAAACTGTCCGCCCTGCACCCGCGTTATGAGTTCGCCCATGAGGACCGCATCCAAAAAGAGATGCTGCCGCGCCTGATCGACCTGTGCAAACTGGCTGCGCAATACGACATTGGCCTGTGCATTGACGCAGAGGAAGCAGACCGCCTGGACATGTCCATGGACATTATCGAGACCGTCTGCGCCCACCCGGACCTGAAAGACTGGCAGGGCCTGGGCCTTGCGATTCAGGCCTATCAGAAACGCTGCGCCCCGCTGATCGACTGGCTGACCGAGGTCGCGCGGCGTACCGGACGCCGCCTGATGGTGCGCCTGGTGAAAGGCGCTTATTGGGATACGGAAGTCAAACGCGCCCAGGAAGCCGGTCTGGACGGCTATCCGGTCTTCACCCGCAAGGTGAACACGGATGTGTCCTATCTCGCCTGCGCCCGGAAAATGCTGGCGGCGCCCGACGCCTTCTACCCCTGCTTTGCTACCCATAACGCCCACACATTGGCGGCCATTACGGAATTTGCGAAACAGGAAAAGGTTGAGGGCTTTGAATTCCAGCGCCTGCACGGCATGGGTGACGCCCTCTACGACCAGGTCGTCGGCAAGCCCGGCAAAGGCTACCCGGTTCGCATCTATGCGCCGGTGGGCAGCCATGAGGACCTGCTGGCCTATCTGGTCCGCCGTCTGCTTGAGAACGGCGCCAACACCTCTTTCGTGAACCGTATTGTCGACGACAAGGCCCCGATCAGCGCCATAATCGCCGATCCGCTGGAAGAGGCAAAGCGCAACAGCCCTGCCTATCACCCGAATATTCCTCTGCCGAAGGACCTCTTCGGTAAAGAACGCCCCAACTCAAAAGGTTATGACGTGACTGATCCGACCCTTCTCACCAGCATGCAAGAAAAAATGGACGCCGCCATAAAAACCGCCCCGATTGCCCGTCCGCTGGTCGGCGGTGTCGATATAGACGGCGACGCGAAACCCGTCTTCAGTCCGTCCGAATTGTCGGAACAGGTCGGCACCGTGGTCAAGGCCGATGCGGAAACAGCCAAGCAGGCCCTGGAACGCGCCATCCGGGCACAAATTGGCTGGGACAAGACCCCGGCAGCAGAGCGCGCGGCAATCCTGAACAAGGTCGCGGACCTCTTTGAGGAACATGACGCACGCCTGATGGCCGTCGTACAACGCGAGGCAGGCAAAACCCTGGCCGACGCCGTGGCGGAACTGCGCGAGGCAGTCGACTTCCTGCGTTATTACGCAGCCCGCGCCGAGGCGGAATTCGGTGCGCCCATGCCGCTGCCCGGACCGACCGGCGAAGACAACAGCATCGCCCTGCATGGCCGTGGCGCTTTCCTGTGCATCAGCCCGTGGAACTTCCCGCTGGCAATCTTCACCGGACAGATCGCCGCCGCCCTCGCGGCCGGCAACAGCGTTCTCGCCAAGCCCGCAGAACAGACACCGCTGATCGCCTATGAAGCGGTGAAGCTGATGCATCTGGCAGGCGTGCCCGGCGATGTCCTGCATTTGCTGCCGGGTGACGGCCCCGTGATCGGCAACGCGGTGCTGAGCGATCCACGCCTTGCGGGTGTCGCCTTCACCGGCTCCACCGAAACGGCGCGCCTGATCAACCGGAAACTGGCGGACCGGGATGGCCCGATCGCACCGTTGATCGCGGAGACCGGCGGCCAGAACGCCATGATCGTCGACAGTTCCGCCCTGCCGGAACAGGTGACGCGCGACGTCCTGATTTCCGCCTTCCAAAGCGCCGGTCAGCGCTGCTCCGCCCTGCGGGTTCTGTTCCTGCAGGACGATATCGCCGACCGACAGATCGAAATGATCAAGGGGGCGATGGAAGAACTGCGCATCGGTAATCCGACCATTCTGGCCAACGATATCGGCCCGGTGATCGACGCCGAAGCCCGGGACATGCTGAACAGCCACGCGGCACGGATGGACAAGGAAGCCAAACTCCTGTTCAAAACGCCGCTGCCGGACGGCCTGAACGGCACCTATTTCGCCCCATGCGCCTATGAGCTTAAAAGCTTGGACCAGTTGGAACGCGAGGTCTTCGGGCCGATCCTCCATGTGATCCGGTATAAGTCCAGCGACCTAGACAAGGTGATCGATGCGGTTAACGCAACCGGATACGGCCTGACCATGGCGGTTCACAGCCGCGTCCAGTCCACGGTCAACCACATCGTGGACCGCCTGCATGTGGGCAACGCCTATGTAAACCGGAACCAGATCGGCGCCATCGTCGGCGTACAACCCTTTGGCGGTGAAGGCCTGTCCGGCACCGGGCCGAAGGCCGGTGGGCCGCGCTACCTCTACCGCTTTGCAGCCGAACGCACGGTCAGCGTCGATACGACTGCCGCAGGTGGCAACGCCAGCCTGATGTCGCTGGAGGCATAGCATCTCCCCCAACTCCATCCCGCCCGTCCGGTAAAAGCATCGGCATCTCGGGCGGGATGGAGGTCTTTTGTTGACACCTTCCCCTTGCCCCGGATTTCCGGGGTTCTTTTTTACCTTGTAAATAAATGACCGGTCATTTATTTGTTGGGCATGACAAAAGACAACAATGCCTCCTCTCCCAAATGGCGACGCCGCGCCGACGACCGCCCGGACGAAGTGATGGACGCGGCCCTGGACCTGTTTATAGAAAAGGGTTTTGCCGCCACACGCGTCCAGGATATCGCCCATCGCGCTGGCCTTTCCAAAGGCGCGCTCTACCTCTACTTCGACAGCAAAGAGGCCATCTTCAAGGCCCTGGTGCGCCGAGCCATCGTACCCATGGTCGAAGACGGCGAGAGCATGGCCAAACATACCAGTGACACGCCCGAACAAACCGTACGTCTTATGATGCGCGTGGTTGCACGACGGCTTTGCGATAATCGCGTCGCAGCCCTGCCCCGCCTGGTCATAACCGAAGCAGGCAACTTCCCGGAGATCGCTGACATGTATCGCGAAGAGGTCATTGAGCGAGGCTTCGTCGTGCTGGGTCACATCATTGAGCGAGGTGTAAGACTGGGCGTTTTCCGCCCGGTAGACTCCAAACTTGCCGTCCGCAATATCGTGGGGCCGATTCTCGCCCATTCACTTCTAAGCAGCGTCTTCAAAATCGGCAGCACCGATATCGTTGCAATTGATGAATTCGTCGACAGCCATCTGGATATTCTCTTCAACGGCCTTCTCGCCGAAAGAGAAGGAGATAGGAATGGATAGCATTCTGGACAGCCTGACCTCCGCCCTATTCGGACTTATGGCCCTGTTTTCAAACGCCCCGCAGCAAGACATCTATTTCGGCTATGTGGAAGGCGACTACCTCTACATGGCTGCCCGTCAGGACGGTTACATCGACCTGATGGAGGTCAAGGACGGCCAGACCGTCTCTGCAGGCGACTTGCTTTTCACTTTGGATAGCAGCCGACAGGCCGATGCCCTGGCCCAGGCGCAGGCAAATCTGGATACCAAAAAGGCCGACCTGGCCGACAAATCCTACGGTGCGCGCAGCGAGGAACTGGCAGAGATCAAGGCCCGCCAACGACAAGCAGAAGCCAATCTGGCCCTGGCCCGCATCACCTTCAAACGCACCAGAGAACTGGTTACGCGCAAGGCCCTTCCGGTAAGCCGTCTCGACACCGACCAGGCGGCCCTGAATGAGGCCAGAGCGACGCTGGCCGAAACGCAGGCACAGTTGGCCGCTGCCCGCCTGCCCGCCCGCAACGACCAAATGGAAATGTCGCGCAAAGCAATCAGTGCCGCAGAGGCCGACGTCTCACGTGCCGCAACCGATCTCAGTGACCGCAGCCTCTTCGCCCCCGCCCCCGCCCGCGTCGATCAGGTCTTCCTCTACCCCGGAGAATTCGCAAAGGCGGGAACGCCCGTCCTCTCCCTTCTGCCCCCGGACCGTATAAAGATCAGATTCTACGTGCCGGAACCGGTTTTCGCCCAGATTCATGTCGGCGATACCATCGCCATCAGTTGCAGCGGCTGCCCACAATCCTACGGGGCGCGGGTATCCTTTCTTGCCTCGGACGCGGAATACACGCCCCCGGTCATCTTCAGCCGCGAAGAACGAAACAAGCTGGTCTTCATGGTGGAAGCCATCCCGCAGGAACCGACCCGCTGGCATCCCGGCCAACCGGTCGATGTGAGCCTTAAGCCATGACGGACGCCGAACAAGCCCCGGCAATTGCCGTAGAGGGTCTGACCAAATCCTTTGGCGACAAGAAGGTCGTGAACGACTTCGACATGACCGTTCCCAAAGGCGCCATTTACGGCTTTCTCGGCCCCAACGGCAGCGGCAAGACCACGACAATCCGCATGATGTGCGGCCTGCTGACGCCCGATAGCGGAAGTGGCCGTTGCCTGGACCTGGACATCCGCACGCAGGCCGCCAGGATCAAGGAACGGGTCGGCTATATGACACAGAAATTTTCCCTCTACAGCGATCTTTCGATCCGGGAAAATCTGGAATTCATGGCCCGCATGTACCGGATTTCGTCGCCGAAGAAACGCGTTCAGGATGCCCTGGAGGACCTGGGGCTGGCAAACCGGTCGCATCAACTGGCAGGACAACTGTCGGGGGGCTGGAAACAACGCCTCGCACTGGCCGCCTGTCTGTTGCACGATCCGGCCCTGCTGCTTCTGGATGAGCCCACCGCGGGCGTCGACCCCAAGGCCCGGCGAGATTTCTGGAACGAAATCCGCCGCCTGTCACAAAACGGCGTCACCGTTCTGGTCTCCACCCATTACATGGACGAGGCCATTCAATGCGATTCCATTGCCTATATCGCTTATGGCCGAAAGCTGATCGACGGCCCCGCCGACCAGATTTCCACCACCGTGGGCCTTGTCACCTGGCGCGTTGAAGGGACCGGATTAACCGCCCTGGCGGAGGAACTGCAGGGCAAACCAGGCATCGAACAGATCGCCCGGTTCGGCACTGCGCTGCATATTTCGGGAACCGACCCGGAGGCCCTGGACGCAACGGCACATTCCTATATCGACCATGGGCCCCAGAAATGGTCACGCCAGCCAGCCGGCCTGGAAGAGGTCTTCATTCATCTCATGGCGGGCGCGGAAGATAATTTCAACGGCATAACCGGGACGTCCAAATGATGTATTATTCCATCGGCCGTTTCCTGGCCATCCTGGTTAAAGAATTCATCCAGATGCGCCGGGACCGGATGACCTTTGCCATGATGATCGGCCTGCCCATTATCCAGTTGATCCTGTTCGGTTACGCCATCAACACCAACCCCAAACATCTGCCGACATTGGTGGAAGTGGCCGACAGCGGCCCCTTCTCCCGCAGTTTTCTTGCCGCCATGCGCAACAGCGCCTATTTCGACTTCAAGGGCATTGTCAGCAATGACGAGGCGAAAAAGGCGATGCTGCAGGGCAAGGCACTGTTCATTGTCACCATCCCGCAGAATTTTGAACGCGATATCATCCGTGGAGAAAAACCATCCATCCTGGTCTCCGCCGATGCAACCGACCCGTCCGCCACCGGCAATGCCGTCGCCTCCCTCAACCATCTTGTCGAAACCAGCCTGCGCAGTCTGACGGTCGGACCGCTGGCATCACTGGCGCCACAAACCGACGCCTTTGATGTCATCGTCCACAAACATTTCAATCCGGCGGGCGTCACCAGTTTCAATATTGTGCCCGGCCTGCTGGCGATCATCCTTTCCATGACCATGGTGATGATCACTTCGATCGCGATTGTGCGGGAATTTGAACGCGGCACGATGGAAACCCTGCTGGCGACCCCGGCGCGGCCAATCGAAGTCATGCTGGGCAAAATCCTGCCCTATGTCCTGGTGGGATACGTCCAGACCGCCGTCTTTATCATGATGGCGCTGATCCTGTTCCAGGTTCCCTTCGAAGGCTCGCCCATCGCCTTTCTGGCGGCACTCAACGCCTATATTGTCGTCAATCTGGCGCTGGGCTTTCTCTTTTCCACCGTCGCCCGCAGTCAGATGCAGGCCATGCAGATGTCCTTCTTCTACATCATGCCGACCATCCTGTTGTCGGGCTTCATGTTCCCCTTTGCCGGAATGCCTGCCTGGGCACAGTTCCTGGGCAACATCATCCCCACGACCCATTTCATGCGGATCGTACGCAAAGTGATGCTGAAAGGGGCCGGTCTGGCAGATATCCTGCCGGAACTATCCGCCCTGGGCATCATCATGGTTGCGGTAACCGCCCTTGCCATGATGCGTTATCGCCAGACCCTGGATTAACTCTTTTTCTTGAGGTCCAGTTCGACCAGCAGGACACCCTGCTCATCGCTGGCCTTTGCCACGAAACCGATCTTCCGGGTCAGGGCCAGCATCCGCATGTTTTCCTGCAGAACCTGCCCCTGGATGGTCGCAATACCCCGGGACCGGCAATAGTCGATCATCTTGTTCATCAGGATCGCGCCAAGGCCACGCCCCTTGATGGCGGAACTGACAATAATGGCAAATTCCGCAACCTGTTTGTCCGGATGGATCGCAACACGCACCTCGCCCACGGTCTGGGGCTGGCCTTCGGCGTCGTCACGCACGGCGATGAAGGCCATTTCCCGGTCGAAATCAATCTGGGTCAGCCGGGCAAGCTGCGAATGTTCAAAGCGGCGGATCATGCCAAAGAAACGGAAGTAGACATCCTCCGGCTCCAGGTTTTCCAGAAAGCCCAGATGCTGCCCCTCGTCCTCGGGTCGGATCGGGCGAATATGGACCGGGATACCTTTCAGATCGATATCCTCTTCCAGTTCACTGGGGTAGGGGCGGATCGACAGCCGCGTGCCAACGCGTGCCGTCACCACCTCTTCCGGCAGCAGGGAGATATGGGCGTCGAGAGCCAGAACCCCACGCTCGTCCGCCAGCAACGGGTTGATATCCAGTTCCTCGACGTCCCTCAGGTCGATCACCAGTTGGGACAGCTTTACTATGCTGGTGTAAACCACATCCAGATTGACGCCCGGCAATCCACCATAGCCTTTCAACAGACTGCCAACCCGTGTCCTGTCCACCATCTGACGCGCAAGCGCCATATTCAGCGGCGGCAGGGCAATGGCGCGGTCCTGCATCAATTCCACTGCCGTACCGCCCTGCCCGAACAGCAGCACCGGTCCGAAAACCGGGTCCGTCTTGGCGCCGAGGATCAGTTCCTGCGCCGTGGCAGGCCGGATCATCGGCTGAATGGTAAATCCTTCAAAGACCGCATCCGGTGCTTTCTGCTGCAGTTTTACCTTCATCGTCGACAGGGCCTTGAGCAATTGCACCGCATCTTCCAGCTCGAGACTTACCCCGCCCACATGGGATTTATGCGGCACCCCATGCGCCATGATTTTCGCCACAACCGGATAACCCAGCTCTTCCGCCGCCGACAGTGCCTCCTCATCGCTTTGCACCACGCGCGTCTCAACCGTCGGAATTCCATAGCAGGACAGTAGCGCCTTCGCCTCCGGCTCGCTTAGAACCGATCGCCCGGAAGAGCGAGCATCGGCTATGATCCTGCGCGCGCCGTCCTGATCAACCAGATCATCCAGCTGCACCGTTTCCGGCGTCTCGGACAGTAGCGACTGGTTCTGCTGATAGGCCACCAGTTGCATGAAGGCGTTCACGGCTTCTTCCGGCGTCTTGAAGGTCGGAATACCAGCCTGGAAGAACACAGCCTCCGCGTTATGGGCAAGCTCCCCACCCAGCCAGCAGGACAGAACCGGGATACGGTATTTGCGCAGCTTGGGCGCCAGTTCCTGCGCCAGGGCCTCCCCATCCACCAGGGCACTGGGCACATGCAACAGCAGGATTGCATCAATCTCCCGCGCCTTCACCAGTATGTCGAAACAGGCGAGGTAACGCTCGATCGACGCATCGCCCGCCAGGTCCAGCGGATTGACCTTGGGCCAGTCACCGGGCAGGACCTCCTCCAGCGCGGCCTTGGTTTCCGGCGCAAAGGGGGACAAACGCGCGCCATGCCGCCCCAGGGCGTCCGCCGCCAGAACACCGATCCCCCCGCCGTTGCTGACAAGGGCGAGCCTGTTGCCGCGCACCCGGATACCACGGCCCAATAGTTCCGCCGCGTTGAACAATTCCTCCACCGTATCCACGCGCAGCATGCCCGCGCGCTGGATCGCGGCATCATAGACGTCATCCGTTCCCGCGAGGGCCCCGGTGTGGGAGGCCGCGACACCGGCGCTGTCCTCATAACGACCGGAACGAACCACGATCACCGGCTTGTTGCGCGCCGCCGCCCGCGCCGCAGACATGAATTTCCGCGCCCGGTCCAGCGTCTCGATATAAAGCAGAATTGCATGGGTGTTGGGATCGCCACCCAGATAGTCCAGCACATCCCCGAAATCCACGTCCCATCCCTGGCCCAGCGAGATAAAGTGGGAAAAGCCGATACCGCGGCTGTCCGCCCAATCCAGCACCGAAGTCGCCAACCCGGACGACTGTGAAATGAAGGCCATCTTGCCGGGTTTTGCATCCGACGGCGCAAAGCCTGCGTTCAGCCGGATGTGGGGTGCCAGGAAACCGACACTGTTCGGCCCCAGCACGCGGATCAGGAAGGGACGGGCCGCCTGTAGCGCGGCATCGCGTAATTCTCGGTTTGTGTTGCTATCCGGTGTGTCGAACCCGTCTGACAGGATCATAACCGCACGCGTTCCGATCTCACCCAGAGAAGAGATCAACTGCGGGACTTCTTCCAGCGGCCTACAGATAATCGCCAGTTCCGGCGTCAGCGGCAATGCGGCGACATCCGCGTAGGCAAGCACGCCGCCCACGGTTTCCCACTGGCTGCTGACCGGCAGGATCGGTCCGTTGAAGCCGCCTGCCAACAGGTTTCGCATCACGGTGAAACCGATGGTGTTGTTTTCCTGAGACGCGCCGATCACCGCAATGGATGATGGACGGAACAGAAACTCAAGATTGCGGACGGACATGAAAAAGCCTCAACGGGTCTGATGCGAAACACAAAAGTTATATCACAGACACAAGGGTTTACGGCAACCGCCCCAATATCACCTTAATGCAAGTCAATTTGATGAAGGCCCTCCCGCCTTGACCGCATCATAGCCAGCCAAAGCCGCCGCGCGTGCCTGCGCATGATCGACGATGGGGCGCGGGTAGGTCTCCCCCAGCACGATACCCGCCTGCGTCAGAACACTGAGCGGCGCATCGAACGGCGCATAAATATGGTCTGTCGGCAGGTCGGCCAGCTCCGGGCACCAGCGGCGGATATAGGTGCCGTCGGGGTCGAATTTCTCACCCTGTGTCATGGGATTGAATATCCGGAAATAGGGTGCGGCGTCGGCACCGCTGCCCGCCACCCATTGCCACCCGGCGGCATTATTCGCCAGATCGGCGTCCAACAACGTATCCGCAAACCAGTCCATCCCATGCTTCCAGTGAAGGCGCAGGTGTTTTATCAGAAAGCTGGCTGTAATCATACGCACCCGGTTATGCATATAGCCGGTTTGCCATAGCTCCCGCATTCCGGCATCCACGATCGGGTAACCTGTTTGCCCCCGCTGCCAGGCCCGCAAGGCCCTGTCGTCATCCGCCCATGGGTAGTTGTCGAACTCCCGTCGCCAGTTCTGCCCTGGGAGGTCGGGGAAATGATAAAGCAGATGATAGGCGAACTCCCGCCAGCCAAGCTCCGCCTTGAATTTCTCCACGTCCTTCGGAGGGGCTGCCCCCTGATCCAACACGAAATCCAAACGGGCAAAAAGCAATCGCGGAGAGATTTCCCCGAAATGCAGATGCGGCGACAGGCGGGAGACATTGGGCAGGTCCGGACGATCCCGAAGTTGGCCGTACCCTTGCAGCCCTTTCTCCAGAAATTGTTCCAGCCTGGCACAGGCACCAGCCTCTCCCGGTTGCCAGAGGTCCCGCCATCCAGCCGCCCAGTCCGGATCACTCGGCAACAAGGCCCAGTCCGACAAGGCGTCGCCCCCGTCGAAAGACATCACCTCAAGGCTCTGGGGTTTCGACGTCGGATAGGGCATCTCCAGCACTTGAGCCGCACGCCAATAGGGGGTGTAGACCTTATAGGGACCACCGGTCTTGGTCTGGACCTCCCACGGTTCATGCAGCAGGGCAGCATTAAAGCTGTGGACTTCAATATCTAGATTGCCCAGCGCAGATTTCAGCGCCTTGTCCCGGCTGATCGCCGCCGGTTCATACAGGCGGTTCCAGTAGATGGCATCTGCACCGACCTCCGTCACCAGCCCTGGCAGAATTTCCCCGGGATTTCCTTTAAAAAGGCACAACCCGCCCAGACTGTCGGACAGGGCCTCAAGGCTGTGATGCAACCACCATCTCGACGCCCCGCCCAGGGGTTGCGTCTCTTCATCCAGGATAAAGACAGGCAGAATTTCCCCACGCGCCGCCGCCTGCAGCAGGGCCGGGTTGTCAGCCAGCCGCAAATCCTGCCGGAACCAGACAATTGTCGTCACGCATCGCCTCCTCATCAGCCTCGGCCATCCCGTAACGCCATATCATAAACTTATTTAACACTCACGTCGCCGGTTGGCTCCGATTGTCCGATAATCGCCTTCAATTGCTCTATGGCACTTTCCACGATGGCCATCTTTTCCGACGTCTGGGGGTAAACAGCATAAACCGGCTGTTCGATTACTTCAGCATCCTCAATGCGCCTCAGGGAGATGTCGCTTCCATCGCGGCGGACCATACGGGCCGGAAGATAGGCTGTCCCTCCCGCCCTTCCCAGATAGGACATCGCCATGGAACCGATCCCCATGGAAACCGGACTGGATTGCAGTTCAGGATAGAGGTTGAGATGGGCCGCCTTGAAATGCGGGCTCCAGTCGATGAACAAATAGCGCTCCGGGTCGATCCCGGCATAGTGATCGGTATCGGTGGAATACATGATAAACCGTTCCACACCCAGATTCTCGATCGTCACTTCCTGCGCATAATCCGGGCGATAGAGGATACCGATATCCAAAGCCCCCTCGCCAATCTGGTTCAAGATCGCCGGTGAATAGTCCGCCTCCATATGCACGGCGACCTTTGGATGGGACCTGCGCATGGAAATAACCCACTCGTCGACAACACGATCCCAGTAACTGAACTGGATGCCGATGCGTAGAACGGCCTCATAGTCCCGGGGCAAGGCCAGTTCGTGGCGGGCCTGCTGCCAGATTCTGACCAGGTGAACCGCATGTGTCTGAAACTTTCGTGCATAATCCGTTGGGGCCGCCCCATGACGGCCACGCGTGAAAAGCGCATGCCCGCCAAGCGAATCCTCCAATGCCTTGATCCGCGCGCTGACGGTGGACTGCGTAACGTGGAGACGTTCCGACGTCCGGTTGAAATTACCGGTCTCCATCACATCGAGAAAGGTCCGCACATGTTCAATATTCATCGCCGAAACGCGCCTCCTGCCACGCAATTATACAGGCATCCTTACACCATGGATAAAAAACGGTCAGCCCCACAGCGGGGGCTGACCGTCCTCATCCGGCGAATTCAGCAGGGAGCATTCATACGCCTTTCGCCGGAGGATACCGCCGTTCCGCCTCCACCTTGTTCAGGTCCATGTGATTACGCATGAACTGTTGGGAGGCGTCGCTAAAGGGTTGGAAATCCCAAGGAGTGAATTCGCCCTTGGTCATTGCCTTGAAGATGAGATGACGTATACGCTGGCTTCGCATGACGGCCTCGGACACTTCTTCCACGGACCAGCGTTCCGCCACCTCCGCCTCGAAGGCGGCTTCCAGATCCGCATAGTCGGAATGGCCGGACAAGTTGGATAGTTCATTCGGGTCGGCCTCCAGGTCATAAAGCTGGGCCGGATCGCAGTCGCAGGAGATATATTTGTAGCGGCCGCGCCTGATCATGAAGACCGGGGCAACGGAACCCTCGCCCATATATTCGCCGATCGCCTCATCCTCGTCGTCGCTCGCCTTACCATTCAACAGGCCGAGCAGGCTGCGCCCGTCCACCGGGTCCGGATAGTCCGGTTTTTCCACGCCGCCAGTCATGCCCGCCAGATCCACCAACGTGGGCAGCAGGTCAATATGGGACACATTATTGGCAACCCGTTTGGCCTCGAACCGGCCCGGTGCATGAACGATGAAAGGAATTCGGCACGAGCGTTCAAAATAGGACATCTTATACCACAGGCCGCGCTCTCCCAGCATATCGCCGTGGTCGCTCAACACGATAACAATGGTGTTGTCCGCCTGGCCTGTATTCTCCAGCGCGTCCATAATCTTGCCGAACCATTCATCCACATAGGAGGTGTTACCGTAATAGGCCCGCCGCGCATTGCGGATATCCTGTTCGGTAATCTCCACATCGTTGATCGCACTCACATGGTACAGGCGCTTGCTGTGCGGGTCCTGGTCTTCATAGGGAATGGCCGGAACCGACGGCAGGTCGATTTCGTCGTTATCATACAGGTTCCAGTATTTTTCCCGCGTTGTGTAGGGATCATGAGGGTGCGTGAAAGACACAGTCATCATGAAAGGGCGCGGGTCCTTGTCGCGGGCAAAGTCATAGAGTTCCCGGACAGCCCGGTAGCCTACCTCGTCGTCATAGTCCAACTGGTTGGTGACATGGGCCACCCCGGCCTCTTTGACGCTGGACATGTTGTGATACCACCAGTCGAAGCGGTCGTCGGTCATTTCCCAGTCCGCCGCCCAGCCGAAGTCAGCCGGATAGATATCGGTCGTCAAACGGCGTTCAAAGCCGTGCAACTGATCCGGGCCGATGAAATGCATCTTGCCGGCAAGACTGGTCTTGTAGCCCATGTAACGCAGATAATGGGCATAGGTCAGAACCTGCGAAGGCAGTTCCGCAGCATTGTCATAGGCGCCGATCCGATGCGCGTTCTGCCCCGTCATCATGGTAAAGCGCGCCGGTGCGCAAAGCGGGCTGTTGCAATAGGCATTGTCGAAGACAACGCCTTCGCCCGCCAGGCGATCCATCACCGGAGTTTTGACGACTGAATTGCCATATGCGCCGACCCCGAAAGCGGAAAGCTGGTCTGCCATGAGAATAAGGATATTCATCGGGCCGCTGTCTTCTCTATTCGCCATGATTATGCCTAACACTGAACTGAGCCATCCGGATGGTTCACGGGAACCACATCTGCATCCCTCTAGTGATCAACATTCAGCCCACAAAAAAAGCGATTTATATTTGGGAATATAATCGCTTTTTCCGATTAACCGCTAAAGGCTTATAGTTGCATCTAAATTTCCGATTAATACGGTCAAGTAATATCGCTTTTTCAAACAAATTCGACCGCTACCCTTTCTGGCGGCCAGTCAGGCACAAGAATCAGAATAGGGACGGAATAAATGAAGCATACAATCAAAGGCCTTTTCGCGGCATCCGCATTTGCCGCTTCAGTAATCGCCACCAGCACCGGCGCTTGGGCACAGGACCCAAAGCAATGTCAGACAGTGCGGCTTTCGGATGTCGGATGGCTGGATATCTCCTCGACAAACGGCGTGGCGAACTTCCTGCTGACGTCGCTTGGCTATGACGTCGACCTGAAAACACTTTCCGTGCCGGTCACATATCAGAGCCTGCAGAACAACGATATCGACATCTTCCTCGGCAACTGGATGCCCGCCCAGCAGAAGCTCATCAAACCCTATATGGACAAGGGAACAGTAGAGCATGTGAAAAAGAACCTGGACGGTGCAAAATATACCCTGGCGGTGCCGACCTATCTGGCAGACAAAGGGCTGAAAAGCTTTGCCGATATCGCCAAGTTCAAGGACGAGCTGGATGGTCAGATCCTGGGACTGGAATCCGGTAATCAGGGCAATGCCAAAATCCTCAAAATGATAGAGACCGATACATTCGGCCTTAAGGATTTCAGCGTCACCCCGTCGTCGGAGGCCGGAATGCTGTCAGCCGCCTTGCGCAGGAACCGGCGTGAGCAGCCCTATGTCATGCTGGCCTGGGAACCACATCCGATGAATGTGCAGCTTGACCTGACCTATCTGGATGGCGGTGACGACTGGTTTGGCCCGAATTATGGCGGAGCCACGGTTCACACGGTCACCCGCGCAGGCTATAGCGATCTGTGCCCCAATGTCGGAAAGCTGCTGTCACAGCTAACCTATTCCCTGAAGATGGAAAATGAGATCATGGGGCTCATTGCCGAAGGCGAAGAGCCTGATGTCGCCGCGAAAGCCTGGCTCCAGAAGCACCCGGACGCCCTTGAAGGCTGGTTGAAGGATGTGATGACCCGCGACGGCAACGACGGCCTCAGCAAGGTCAGGCAGGCCCTCGCCGAATAAGTTCAAGCCTTGCTACACCGATCAGGAGATCGAGGGCCGAAAACGCCCTCGTTCTCTCATCTGCTGTCAGTAGTCATATTTGAATTGCAGGCCCGCCTTGCTGTCTTCGGCCGTGGATTCCGTTGTGGCCTTGATATGCGGCGTCAGTTCTATTTCCACCTCAACCCCCGTCGACCCGGTCGTGCTTCCCTGTTTGGTGCCGACATAGATATCGTCCGTCAGGTATTCCCCGGCGCGGACCGTCGGTCCCTCGTCTCCGGATTCGACGCGTAACACGTCGACACCGATCAAACGCCGGATCGATCCGATCACGTCCAGCCCACTGCCGCCCCCTGACAGTTCCGCTGCCGCATTGGCCAGTTGAACCGCCTCGACCGCAGTCAGGCTGCCCTGGGATTTGCCGAATAGAATTCGCGACAAAATCTCGTCTTGCGGCAGGGCGGGATCGGATGTCAGCGCCAGTTCAGGTGCGCTGGCAGGCCCTGTAAAGGCCGCTGTTACCGTGAGATCATCGGCGCGGTGGACGCCCGCAATATTCAACAACGGATCAACCGGTTGGGCACCGGTGAAGGCGATGACGGAATCCCCAACCGTGAATGTCTTGCCGATCACATCCAGTTGCCCCCGCAGGGCTTTCATACTGCCGACCACCTGCGGGGCATCGGCCGCGCCCGTAATGCGAAGGTTACCCTGCCATTCCGAATCCAGCCCCTTGCCCCGCACGAACATCTGACCGGGGATATCAACGGTCACATCCAGCGTGACCGGATAACCGGCTTCCTTGGGTTTCTCCGCTTCCTGATTTACATCCTTGAGGTTCTGTACATCCAGGCTTGGCACGGTCGACGGCAGGGCAACGGCAAGGTCCACCTCACCCCGCCGCACGGTCGTCTGGGCTTTCAGATTGGCACCCGCGGCATCTCCCGTCACATCCAGGTCGATATCCGCCCATGCCCGCAATTCGTCCAGGCGGACAAGGGCGGCGTCTCTCGTCTGCAGATGTCCTTTAAATGACGGCTTCCAATCCTGCCCCAGTGTCAGGTCGAAATTGCCTGTCACCTCGCCGCCGCCACCGTCATTGGCACTCAACCTGTCGATCATCAGCCTGTTGGTCTCGATCACGCCGGACAGATCGATATCGCGCAACACCGTTCCATAATGAAGATGCTCATACTGCCCATTCTTGAGAGCCAGCGACCCGTTGACCTCAGGCTGTTTCAGGCTTCCCGACAGGCGTGCATTCATGGTCAGATGACCGGACAGGACATGGTCCGGCAAAGGCGCATATTGCCAGTAATCACCGATTTCCGTATCCAGCATCACCGTCGCCGACACCGGATCGGTCTCCGAAAACACCAGTTTCGGCGCAAGCAATGACAGGCCGATCGTCATATGCGCCTCTGCCTGCGCAATGGGCATAGCGGCATGACTGACGGTCACTGTTCCATCAAATGCCTGTCCCGCCAAATTGCCATTCAGGCGCAGATCAAAAGACGGCATGTCACCAGCACGATCCAGACCGATTTCATTGATGCTGGCGTTGACATGGGCCTCAGGCGTCTGTCCTGCTGTTTCGCGATAGTCCAGTTCTACCGCCCCCTGGCCGCTGATCGCCGGGGCCTGGAATAACTTCGCCCAAGGCCCCAGGTGGATTTCCTTGCCCGAAACCCGCAGCACGGCTGATTTCGAGGGGCGAACAGACATATCCATCGACAGGCGGCCACCGCCCTCTTCCACGATCGCCGCCAACAGGTTGAGATCGCCCGCCTTTCCGCTGCTGAACTCTATAGGCCCGTCGTTTCTTAGCGCCTGATCACCTATGGTTATCCGAACGTCGGGAAGTGTTACTTTCTGCCCCTTGTCCAGAGCAACAGCCGCGTGGCCCTTCAAGGTCAGGGGCAAGTCCCCGGCAAAATGGCCGGACAGGTCCGTATCGACCGCAAGATTGATCAAAGTGCCCTTGGCCCCGACTTTGACCTGATCCAGTTTCACGTCACCATAGGCAAGGTTTTCCGTCGAACCGTCCAAATCCATATAGGGGGAGCCAAAAGCATCATCGACGCGCCCGTCCAGCCCGACGGCACCAATATGCACCGACGGCCCCTCCCCCGAGAGGGCCTCCAGGTCCCGCACCGAGGCCGTAACCTTAATGGACTGGCGCACACCGTCGGGAAGGAAATCAATCTGCGCCCGCGTGGCCCCTTTATTGACCGGGATGCCCCACAGCGCCAGCAGGCCGGCGTCGAGCTCCCCGACCAAAAGCCTTCCCGACATCGGCAGACCATAATCAGGCATGGACAGCGCCCCGGAAACGGCCATCCCCTGCGACGTCAGGGAAAGTTTATCCACCTGTAACCGGTCCGGCGCAAAGACGCTCTGTGCAGAGGCCGCAAAAGCACGCCCGCGCAATTTGAGTTTTCCTTCGGAGGCCAGTTTGGGACTGCCATCGTCCAACCACGTGAGCACGTTGTGAACTGTCACAGCATCAAGCGTTTCACCGCCGGCAGAGATCTGAGGGAGATTGACATCGACGGCTCCGGTCGGGGCCGCAACCGGCCCGGCGATCTTGCCGATAACCGTCGCCCCCTTGGCAAGCCCGACGTCGATGCCGGGCGGCACGATCCCGGGTGCGGCATCTACGGTGAAATCCGTCCCGATCCGACCGAAAGCATCCGTCAGCCTGAGATTACCCTGTAGCTTTGCCTGTGCCGCGGTCCCGTCGAACTGCGGAACAATGAGATCAAAGTCTTTGGTCAGGGATAAAACCGCCTGCAGGTCAGGAGCCTCGCCGATGATGTGATCCAGTTCCGCCAGCCCCCAGGACAGGCCCTGTCCACTCACGCTGAGCTGCGCATTACCACCGTCAGGCGTCCAATGCGCCTTTGTGAGGCGCAGGCTGCCCGCACCGCTCAAGTCAAGGCCGGTCAGCGGGGCCACCCGCGACAGGTCGGCCATATCCGCCGTCAGGGCGAGGTCCGCGATATTTCCGTCGCTGTCGCGTTCCGCCGAACCGCTGGCGGAAAGCGCCAGGGCAGGCAGATCAAGATTTGTCAGGTCAATATGACGTCCATCTTCAGACAGCCGGGCCGCCAACGCGGCCGTCAAGGCCTTTGGCAGCAGGTCGTTCAGGGGTTGAGATGTCCATTCCTGCCCTGTCGATGCAAGGTCCAGCGCCACGGCCCAGCCATCCTCAGCAGGCGACGCCTGACCGATGACAGACAGCGCATCGGCGGAAACGCCATCCGCCACCACATCCAAACCGGTAACATCGGCATTGATGACAGGTGCAGCAAGCGGCCCTTCCGCCCCGGCATTCAGTGTCATCCCCTGCCAGGAAACCGGCAGGGCAAGCAGAGGCGCAAGGCCGGGGGCAAGGTCTGTGCGAAGTCTGATCGAAAGGCGGCTGTCTTCAAGATTCAGGTTTCCTGAAACCTCCGTATCGACATAGTCACCCTGGCGGATATTGAGTTTGATATCACGGATTTGGCCGAAGGACTTTGACATCTGACCAGCAGCCTCAACCGCAATGCCCTGGGTCAGGGCCACCGGGATATCAGGCGTCAGGCCTTCGGCGACACTCGCCTCTCCCTGAAAGGAAAAGGGGAAACCCGTCTCGCGATATCCAAGGGTCACATCGCCCGACAGCATTCCCCTGTCCGCCGCTTCGGCCCGCACGGCACCGTGCCAATCTTCAAGCGCACCCTTCCCCGCAAGCGTGAAATCTACGTCCGTTGCCTGCGCAGGCGGCAACCCCGCCAACGCCATGACGAGGCCGTCCCGGGCAAATGCCCCCTTAACATCTATATCCAGATTGCGAGCATCAGCCTCGTAGCCAACCTCGGCCCGAAGAAAATCCGCCTCATCTCCGCTGGGTTCAAGGTTCAGATGAAGTCGTGCATCCTGATTATCCTCGACCTGTGCGGCAGCAGACAGCGAGTATAAATAGACCTGCCCCGTATCCGGTTTTGTAACCGCAATCTCGGGTATATCCACCCGGCCAATTCGCAGTGACAACGGCAGAACCGGCATACCGCCCCCGTCCTGCGTCTTGGTGCTGCCACTGTCGAAGGCTGTCGGCAATGTGACCGCCAGCCTTCCCAACTCCAGTTGATCAACCCGAAGAACACCTGTGAAAAGCGCCAGCGGCGACCAGTCCAGCACAAAGCCCTCACCATCCACGGCCAATCCGGATTGGGGCTGTTCTAGGCTGATTTCTTCCACCGCAAGCCGGGACCAGAGACTGCCGGACAGGCCGCGCAACTCAAACCGCCCGTCCACAGCCCCGGACAGCAGATGGTTGACCGTCGGCAGGGCCAGTCGCAGAACGGGGCCGCTTCCCGCGATGGCGATGAGAGCCGCCAGCGCCACAAGGGCCGCGGCCACATAGACAGCACCCTTCCGCCAGACGGAGGGCTTGGCGATCACGTCATGGCTGACATCCTTGGGCCCGCTACTCAAAACGCCTGCCCGATACTGAAATAGAGTTGGAAATCGTCGTCGATATTGTCCCGCTTATCCAGGGGGATCGCGACATCGAAGCGCAACGGGCCCACCGCGGTGTAATATCGAATGCCCAGTCCGGCGGCCCAGAACAAATCGAAACTGTCTGGCGTGCTGGTGTCAAAGACATTGCCGCCCTCGATAAAGGGAACAAGGCCGATATCTTCTGTAAGGCGTGCGCGAAGCTCCACCCCCAGGTCAATGGTGGAGCGGCCTCCGGTCGGCTCGTTTTCCCCGTCAAGCGGCCCGATGGACTGGAACTCATAGCCACGCACGGTCCCACCACCACCGGAGAAGAAGCGTTTGTTCGAGGGCAGTGCCTCCAGTTCATCGCCGAAAATCATACCCACACGCCCGCGCCCGGCGATAATCCACTTCTTATCCTCATCAATGGAGTAATAGCGAGAACCGCCCAATGCCACCTGCACAAACTGGGAGGATTTCCCCGTCAGGCTGGTATAGGGCGCGACTTCGATCTCCGACCGGCTGCCCTTGCTGGGATCAAGCAGGTTATCCGTACTGTCCCGGCGCAACATCGTCCGAAGCCCGCCGAGATAAAATTGTTCATTCGGCGAGTTTGCCCCGGCAAGGTCGGAATATTCAAGAACACCACCGACCGTAGCAGACCAGGTTTTCGATAATTCACGTTCCACGCCCAGAAAACCGCTGGCGAGCACCCCCTGATAGCCTTCTGTATCGAAATTCTTTGCCTCGCCTTCCGCCACCAGACGCTGCCTGTCCCTGAGGAATTGCGGTTTGCGGAAATCGGCCTCGCCGCCCTGTTCAAGCGCGGATGCCTTCAGGCGAAGCCTCAAACGCTCCCCCGCGCCCATCAGGTTCCGGTGCTCCCAAAACGCATTGGCACCCGGCCCGTCAGCCGTCGAATAGTCCACGCCACCACCAATGGTCCGGTGCTTCCGTTCGACAACCTCGACCTCCATCGGGATTTCGCCGTCAGGCGTAACCGCCTTGGCAGGTTTGACCGTAACCGATTCAAACAGGTTGGATCGGGCCAGTTGAGTTCGCATGTCCGACACCTGCTCCGGATCGAACTGCGCGCCACGCTCCCACTCCCGGTAGCTGGCAATAAAGTCGCTATCGACCTCCGTCGCCCCGAAAACCCTCGTGTCCCCGAAGACCGCCTTTTCTCCCGCCTCTATCCGATAGGTAACGGAAAGCGTCTTCCTCTCGGTATCGGCAATCACGCTTCGCTTTTGCGCATGCGCCAGGGGAAAGCCCTCACGGCGAACGAATTCCACAACCTGTTTTTCCGCCTCGATAATCGGGTCGGCCTTCGCCGGCATACCAAGTTGCAGGCCGGTCTTTTCCATTTGCGCATCCGTCAGGGGGCGGCGTTCACTGTGCCCGTCGCGGACCAAGGCGATCTCAGCCTCCGCCAGCAAATAGACCGATCCCGGGTCGATCCGATAGGTCAGTTGAACCTTTTCCGCTGCCGAGGTTTCCGGCGACACATCAAAATCGACAGTCGCATCGTAAAATCCGAAAGATTTGAGAACAGTGACAAAGCGCTCCTGGTCGTCTTCTGCCCGCCTCTGCAGCCCGACACGGCTCGACGGTGGCCGGTCCTCAAGCCGGATCGCGTTGCTCACCTCCTGCAACTGCGCCAGCAAGGCCCCGTCTTCCTGCTCGACGCCGTTGATATGGACTTCATAAGGCAGGGACTGACGCTGGGCATCTTCCAGGGCCACGGGAGAGCTGTCTTTTTCTTCCGGCAACAGGGATTGGGACAGACTGCAGCCGCCTAAGGCAAAGGCCAGAAGAAGGGCCGGAAATCCACCCTTCCGCAAAGAACCAAACTGCTTGACCAATATACCCAAAAAGAAAGCCCACCTTCCAAATGCGCCTGCCCATTCCCCTGAAACCACCGGAAAATGGGCATCAAACCATGATGCAGCAAGCCCCTTTAGTCACTTTATCAGATAGATACAGCCGTACAATGGTTCCCGCTTGCGCGACACGACAAAACCTTAATTGCCATACCGTCGCCATAACATTTTAAATCACACTTTCGTATTGACTCTGACTCGCAATTACAGCTAATATTGCGACCTGTTCGCAATTGCAGGTAATTGAGTATGTACATCTGCCTTTGTAATGGTCTGACTGACCGTGATATCCGAAGCGCCGCCGACAGTGGTGCGCGCACTGTGGCGGCCGTATACCGCGCCCATGAATGTGCGCCGCAATGTGGAAAATGCGGTTGTCATATCAAGGATATGCTGCGCGAGGATGCAGGCAGCGCCTGCGCTGGCGGCAATGCATTGCTGGCCCCCAGTAAAGTCTAACGCCCCCTGATCAGACAGGTTTTATTTTGAGGTCTCCCAGCCCGGCTGCGGAGGCCTTCTTTATATCAAGAAAAATGCAAACAACCGATCAAGAAGCACATTTCCTCAAAGTAAAATTAAATAAAGTATTTCCCCCTATACTTCTCATTATTTTAAATATGATAACGATTATCGGTTTCAAAATAAAAAAATATTGAAAACGATTATCAATTACTTACTTTTCTATTGAAATCAATATTTTCCGGCGTAGATTGGGTACAGGATCGAAGCCGCATCCATTCCACAGGACGCGGAGACGGATTGGCATATAATCAAATAGGTGGAGACGGACGGATGAAGGGCGACAAAACAATGCTGAAGCACCTCAACAAGGTGCTGTTTAATGAACTGACCGCGATCAACCAGTATTACCTGCACGGTAAGATGCTGAAGGACCGCGGGCTGGAAGAGATGGGCGAAAAGGAAGTCAAAGAGTCCATCGATGAAATGAAACATGCGGACAAGCTGATCGATCGTATCCTGTTCCTGGAAGGTCTGCCGAACCTGCAGGACCTGGGCAAGCTGATGATCGGCGAGACCATCCGCGAAATGCTGGAAAGCGACCTGAAACTGGAAATGGCGAACCGCAAGGATCTGGTGGACGGAATCGCCTATGCGGAAAGCATCAAGGACTATGTCAGCCGCGAGTTGCTGGAACACATCATGGAAGAGGAAGAAGAACATATCGACTTCCTGGAAACGCAGCTTGGCCTGATCGACATGGTTGGCGAACAGAACTACCACCAGTCCCAGATGTCCTGACAGCAAACATCTTCTACCCGGCGGCTGCCGACCGTGCAGCCGCCCCTTTCCCCTGCTCAACACAATAACGCATCAAGAGGTTTGCCATGAAAGGCTCCCCGCAGGTTATCGACGCGCTGAACAAGCTGCTGACCGGTGAATTGTCCGCTTCCGACCAATATTTCGTACACTCCCAGATGTATAAGGACTGGGGCCTGGAGAAGCTGTATACGCGCCTCGAGCATGAGCGCGAAGAGGAACTGGAACATGCGCGCGTGCTGATCGAACGCATCCTCTTCCTGGAAGGCATGCCGGATGTCGCCAGCCGCGACGCCCTGAATATCGGCAAGACGGTTCCCGAGATGCTGCAAAGCGACCTGGACTATGAGTATCAGGTCGCACAAGCCCTGAAAGACACCATCGCGCTTTGCGAAAAGGAACAGGATTACGGTACCCGCGACATCCTGATGCCCCTGCTGAAGGATACCGAGGAAGATCACGCCTATTGGCTGGAACAGCAGCTGGGCCTGATCGACAAGGCGGGCCTGCAGAATTATATGCAGCACCAGATGAGCTGACGGCGCACGCCTTTACATCAGCCAGTCAATCGGCCCGGGGCAGGTTATCCGCCCCGGGCCTTTTTTTTGTCAGCCGGCGCAAAGGCAAGCTGCTGCCATACAGATGTATAAAATTTACGTTTTTAGCTAATTAGCCTTTATCATGAATATCCAAAAGTGGTAACGAGATACCAAATACAGTATGGCTGGGGCGCTATGGTATTCAAGGCAGTATGGTTTATTACCCTGTTGATCGCAGGGAATCTGATGTGGTCATCTCCCTCCTTCGCGGATAGCACGCTACGCCGCGCGACCAACAGCATGCCGACCAGCCTCGACCCCCAACGCCAGAAGACCAGCATGGACTCCCGCGTCCTCAACGATCTTTTCCTGGGTCTGACAGCTCTTGGGCCGGACGGTAGCATCATTGCGGGCACGGCGGAATCCTGGGACATTTCCAAAGACGGTCGCCAATACACCTTCCATATCAGGCCGGACGCCCGCTGGCAGGACGGCACACCCGTCACGGCAGGGGATTTCCAACTGGCCTTCGCACGGCTGTTCGCCATCGGTCCGAAGGCATCCCTGTCTGGAAACTACAGCATCATAGAAAACCATCAGAATTTCGCCGAACTGGCGGAGCCGATCAGCTTGGAAAAGCTGGCATCGCTTAAAACAGGCGTGGCGGCTCTTGACGATCAGACACTGCGTATCAGGCTGACCTCGCCCGCCCCGTATTTTCTGGAATTACTTGCCCGCCCGCCCGCCTTTCCGGTGCCAAGCCACCTGTATCGCAGCAAAGGCAGCCGCTGGGCTGCACCGGAAAATATGTTCAGCAACGGTGCCTATCGGCTGCAGTATATTTCCAAGGATAAGATCGCACTAACGCGCAACAGGGAATTCTTCGACAACAGTCGCGTCACCATTGACGAGGTACAATTCCTCCATGTACCGGAAGGCCAATCCGCCGGTCGTTTTGTAATTGGAGGACATGCCGACCTTGCGGAGGCTATCCCCTATTTCCAGGTGGACAGCCTGCATCACGCCAATGATTTTGTTGTGCACTCACAGCCTGTTTTATCGCTCAGCATGTTTCTGCTGAACCCGAACGTAACCGCGCTTAGTGATCGCCGGGTCCGCCAGGCCCTCTATCTGGCCATTGACCGCAACGCCCTTGTCCGCACGCGCAACAGCAAGGAAACGCCTGCCTACGGTCTGGTGCCCGGCATGCATGACTACGCCGCCGAAGCAGCCCCCGCCCGGTCCCAGCAAGACGCCCTGACGCAGGCAGTGGCGCTCATGAAAGAGGCCGGTTACAGCAAAGACCGCCCGCTGCACCTGACATTGACAACCATAGACAGCACACAAAGCCGACGGCTGGCCGTTCTCGCCAAACGGTTCTGGATGAACATCTTTGTGGATTTGTCGATCACCCAAAAACCCTTCAACCAGGTTGTGGCCGATATCCGCAATGGTAACTTCCAGATAATCCGCCGGTCCTGGCGCGCCGATTATCAGGACCCCTATAATTTCCTGTATCTATACAGTCCCCGCTCCAACCGGGCTCTGTATCCAACGGGCAACCAGGAGGTAGAGAGGCTTTTCGACCTGGCAGAAAGCACCCCCGACTTGCGGATGAAATATCTGAAAGAGGCCGAACTTCTTTTGATGAGGGACTATTTGACGGTGCCGCTCTATTCGCGGGTCACCCACGCCCTGCTATCAACCCGGATCAAAGGCTGGTCAGAGCATGTCATGGCCCCCAACGCCACCCGTTATCTTCGTCTTGAGGACTGATACGCCCCGTCAGCGCCGATGATAGGGGTGACCCGCCAGAATCTGCTGACAGCGGTAGACCTGTTCCGCCAGCATTCCACGCACCAGCATATGCGGCCAGGTCAGCTTGCCGAAACACAGGCATAGGTCCGCACGGGCGCGCACGCGCTCATCCAGCCCATCTGCACCGCCGATGATAAAGACGAGGTCGCCACGCCCCTCGTCGCGCCACTGACCGACACGATCCGCAAGGTCTTCGCTTCCCATGGCCTTGCCACGCTCATCCAGGGCGACCACGACCGCACCGTCAGGAACAACACCCAACAGCAAATCCGCCTCCCGGGCCTTGAGCTCAGGACCGGAGAGCGGACGCTTTTCTTCAACTTCATGCAACTGAAAGGGCCAGCGGATACGCTCTACATAAGCGTCAAAGAGGACCTTTTCCGGCCCGCGCTTGGCGCGGCCGACCGCGACTACATGAACACGCATGACGTTACCCGATTACAATCAACCGGCCATCACGCCTGGGCGTAGATCGCGATTTCCTCAGGCATTTCGATGCCCCACATCTTCTCCAGATTATAGAAGGCACGAACCTCCGGGCGGAAAAGATGAACAATAACGTCACCGGCATCGACCAGAATCCAGTCACCCTGGGTCTTACCGTCAATGGTCGCGCCTTCCTGGCCACTTTCCTTGACTTTTTCCAGAATGTGGTCAGCCATCGCGGCCACCTGACGGGATGAAGTACCCGAGGCAATGACCATATAATCGGCAATGCTGGATTTTCCGGCCAGATCAATGACCGTAACGGCTTGGGCCTTGTCGTCGTCCAATGACGTTTCAACGAGTTTCAACAAGGCGTTGGAAGGATTGGCCTTCCCATTTTTGCTAGCTATGACTTTCCTCTCCGTCATGTAATGCCGCTCCTGCTTGCCGCAATCTGGTTGCGGATTCAGGATGACGGCGTATCGCCAGAAACACCCAGGCTGGCGGCTTATGCCCGGCCAGGGATCGCGCCCGACTTTCCGGTATTCGCGACCCAGCCAATGCATGGGCTGCCACCCCGGACAATGCCCTTAAATCATACCCCGGACGGGCAAATACAGCAATGGGAACAGTCCCTGCGATTTCCCGCCACCGGTCCCACTTATGGAACTGGGTCAGATTGTCCGCGCCCATCAACCATACAAAGCGATGATTGCGGTAATGTTGCGACATCCAGCCCACGGTATCCGCGGTAAAGCGGCTTCCCAATCTTTCCTCTACATCCGTTACCCGGATACGGGGGTGATTGGCAACGCCGCGCGCCCGATTCAGTCGCGCCGCGAATGTGGCCATCCCCGCCTCGGATTTCAAGGGGTTTTGGGGGCTGACCAGCCACCAGACCTCATCCAGGCCAAGTCGCTTTAATGCCTCGATTGAAATATGGCGATGGCCCGCATGGGCAGGGTTAAACGACCCGCCCAGCAAACCGACCTTCCTGTAGGAACGCTTTTTCACCAACGCAATCGCCCCCCGTCCGGCTTTCCCCGCCTACGGCCGGGTCTGGCCGGTGCCGCGCACCAGATATTTAAAGCTTGTCAACTGTTCCGCACCGACCGGGCCACGGGCATGCATACGGCCCGTGGAAATCCCGATTTCCGCCCCCATTCCGAATTCACCGCCATCGGCAAATTGTGTGGAGGCGTTATGCATGACGATCGCGCTATCGACCTTTTGCAGGAAAGCCTCCGCCGCCGTTGCATCTTCGGTAACGATGGAATCCGTATGGTGAGAACCAAGATGATTGATATGGTCCACCGCATCATCCAGGCCATCGACGACCTTGATCGACAGAATTGCATCCAGATATTCCGTGGTCCAGTCGTCCGATGTCGCGGCCTTCACCCGCGCATCCAGCACCTGCACGGCCTCGTCACCACGCAATTCGCAGCCTACTCCGGCCAGTCCGTCCAGAATCGGCGGCAGCAGATCCTGTGCCACCGTCCGGTCCACCAACAGCGTTTCCATCGCGCCACAGATTCCCGTCCGGCGCATTTTGGCATTCAGGGCAAGGTCCAGCGCCTTCTGCGGATCGGCCTTTTCATGGATGTAGAGATGGCAGAGCCCTTCCAGATGGGCAAAAACCGGCATGCGGGCATCCGTCATCACCCGTTCGATCAGGCCGCGCCCACCACGGGGCACAATCACGTCCACATGTTCGTTCATCCGCAACAACGCGCCAACCGCATCACGGTCACGGGTCGGGATCATCTGTACCGCATCTTCCGGCAGGCCGCCTTCGCGCATCCCGGCGCGCAGGCAATCCGCAATCAAAGACGAGGAGTTCAGGCTCTCTGAGCCACCCCGCAGGATCACGGCGTTCCCCGCCTTCACACAAAGCGCCCCGGCATCAGCCGTCACATTGGGGCGGGATTCATAGATCACGCCGATGACACCGAGCGGCACCCGCACACGGGCGATCTTCAACCCGTTCGGGCGTTCCCATTCCGCGAGAACGTCCCCCACGGGGTCTTTCAAATCGGCAATGGATTCGACACCGGCGGCCATGGCCTCAACCCGTGCTGCATCCAGCATCAGACGGTCCATCATCGCCGCGGACAGGCCCTTGGCACGGCCAAATTCCATATCCTTTTCATTGGCGGCAATGATCTCCGCCTGACGTTCGCGCAGGATACGCGCTGCGACCTTCAGCGCCCGCGCCTTATTCTCAGAAGAGGCCAGCCCCAGCGCATGCGACGCCTCACGCGCCCTGACACCCATATCGCGCACCAGCGCCTCTACATCCTGCCCTTGCTTCACTTCTGCCGACATACCCATCTCTCGTCTCCCGATCGCGCTCTACCCAGCGCCCTACAACATCTTACAAAAGCCCGGCGTCAGCCGCCGTGACCTTCCAAGGCCAGATCATCCCGATGCACCATCTCGGAACGGCCATCATATCCCAGGATTGCCTTCAGTTCCGACGACTTTCGCCCGACAATCTTTGCCGCATCCTCGGCGGAATAGGCAGCGAGCCCGACACCGAGGCGACGCCCGTCCGCCGACTTCAAAAGCACGGCATCGCCGCGGTCAAAACTGCCGATTACGCCTGTAACACCAGCCGGCAAGAGGCTTTTACCGCTGCCCAGGGCCTTTTCCGCACCCGCATCCACCTCAATCTCACCCGTCGGGTTGATTGCACCTGCAATCCAGCGCTTGCGCGCCACCAGCGGCTTCATGGAAGGTGTGAACCAGCTACAGCGCCCACCATCCAGCAGATGCTGTATCGGATGTGCTTCCTTGCCCAGCGCAATCGCCATGTTACAGCCACCTGTCACCGCGATTTTCGCCGCCGCAAGCTTGGTTACCATGCCACCGGTCGAAATACCTTCCGGAGCATCACCCGCCATGGCCTCGATCTCTGGCGTGATCTGGTTTACCTCGGGAATGTGACGCGCATTCGGGTCCCTGCGCGGGTCGCCCGTATACAAACCATCGATATCAGACAGCAGGATCAACGCATCCGCACTGACCATGGTCGCCACGCGTGCGGCCAGCCGGTCGTTATCGCCATAACGGATTTCCTCCGTTGCGACCGTGTCATTTTCGTTGATCACCGGCACCGCCCCAAGCTTCAGAAGCTGTAGAACCGTATTGCGGGCGTTGAGATGACGGCGGCGTTCCTCTGTATCCGCCAGGGTTACCAAAATCTGCGCAACCGTCACATCGTGCCGCGCCAGGGCCTCCTGATAGGCATGCGCCAACCGAATCTGCCCCGTTGCCGCACTGGCCTGCTTTTCCTCCAGCTTCAACGCACCTGCGCCAAGCCGCAGATGACGACGCCCGACCGCAATGGAGCCGGATGAGACAATCAGCACGTCCTTCCCCGCTGCCCGAAGGGCCGCGATATCATCCGCAAGCGCGTCCAGCCAGGCCTGCCGGACAACGCCCTGTTCGTCGACCAGCAGAGCCGACCCGATTTTTATGACAACACGTTTCGCCTGTTCTAGTGAAAATCCGGACATTTTTCCGTCCCGTGAATGAGCAACCAATTCCAGTATCAAACCGCGCCTGATCCATCAGGCATTTGGCCGCCGACACCTCATCGGCGGCTAGACCGGCGACCATGGTTTTGGGCTGTCATCCTCGGTCGGCTCGTCCCGGGTTTCCTCATCCTCAACGGCCTTGCTACGGAATTTCACGACTTCCCGGAAGAGGGCCCGCAGGACGTCCTGCACCCCTTCGCCGGAAACACCGGAAATAACGTAGATCGGACTTTTGGTCAGCGCCTTCAATTCCGCGATCTGCTCTTCAATGATCTCTTCGATCAGGGCATCCGCCTTGTTGATGGCAATGATTTCCGGCTTGTCCGCCAGGCCATGGCCATAGGCTTCCAATTCATCGCGAACGGTCGTGTAGGCCTCGCCCACATTCTCGTCGGAGCCGTCGATCAGATGCAGCAGGATACGCGTACGCTCCAGATGACCCAGGAAACGTGTGCCAATGCCCTTGCCTTCATGGGCCCCCTCGATCAGGCCCGGAATATCCGCCAGGACAAATTCATTCTGGTCCACCTTTACCACACCCAGGTTGGGGTGCAGGGTCGTGAACTGATAGTCCGCGATTTTCGGACGCGCATTGCTGGTCGTGGCCAGGAAGGTGGATTTGCCCGCATTGGGCAGGCCGACCAGCCCCGCATCCGCAATGAGTTTCAGGCGCAGCCATACCCACAGTTCCTCACCCGGCCAGCCCGGTTCCGACTTGCGCGGCGCCTGGTTGGTGGAGGTCTTGAACTGGGTATTGCCGCGGCCACCGTCGCCGCCGCGCAGCAGCACGATCCGCTGCCCGATCTCGGTCAGGTCCGCCAGCACGGTTTCCTTGTCTTCCGACAGGACCTGTGTGCCAACCGGCAGTTTCAGCACGATGTCGTTACCGTTGGACCCGGTACGGTCGCGCCCCTGCCCCGGATCACCCGGACGGGCCTTGAAGTGCTGTTTATAGCGATAGTCGATCAGCGTGTTCAGGCTGGGCACGGCCTCAAGCACCACATCGCCGCCCCGGCCGCCGTCGCCACCGTTCGGGCCGCCATATTCGACATATTTTTCACGACGGAAGGACACACAGCCCGGACCACCGTGACCGCTTTGGATAAAGACCTTGGCTTCATCGAGAAATTTCATGACAGCACCGACATATCACAACCCCGCAGGGTCTACTAAACTTCGAAGACAGAAAAAGGGAATGGCCCTGTGGCCATTCCCTTTCTCGAAATTATCCGCGCGCGGGAAGGCCGTTATTCAGCGGCTTCCGGCAACGGGGTAACGGATACGGTCGTGCGCGCCCGCGTTTTGCGGAACTGCACATTACCTTCAACCGTCGCAAACAGGGTGTGGTCCTTGCCCATACCAACGTTTGCACCCGGGTGCACTTTCGTGCCGCGCTGACGCATAATGATGTTGCCCGGAACGACGCTTTCGCCACCGAACTTTTTCACGCCCAAGCGGCGACCTGCTGAGTCGCGACCGTTACGTGAGCTACCACCTGCTTTTTTATGAGCCATGGTTTAATGCTCCTCTCTTAATCGTCAGACTTCTTAGCCGCGGCTTTCTTGGCGGTTGCCTTTTTGGCAGCTGCCTTCTTGGCCGGAGCTTTCTTTTCAGCCGCTTTGGCTTTCGCTTTCTTCGCGCCACCAACGGTGATGTCGGTGATGCGCAGAACCGTCAGTTCCTGGCGGTGACCGCGTTTACGGCGATAGTTATGACGGCGCTTTTTCTTGAAGACAATAATCTTCTCGCCTTTACCCTGCTCCAGGACTTCTGCCTCAACGGCAGCGCCTTCAACGAGCGGGGACCCAACGGTCGGCTTGTCGCCGTCGGAAACCATCAGGACGTCTTCGAGGACGATTTTGCTGCCGGCTTCGCCTTCCAGCTTTTCGACCTTGATGACATCGTCTTTGGCGACGCGGTACTGCTTGCCGCCGGTCTTAACTACTGCGAACATATCAACTCTCTCTTAATTCCGCGCCCTTCGGTGACCTCCGGAAACCCCGGAAATACTTGCCTTTCGGCCGGCCCCATGCCGGATACCTCGAGCTGCGCAAACAAAAGCACGCGAGAACTCCGCCTCGCGCTTGCGCCGCTTATATACGCATTGCGCTGTCGGAGTCAACGTTTCTCCCACGCTTTCCGCCCCCCTGGCGTCACTGAACGCAAAAAAGCGCCATGAAAGCATCAAATCCACTCTTGCAGGCCCGGTCCGCTTCGAGTAGTTTCCCGCGCGTCCACCGATGGACCACAGAAAACACTTCTGATTTTTGCGGAGAGGTGCCGGAGTGGTCGAACGGGGCGGTCTCGAAAACCGTTGTGCTGGCAACAGTACCCAGGGTTCGAATCCCTGTCTCTCCGCCATTTTCCTCCCAAACAGCTCGCCACAATCCGTGCCATCCTGGCTTTGTGTGCAGATATCTATTGCCCTGTTACCCATTGCGTCAGCTCATCGATGCTGTATGGCCTGCCGTTGAACTGATTGTTCATGATCCGGTCGAACTCACAGACATCTTCTAGCAGGCGTTTCTGTTCGGGATGGGCCAGAAAACCATGGGCGGGCGTGGTGATACTGTCGATGGTGCGCGGGAAATTCTCACCCGCATGGTAGAGGATTTCCTTGGTGACGAGACTATCGCATTCTTTCATCCAGGCATCCTCTGCAGGCGCAAAACCGCTTGAGATGCCGGACAGTTCCGAGACCACGAAAGACTGCATCGCATGCTTTTTCAAACGCCCCGGTTCAAGCGCCTTGGAAGGTTCGAAATAGCATCGATAGAAACTGGTCAGAAGGTCATTTTCGTAGCAACTGGAAAACAGATCGGGCACCAAGTGACCGTGCAGACGGGCGCCAACCTCGACCATATGCCAGCCGTGATCGCTCCGCAGGAATTCCATATGCGCCGCCCCCTGGCGGATACCAAGGGCCGCAGCGCATTTGCGCGCCTTTTCTTTCATCGGCTCAAATTCAGGATTTTCCGGGTCCTCGATAACCAGAAACCGTTTTACCTGCGGAAAGTCCCAATGGCCCATATCGGATAGGCGGACATAGCGGCTAATCGCCGCCACAACCATTTCGTCACCGCGTATCACCAGGTCGATCGCAAATTCCGGCCCTGATATATACTCCTGCACAAGAAACTTGTCGTTGCTGCTCCAGGTGCAATTGTATCCACCCCATTCGATGCCGGAGATCGCCTCCTCCAAAGAATGCGGGGTATCGCAGTAACGGAATGACTGCCCCCCGGCTGCCGAGACAGGTTTGAGGATATAAGGACCTTCCGGTATTACGGACAGGACCTTGTCCACACCGTCCCCGGGACCGATCCCCACGCTCCTGATTTGTGGAAGTCCAACATCGCAGAGGCGGGCCTGCATGCTTTCCTTGTCGCGCCGCCAATCCGTGGTTTCCGGGTCATTGCCGGGCAACCCGAAAAGACTGCTGATCAATTCAGCCGACTGCACCCCATGTTCTCCCCCAGCAATGACAGCATCAAACGGCTGTTCCTCAGAAGATGGAAGTTCGTCCAAAGAGAAGTAGAAGTCACTGTAAAGACTTTGGTCGAATTGCCGTTCCCGGTTCTCCGCACCCTGCGTCACCTTGCTGATCTTGTCCATTTCAATAAAGGCCGCGCATTCCACCCCACGCCTGTTCAGGTCGCGCGCAAGCAGGTTGTCATTTGTCACAGGGTTTGTCAGAAGACATTTAGGCATTGCAATCTCCCTATTGAACCAAAATTTTTAAAGGCAGCCGCAGGCTCATCTGCAGCAGAAAAAATCAGGACAGCCGGTCATGAGGCCATTCTCCTGAACATTGTCGGCAGGTTCACAAAATCGAGCGGCTCAACCCGGATCAGAAACTGGCTTTGCAAAAGGTAGACAAGGTGGTCAAGGGACTGGATCGCCTCCTTGCGGTACTCCTCGCCGTCCCAAAAGATAAAATTTCGGTTTCGGATCAGAACTCCGCCTTCCAGGGTCGGACGGCTGACGATAAGGTTTCTTGTAAAAATGGATTTCGGTGACAGCGTATTGAAATAGTTGGCCGGTTCAAAATCCTGCAAATCGTAGTGGCGGAGATCGAAGACATACAAGCGCTTCCATCTCTCCTGGGAATAGCGCTCCAAGGCAAGAAATTGTGCGTCGGCGGCAACAATCCTGAATTCGTGGCACCCCTGTTTTTGCACTACCCCAAGATCCATCCTCAACGGATAAAGCGGCCCGCCCATGCCGTATCCGACATCGCATAGCCAATTTGTATGCCCCCGATATTCCAGGAACAAAATCATATGGGCCCGTGGACTGGGGCGGCCATCTTCCCGGGGAACACGCGCCATACCATAATGACAGCGCACACCCAGGAAGCGCAGCGCTTCTGCAAACAGGGCATTTTGCTGGGAACAGCCTCCCCCGCGACATTCAAGAAGGAACTTCTGGCGTATGATGTCCAAATCGACCGTAGGCGCCGTATCGAGGAAATAGTCCAGCATCTCGAAGGGAAAAGCCTGAATATGAGCCAGCGTCAGCCGGTTCAGATCACTGACCGTCGGCTCTGAAGATGGGAATGTCACGCCAATTCGCTGCTGATAAATTGACAACCACCCCATCAGGTCTTCACAGACACCGTCCCTTCCAGCCACTGTGGTCATCGCGACCGCCCCCTAGATAATCTGTTCGCCGTTCCCTAAGGTCAGGACCGAACCGGTGGTATTGGTCCTGCGCATGGCCAGGTCCGTCACGACCTGGGCAACCTCCTCGGGCTGAAGAATCTTTCTTGTCGGGATATCCTTGAGGATTTCTTTGCGCTGCGGCCCGGCAAATGTCTTGAACATTTCCGTTTCCACCCAGCCGGGCGCAACGCAGTTAACGAAGATGTTGAACCGGCCAACTTCCTTGGCGAGGCCCTTGGAGAAACGCTCAATGGCAATTTTGGAACAGCCATAGGCCGCATTTCCGGGCTTAATTTTATGAGCCGCACTGGACGACAGGTTGATGATATTGCCTTCGCGCTTTTTCATCATATCGTCCAGAAAGGTCAGCGTGAAATTGACCGTTCCCATGAAGTTGTTGTTCATGCTCTCGGCAATCCGCTGAATACCGTTTTCCATCAACAGGCCATCGCCGGTCACACCGGCATTGTTGACCAGGACCGTCGGCGTTCCAGTTTGCAAAACTACCGCCCTGAATTCCTCCACAGCGCGGATGTCGCCGCCATCCACCGGAATGGCCTTGATCCGCCCGCCGGAGTCCCGTTCCACATTTTCCGCTGCCTCCCGGTTGCTTCGATAGGTTGCGAAAACCTGAAATCCGGCATCTGCCAGTTTCAGTGCAATCTGGCGTCCAATCCCCCGGACACCGCCAGTGACAACTGCACAATTCGTCATGATCATTCCCCTCCGGCGGATGAAAATTCCAAAACGACCTGGGCGCTCATTCCCTGGTCGGATAGATACCGGCACACAGCTTTCCCCTGCCCGTCTGCCTTGCTCGACAAAACCACCTGCAGCTTTAACTTCATGCCGGGAACCACGGGCGAGTTGAAAACCGCACGCGGGACAGATTGAACAGTAATCCTATCGCCCTCAGCCCATTGGCTTATGCAATGCGCCGCATAGCCAATGAGGCAGGCCCCGGGCACGATTGGCATGTTTGGGAAATGCACATCGAAAAGTGCGTCGTCGGGATTAATCTCGACCGTGGTTTCATAGTCGGCGGCGCCTCTATGGGTCTCCCCCGGGATGAACAGGTTGTTCAGTGCGTTCATATCTGCTTCGCCTCCACTTTTTCCAGATAGAGGCGGGGATACTGCTCAGGTATCACAAGCCCGACCGCGATCAGGCAGTTCCTGACCAGGACAAAGATCGGCCAATACGGTTCAAAGAGAGCCGCCCCCAGTGACAACAGGAAACACAGCAGAAAGATGACCGTCCAAATGCCGGTCAGATGGAAATTGATGGTGATGAAATGCGGGTCCGACCATACCTCTGGCGAGGTCTGGCTTTTGGCATACTGCAAGGTGTAGGGCCGCCTGAACAGAAGCGAGAGCCCTGACGCCAGAGTGTATGCCAGTGATATCGCCACCATCGGATAAACCACAATCCAATGATCGCTGATTGTCAGAGACAGCAAAATGACGACAACGAAATAGGTAAACGCGGTCCAGTCGATCAAAAACCCACGCCTGAGATTGTCATGGGCAATGACAACGATCAGGATAAGGCAGGCCGCCGCTGCCAAAAGGTGGTTATTGCCGGTCTGCTCTACGATGGCGGGATATAGCGCCCATATTATGAATGGTTTAATGATCTGCAGCATTATCCCCCCTCGGAAACCAGCGCCACATGGATTTCTCCCCACGTGTTGGTCTCTTCCCGGTTGGCATCCAATCCCATGATGGACACCCGATAGAACTCGCCGGATTGCTCCACCGTTCCCCGCAATTCGGAGACACGCTCGAAATCACCAATGTTCAGATGACGGAGACTGGCCGGGATGAACCTCAGCCCATCCAGTAGCTTCTCGCGAAAAACCTGGCGGGTGGCCCGCACGGCAAACTGGTTCAGTGTTTCCACGACAATTGTGAAGTCACTATATTGCTCACGCAATTTTTCCGCCCGCTGCCAACTGATAGGAGAACGGCAACTGTTCTGTTCTGCCCCTGACAGTGTCGTCGGGCAGAGGTCGAGATAGTCGCGGCAATCCTGGCCGGGAAAATCTTCATGCGCCATTGGGGGCCACCAACTCTTCAGGAGTTCTTTTTTTTGCAATGGACCATTGCGCCAATCCCCGTCCGCCAAAGAAGCCGACCACCAATCCGGAACACAGATTGTCGGATATCGGATACAAAGGCATGGCCGTCCATTCCGGGCGGGTCGCGGCGGTATAGCCAAACCAGAATTTAACGGCAAAGAAGAACATGCTCACAATCAGGATGCCCGGATCTCCAGGGGCAACCAGATAGTCACCGTCGCGACTGTAGCGATGACGCCTCGCCAGGGTCAGATAGTACATTCCGCCCGTGGCCACCGCGAAGCCGCCGACCCATGACAGGGGCACCAGAAACGACGAAGTCTGGCCCATGATCAGTCCATAAACGGAAAGCACAATGAAAACAGCAGGCAAATACAGGATCCGTCTGATCTCAAGGCGTTGCGAAAAACAGGCTGAAAGGCCGAGATAGAGGATCGCCGTGAATACGATGTAGACCCAGGACGGCGTGTGACGCAGGATTTCCAGCATCAATCAGCCTCCCCATCGGCTGCAGGCTGACGCCCCCGCAGATCAATGATGTTGCCGGTTTTGTTGCGCCAATTCTTTTTCTGACTTTCCCCTCCGGCAACAGCGGTAATCAATGTCCCGCGGTCAATGCCTTCCGCGATTTCAGGAATGGTCGCCACGGCGGCGCGGACCCGCTCCATCAAGGTAGGGTCATCATGGACCGACCCGGCAAACGCTACAGTTAGCAGATCGCGTCCGTCATCATCCGTTTCGAGAATGATCTGGAGACTGTCTGTGATCTTTGTAACCGCGCCTACGGCATCGCAGACCCGCTTATGGCTGACCGCATTTCCGGTAATATTGAAACTGCTGTCGCTACGTCCTTCAAGGATGAGGCCGTGCCTGTTTTCCGTGCCGGGCATTTCCCTGACAGCCCCCTTGTCCCCGATACGGTAGCGTATCACCGGAAGGAGCGGGGCCGTTAAGTCCGTCACCAGGATATTGTCATCCTCATCCGTCTCGACGAAATACCAGTCCTCCAAAATCTCATGAAGACCTTCGGGCATTTCCGGCGAATTGATCGCGGCAAATCCGTATTCTACCGCCCCGAACAAACTGTAATAAGAGGCATTGGGCCAAATTCGCGAAACAATCTCTTTTTTACCGGGAAAGAATTCCTCACCCGTGTAGACGATCTTTTGGATATCCAGCGGAATCTGTCTGCGCTCCGCTTCCTTTGCGAACTGAACAACGCTCGAGGGCGCGCCCATGACGGTATTCAGTCCCAAATCGCGGAAAATGGTCAGGACGTCCGGGTTGCCACTCAGGGAGTCAAGAAGCCCCACAGGCAGAATGGTTACACCGATCGGTTCCAGAAAGCGGCAGGCCCCCTCATACAGAAACCCTAACCCACCAGGGGTAAACAGGTTTATCACCACATCGTCCTCGGCGAAGACATGGGTCATCAACTGGACTACGAACTGATGGGGATAGGTGCCTTCGGATGTATCTTCCCACAGCTTATGCCCCAGGACCAACGGCTCGGACGTCGTGCCGGAGGTGGAGATGATATAGCTGCCCTTCAGCCGACCTTCTGCAATGAAGCGCTTGCTGGTGCGGCGTAGATCATTTTTACCGCTGGCAGGGTATTTTTCCCGGAAGTCTTCGAGGGAGCTTACCTCCGGCAGTGGGGGTAAATTCCCCGTCTCATTATAAGCCTGGATCATCCGGTTGAACGGCGCACGCCGGAAAGCTGTATGTCCCATTAACCTGCCTCCCCCTGCGATGCATCTTCATGTCGGTAGTCAATCACCATCGGGGTCTTGGTGCGCCGGGTGACAACAAGGTCCGGCGGTCCGGCAGTCAGAAGCTCCACAGCCCCCCTGCCGACATCCTCGGCAATCTCCTTGATCGAATGGACCTTGTCCCAGAGCTTCCGCAAAAGGTCCTCGCCATCGGCCGCCTGATGATTGACGACAACCTTGAGGATATCCTCGCCTTTCGCTCCATTGGTCAGAATGACTTGGACGTCATTTACGCTCACGTCTTCCAGTCCGGAAACACCCCGGACTTTTTCCACAACGGTTTCATGTTTGATCAGGGCACCGCCGCAATTGAAGGAAGCGTCGCTTCGGCCCTTCAGCCGCAATTGGGTTGAGCCATCATCCAATTTGACAAGGCTGCCGCTATCACCGATGCGGTATCGGATGATCGGGATCAAAGGGCCTTTCAGATCGGTCACGTAAAGGCCGCCATCAGCCGCCTCTTCCAGCATAAACCAGTCTTCGAATATGAAATGCTGTTCGTCTCTATCTTTCGGTGTTCCGACGGCGACAAGCCCGCATTCCGTGGCGCCATACAGGCTGTAGAATTCCACATTCGGCCAGATATCCCGGATCCATTTCCGTTTGGCGGGATAGAAGCTTTCACCCGAAAAAACCAGTTTCCTGACATCCAGCTCAACACCGGCCTCCTGAGAAGCCTGCGCGAATTCAGCAATACTGGCAGGCGTGCCGATCAACGCGTTCAGGCCAAGACGCCGGAAAACATCGAAATGGGCGTGGTCATGTTCGAAAGAGTCCAGACGTCCGATCGGGAGAACAGTCCCGCCGATCGGCTCCAGGAACCGGCAAGCACCTTCATAGAGAAGGCCAAACCCGCCGGGAAAGAACAAGTTGGCGACGACATCGTCAGGCGTGAAAACATTCTCAACCAGATACTGAAAAAACTGTATTGGATAGCAATCTTCCGTGGATTTCTTCCAGATCCGGTTGGCCATCATTAACGGGGCCGACGTGGTTCCCGATGTTGAAACCACGTAACATCCGGCCAGCTTTCCGTTATTAAGCAGTGTTTCACTGACCTCGCGCAGGTCTTCCCGCGCAGACAAGGGATATTTCCGGCAAAAGTCCTCATAGCTGGAGACCTGCATCAAGGTGCACTGCGGATCGTCTTCGTGATAATCCGCAACCATGTGGTTGAATCTCTCAACATCGAACCTTGAATGACTTTTCATTTCCAAGGGCTCTCTCCCTGTGGTTCAGGTGTTTATCTCAATGACAGGACCGGAGGATGGCTGTCGCGGCCAGCCCCCCCATGCCAAAGGAATTCTTCAGGATGACCTGATCACGCATCTCGCGGGTTTCGCTGACAACGTCGACATCACAGGATGGGTCCTGCTGACGGAGGTTGATCGTTCCCGGCACGAAGCCTTCCTGCGATGAAATCAGCGTGTTCAGGGTTTCCATGGCCCCGGCCGCCGCGATCATATGCCCATGCATGGATTTGTTCGCCGTAACGGGAACGCGTCGCCCGAAGACCTCATTTACGGCTTTGGATTCATGGAAATCGTTCAACTGCGTGGAGGTACCATGTGCATTCACGAGATTGATATCATCGGCCGCCAGGCCAGAATCCTGGATCGCGCGTTTCATTGAAAGAATCATTTCAAGCGATGTTTCGTGCGGCTTCACGATATGCGAGGCATTCAGGCTCGTGCCGTATCCCAGAATTTCCAGAAGCGGCTTCGCCCCTCTTTTTTCAACAGCACCCCGCCGCTCCAGCGTAAACAGCACGGCCCCTTCCGCCGGAACATATCCCGAACGCCATTGATCAAAGGGGCGGGACCTTTCCTCCGGCGGCACACTGGCGTCGGTTGCGATTACATCGGCAGCTTCAAGTCCAATATAGTGCTCGGGTGATATTTTGGCGGAAACGCCGCCGACAACGACAGCATCCGCACGATCATCCCTGATTGCCTGCAGTCCGCTTCCGATTGCCTGCAGTGACGCAGAACAAAGACCGATATGACTGAAGGCGGGGCCGGCAAAGCCAATCGCTTCCTGTACCTGCTTCATTGCCGACGTCGGGCTGAAGTTAAGGAAATCACTGACCCGGAAATAACGGGCAATGACAGCAGCCCTATGTTCCTCACTCATCTCGTCAGGCTTGCTGTCCAGCATGCATTTCACGATCTGAACAGTATCGGCCACCGGCTCGTCTACCCCCAGATAACAGCCGACGCGGCTGTCCGGGTATTGATCAAGCGCATAGCCGTCATGCCCCATCAACCCTTTCAGGGCAGTTCTTGTGTAGATGATGTCGCCAATGACCGGTGCCCCTTTATGCGGCCAGTGAATGCGTTCATTGCCGATTTCCGGAACCCCGGCATATTTGCTTTTGAAAGAGCCGGTATCGTATTTTTTGATTTCCCTGACGCCCGATTTGCCCTGCGCCAGGGCTTCCTTGATTTCCTCGTAGCTGGAACCAAGTGGCGTAACGGCACCAAAGGCGCTGATGACAATGTCATTTCCGTTGGTCATTCTTCTGCCTCCCCAGTGGAGGGTACCGGGAGTGAACTGATACATTTTTCAAACATCATCGCCCCCATACCTGCGGAAGAGCCTATGCCGTTCATCAGAATTGGCCGTCCGGCAGGCACAGCCGGATCGGCAAGCGTAAAAACCAGATCAATCAGGTTGTTGGCCTGGCCGGTATATCCCGTCAATTTTTTGTAGCTGACCTGCGTGGTTCGACCGAAAAACCGCTCGATGGCTGAACGTTCCTGTTCTCCGGCAGCCAAATTCCCGTTGTCATAGAGGATGACCACGGGTTCCGTCCCTGCAACATCGGAGAAATGGCTGTCATAGAAACGCAGCCATTCCCGTTCTCCCGCATGCATCAGACCATTATAGCTGGTACGGACACGTTGAATCTTTGCCAGGCAGGTCCCACCGCGTGCCTCGATCTGATCCACCGGCTCCAGGACAACAGATGCTGACCCCGCAGCAGGTACAATGCCGTCCTGACTGCCTTTGTTACGGATCAGGCCCATTTTCTCAAAAGCCAGAGTATTATCGAGGCTCGCCATATTGCCGTAAGCGCTCAATATGGCGCCGGCCATTGAGCGATTTCCGATTTTGGCGCTTGCCTCCTCCAATATGCAAAGCCCGCCCAGCGACATCCGCTGAACGGGATAGCCGCCACCACGGCATTGAAAATACTTGGAGAGATGGTACAGCGGGTTCGTCGGGAGCTTTTTGAATAACCCCAGAGGATGAATACGCTCCCTCAATTCACCGTATCTGGCGATGACAGTTTCGACTGTGGGCGGCTCATCCCATTCCTGATGATGAACCAAGCGCCAGAGATCCACTGGAAATTCCCTGTCGCGCTCTGCGCTTGTAAAAACGCCAAACGCCTCTCTGACATCCGGTGCAATCGACGTTGCGGCCTCGGCCATGTCAAAGGCATCCATCGCGGTTATCAGGCATTGGGCGGCCGCATTCGTCAGGATGGAGCGGTCCTCGCGCGCAATCTTCCGTGCGACTTCTTTCTGATAGCTGTGGAGAAACTCCTCGCTGATCGCTGATTTTTCCGTTTTTTCCTGGTTCGCCGCGATATGCGCACGCACATGCGACGTCCTCAGGCCGCCGAGCAACAGCCCGGCGCCTGTGACAGCAATGTCTTCCATGATTGTCAGTCGCTGAGGATCTGTTCGATGCGCCTGGAAAGAGTCTTCGGCGTGAAGAACACAACCAGTTCTGCCGGGGACAGCCGCTCCTGCCGCTCGTCCAACCCAAGCAAACCGCTGACCTTATTCCACCCCGCTTCCGTCCAGTTTTCGCCGTCAAAATACTCTTGTTGCGTTGCCATCGCGTTGAAAGGCCAAAGATTTTCCGGCGTAATTTTGTCCGAAATCTGCCCCTTCATCTCAAAACACAGGTCAATATAGTCAATAGAGCTAAAGCCGTGCTCCGCTAAAGGCTGCCCCTCACCCAGTTCCGATGGGTCATCAAGATAGAGTACACTTGCAGCTATTTCCCTAATCGGTTCCAAATACATAACTCACCCCGTCTTTAGTGTTGTTCACTCTAAAACTATTTAGAATTTACTTTTTTCACTCAAACCATCACAATTTCTAATTGTAATTGTCAACACATAAAAATCTTAAAGTTTAATTTAATGAACACATAATAGATATTGACATTGACATATCTACCTTAAGTGCATATCCATTTTTTAAATCGCAGCATTAAAAGCTGATGAACAGGGGTAAAAGGGGAACTTCCTGATGCAAACAGTTGTATCCAGAAAGAATAATGCCAATTCTTCAAATAGTTCTGACAAAATTGATAATATTAAATTAGTAAATTGCTCTATTAAGGAAATACTAATATCGGAAAAGATAAATATTGGTCGCGCAAAATCCCTATTGGACAAGATCAAGTCCGAAGGGGTTTGGACAAAACCGATTTTGGTCGAGAAAAAGCACATGGTGGTGATGGACGGCCATCACCGGCTGTGGGTGGCGCAAAATCTGGGGCTGCGACATGTTCCCTGCCTTCTTCTGTCGTATGACCATAAGAATCTCACCCTGTCACGATGGGACGGCGGTAGCGAAATACACCCCGAAGTGGTTATCGCCGCAGCGCTGAGCGGGGAACTGCTCGAATACAAGACAACAAAGCATGTCTTGAGCGGTGATTTCTCCTGCCCACCGGTCTCTCTTGATGCCTTGGCGTGAACTGGTCCGGCGCACAGGGAGCGCCTCTCACCACCAAAACATTGGCGATTGACGGAAACCAGCATCCAGTTGGCGGAAAGAAAGTCCTTCACAGGATCAAGCCGCAGATCGTTGCCGTCATGGGAAACGGGGAATATTACAATGCCTGACAACAACCCGATCATTGACGACAGGATCAGGGACCTGCTGGCCGACCGGTCACAAATGAGGCAATGGGTGGATTGCTTTGGCTCGCCACTCAACCTGACATTTCCGGAAATCGGTGTGGAGAACGCCCGGCGCTGGCGGGACACAGTAACAGCCGTTTACCCGAACACGGATATCCGGTTCAGCATGAAGGCCTGCAAAAGCGACGCCTTGGCAAAGGCCTTTACCCTTGCCGGCCTGGGATTGGACGTCTCCAGCGCGCAGGAATTGACCGCGGCGCTGGAGGCCTACGCCTGCGGGGACCGCATTTCCTTTACCGGACCGGACAAGCCCAGCCATGACCTGGCCATGTGCATTGTCCATGGCGTCGGTGTGAACCTTGACAGCACTTGTGAATTGAAACGCTTTCTCGACCTGCAGAAGATGCTGAGCCGCAAAGGCAGACCGGTGCTGCGGCTGCGCCCGGCGGAACAGGCAGAGTCGCGATTTGGCTTCGGCGCAGGTGACCTGCTTTCCGCCGCCCGTGATCTCAAGGCGGCAGGAAGCGATATTGAGGGGCTTTCGTTCCATCTGTCCAGATATGACAGTAACGCGCGAATTCGTGTGGCTAGAGAAGCACTTGGCCTTATCCGGGAAATGCGGGCGCATGGGATCGCCGTAAAAAGTCTCAGCATTGGCGGCGGTTATCTGATGCGCTACCTGGACGAGCCGATGGATAGCCAAACCTTCGAACCGGAGAATTACTGGCATAACAAGTCCATCGAAGACACCTACCCCTATGCAGGCAAGACCTGCGCGGAACATCAGGCTGCCTCCATTCTCGACGGCATCCTGTCCGATCCGGAAAGCCGCGAGACCCTTTTGCAAAATGATATCCGGCTTTTACTGGAACCGGGTCGCGCCTTGCTTGATCAATGTGGCGGCACTCTTTTTTCCGTGACCGGCACCAAACCAACATCAAGCGGAGCGAATGCCGCCATTCTGGAAGGCATGAGTTTCTCGTTGTCCGAGACCTGGTTCAATTCCGATTTTGTTCCAAAGCCTGTGCTGCTCTCCGGGCGGACCAGCGAACCCAATAACCAACATTACGTTCTGGTCGGGCGCTCCTGCCTGGAACGGGATATCATCCGTTGGCGGCTTGAACAGTTCGGGAGCCAACCCCAGCCTGGCGACCTGTTCTATTTCCACAACACGGCGGGTTATCAGATGGATTCGAACGAAAGTCCGTTCCACCGGATTCCCCTACCTCGGAAAGCATCCATATTCTTTGCCGGGAGCACCCCTGCATGCCAGCTTGATTCTGAGGTCAATATCGGGAGTTTCACTGGATTATGATCGTATCATCCCTGAGCGAATTGATCGGCAACACCCCGATCCTCCGCATCCCCTTTCAAGGCAACAAAGTCGAACTGTTCATTAAACTGGAAATCTTCAATCCCTGCGGATCAATGAAAGACCGCATGGCTTTGAGCATGCTGAACAGGGTAGAACAGCAGGCAGGCGATCCAGACCAGTTGCATATTGTCGAATCCTCATCTGGCAATACGGCAACGGCTCTGTCCATGCTATGCACCGAGCGAAACTATAAATTCACCGCCATCATGGATGGTCACGCCGCTGCGGATAAGGTCAGCGCTGTACGCGCGCTCGGCGGTGAAGTCAGATTGATCGGGGCTGCCGAGGGCCGTCTTGCAACGGCCGAAAGGGACGAAATTGCGCATCGCCTGGCAGCCGAAGACGACAATACCTACTGTACCGCACAGCACGACAATCCAGCCAATGCGGACGGTTATACCGCCCTGGCGGGGGAACTTCTCAATCAGATCGGCCCGAACATCACACATTTTTTTGCCGCGATCGGAACCGGCGGTTCTCTGTGCGGCACATCGCGCGCATTGAAACAGGCCAATCCGGCCATCACGGTCATCGGGGTAGAGCCGGAAGGCAGCATCATTTTCGGCGGCCCGGCGCAGGACTACCTCCAGTCCGGCACCGGCACACCAGACGGCGCGAGTGTTGGCTTGGTGATTGATTACGAAGTGATCGACCAGGGTAAAAAGGTGAGCGACCTGATGGCCTTTGCAACCTGCAGGGCGCTGGCCAACTGCTATGGCCTGATGGTCGGCGGCTCCGCCGGTGGCGCTATATTCGAAGCCATCCGCTATTGCGCAACCGCCCCCGAAGGCACCCGGGTCGTGACACTGGCCTGCGACAATGGCACCAAATATCTGGACAGTATCTATGACGACGAATGGCTCAGAACGAGACTTCCCGATATTGACCAGGCCATTAACGAAGTGACTGAAATGCTGACCGGTGGACCGGACTACCGGGCGCAGGTTCAGAAAAACCGATCCCGATTACAGGCCACTGAGTGACGGACATCACCCGCTGGCATCACAACCTCCAACAACGCTGGGAGGGCTGCCGCGAGTCCGGTTTTGCCCTGGTCGCGGCAATTGCCGTAAACGCCGCGCCACCGCCAGGTGCACAACTTCTGCCCGAGGAACAGGAACGGCAGAAACGATACCGCTTTGCCCGGGACCGGGCAGCCTATGGGCTCGGGCGAATGCTGACACGCTGGTTGCTGATGCCGGACAGCCCTCCCCGCCCGTTCGACAGGATGCCCGGCGGCAAACCCTTCCTGCCCGGACACCCCAACTTCAATATATCCCATGGTGCAGGTGTCCTGGTCGTCGTCTTCCACGACGAACCTGATATCGGCATTGATATCGAAAGCCTCTCGCGCCTTGGTCAGGCAAAAATATATTACGGCCTGGTTTGTCACCCGCAGGAAAAATCCCATCTTGAATCATTGCCGCCAAGGAAAAGCAAAGCGGCCTTCGCCCGTTGCTGGACACGCAAGGAAGCCCTGTTGAAAGCGGCGGGCCTTGGTGTGGCGGATAATCTGGCTGCCCTGGACATGCAACTGGGGGCGACCGCCCCGCTGTTCACGCATCCCGCCATTGTGCAAGTCCGCGACATAGCCCTGCCCTTTGACAATTGCCATTGTTCGCTGGCGCTGCCACCGCATGTGCCAGGCTATTCCATCGCAGTTTTCAATCCCGGCCAGACGGAAGACAACCTCATATAGGTCGCGCCGTTATCCCGCCCGCGCTTCCTGTGCGACTGCAACTTCCGGTTCGGAGACGTCGCCTTCCAGGTCCTGAGCTTGCCGTTGTGCCTTGAGGCGGCTGCATTCGCTGAAGACGTCGAGGTGGCAATGGGCGCAGACCGACCGGTCGAGGCGATCTGTGATTTCCGCAATGGCATCCGATTTGGACAGGAAGATATTCTCTTCGCCGATCACGCGCAGATAGCCGCCGCGTTTCAGAAGGTTGCGGTCATGATGGCTGATGCCGGAAATCGTCAGACTGCCGCCACGCCGCTGCCAGATCCGCGCCTCTGCGCGCAGGAATTCCGCCGCGGCAACGTCGATCACCGAGATGCCTTTGGCCTCTACCAGCAAATGCCGGCAGCGTAGCGAGCGGCGGCGGACTTCGCGGAAACATTCCGTCACATAGCTGATACCGCCAAAGAACAGCGGCCCGCGAATGCCGACAATCTCGAATTGCGGACAGGTCTCAAGGGCCTTGATATCCCGATGCACGAGGCGGCGATTGGGTTGGTCCGGGTCAGGCGCGAGCCGGAAGACCGCCGGGCTGGAGCTGCGGTTCAGATAGAAGATCAGCGACAGGAAAACACCGCCCAGAATGGCGAATTCCAGATCCAGGACCAGCGTGCCCACAAAGGTCGTGCCCAGCACACAGGCCTCGCGCAGGTCCGCCTGCAGAATCTCGCGGATCTGCCCCCAGTCAATCAGCCGGTAGGCCACAAAGAGGATTACGCCGCTCAAAACCGGCATGGGAATCTCAGAGGCCAGCGGGGCGGCCAGCCATGCCGCAAAGGCGAGCAGGACACTGGAAATGATAACGGCCAGAGGCGTGACTGCACCGGCCTGGAAATTCAGGCCTGACCGCGTGAAGGAGCCGGAAACCGCATAGCCGCCGACGAAACTGCCGATCAGGTTCGCCATCCCCTGGCCGCTGACTTCCCGGGTGACATTGACGGGGTGCTGGGTCTTCAACGACAGGGCCTGGGCAATGGAAATCGCCTCGATGATCCCAAAAACCGCAATGGCGAGCGCATCGGTCGACAACAGTTTAAGACTGCGCGAGTCCAGCGCCGGCAGCGTCGGCACGGGCAGACTGTCCGGAATTCCCGGCAAATAGGCAATACCGAAGGCGCGGGCGTCGATCAGATAGGCAACCAGACTGCCACCGACCAGCGCAATCAGCATGAAGGGGCTGCGCGGCAGGAACCGGCGAAAGCCCACAATCACTGCCAGCGTCGCAAAACACAGGGAGGCCGACGCCACGTTGACCGACGATATCCGGTTCACCAGAGCTTCCCAGGTTTCAAAGGCGCTGAGCCCTTCAGCCAGATCAAGGCCGAAGACATGCCTAACCTGGCTGGTCACGATCAGCACCGCCGCACCGGCGGTAAAGCCGACGATCACCGAATGCGACACGAAATTCGCCAGTCGCCCGGCCCGCAACAGGGCAAAGCCCACCTGGAACACACCGACCAGAAAGGTCAATGTCAGCGCCAGCGCGACAAACCGATCCGTGCCCGGCACCGCATGCTGGGACACGGTGGAAAAGACCAGGATCGAAATTGCCGTGGTCGGGCCCGTCACCATCTGTCGACTGTCGCCGAAAATCGCGGCAACCACCGAACAGACAATGGCGGTATAAAGCCCATATTCCGGCGGCAGGCCCGCAATAATCGCAAAGGCAACCCCCTGCGGCAGGGCAAAGGCCGCGCCGGTCAGGCCCGCAATGCAATCGCTGGCCAGGGCCTGCTTGTCCCTGATCTCCGCCAACCAATGGGTTGCGGGCAGGAAATCACGGAACGGCAAAAGAGTTTGTATAACCCCGGTCAGTCGAGCCATAGCCTGGGAATACTCCGGTTACGCAACATCAGGCGCGGAAATCGCGCCTCTGCATACCTGACATTGCTTCGGTGTCAGTGAAGGAGGCTACTTATCGGACTGGACGCCTAACAAAAAGCGATTTTTTCTCACCGTATCAATCAACATAGCGAATTAAAGGCGCGACAGACTGAGCTCGGCGAACTGTTCGGCTGCTTTGCTGACGTGACGATCCTTATGACTGAGCAGGGTGAATGTGCGAACGGGCAGGTCAAAGGCAATCCGGGTGAGCGCGCCCATGGCGATCCAGGGCGCAGCCACGACACAGGAGACAACACCCGCAACCGGGCGCGCATCCTGATCCGACCGGAGCGCACAAAGCACCGCCTCGTTGGAGGGAAGCTCCATGACCACATCCAACGCAGTGGGCTCCATGTCCGCCACTTCCATCGCCGTCTCGAAGACCTCGCGCGTGCCGGAACCGCGTTCGCGCAGGACCCAGGCAGAGCGCGCCACAAGTTCCGCCGCCGAGACCGAGGTGCATTCCGCCAGCGGATGATCGGGCCGCGTGACAACCATAAGCGCATCGTCTGCCACCGGACGCCGGGACAGCACGGGATTTTCCAGGTTCCCCTCGATATAACCGACTTCCGCCGTACCGCTTTCGACAAGTTTGGCAACCTCTGCACTGTTTCCGATCTGCAGTGAGATCGCGATCCCGGGATATCGCGCGTGGAAACGCATCAGAATATCGGGGAGCCAATGGTTGGCGATTGTTTGACTGGCCGCAATGCAGAGCGAACCGCGGTCGAGGCCACCCAGTTCACCCAGAAAGCGCTCCGCGGACTGCATGCGATCCAGGATCGCGCGCGCCTCGTTGAGAAACAAACGCCCTTCGGTCGTGAGAACCAGTCCTCGCCCCACACGGTCAAACAACCTGATGGCATAAGTTTCCTCCAGCTTACGCAATGCCGAACTGACAGCAGAAGGCGTCAGATGCAGGCGTTCCGCCGCCTGGGTCAGATGTTCCCGTTCAGCAACGGCAACAAAGACAGCAAGTTGTTCGAATGTCATCATGCATATATTGTTAGACTAAACTGCATAAATCATCAAATATTATTCGATTTTTTAATATGATCACATGAGGCAATATGCATGAGTTGTTCCTAATTTTTGGATTTTCCCATGCACAGCTTCAAGGCCCGGCCCTTTGTTACAAACTGTATTCCCGTCCTGCCCGGGCTCATCCTCGCCATCGCCATATCCGCCACGGCCTTCCTGACAGAGGCAATCGAGTTTCACGCCTTCGGCGGCAAGTTCATTGAGAACCTTGTCCTTGCGATTGTGATGGGCGCATTGGTCCGCACCTTCATTCCATTGGGAGAACTCTTCGAGCCCGGTATATCCTTTTGCGCCAAACGTGTCATGGAAGCCGCGATTGTTCTGCTGGGCGCGTCCATCAGCCTCGGCGCGATCGAGGCGGCGGGCTTTGAACTTGTGGCAGGTGTCGTCTTTCTTGTGGTCGTGGTCATCCCGACAAGTTATCTGTTGGGACGCCTGTTCAGGCTGAACCGAAAGCTGGCGATGCTCGTTGCCTGCGGTAATTCAATCTGCGGCAATTCGGCGGTCGCGGCCGTCGCCCCCGTCATCGGCGCAAAAAGCGATGACGTCGCCTCGGCCATCGCCTTCACGGCCGTGCTCGGGGTTTTAGTGGTCCTCCTCCTTCCCCTTACCCTTCATCTCTTTTCCATGACGGGCATTGAATACGGTGTGCTCTCTGGCCTGACGGTCTACGCCGTCCCGCAGGTCCTGGCCGCCGCCCAACCCGGTGGGGCGATTGCCGTGCAAACCGGAACACTGGTAAAGTTGATCCGTGTTTTGATGCTTGGCCCCGTTCTCCTGGGCCTCGCCACCTTCCGGCAACGCGGTGCCCGGACGTCCTTTCGGCTCGATCAGGTCCTGCCCTGGTTCATCATCGGCTTTGCCGTCATGATGGTGTTGCGGTCCATCGGCATCATCCACGATGATCTGGCCGCAACATTCAACACGGGGTCCAATGCCCTGACCGTCATTGCCATGGCAGGCCTCGGCCTGACGGTTGACCTACGTTCCGTCTGCCACGCAGGCGGGCGCATCATCATAACCGCAAGCCTGTCGATCCTCACGCTCGTCATCATCAGCTTCGGCCTGATCGCACTCCTTGACATCTAGTCGGGAAACCGAGGCCTACCGCTATTGGAAAGTGCGTCCGGCGGCCATTTTCAACAACCCCGCACAAGTCTTTGCAACGCTGCCCCCTTGAATTCATTAGCCTTAGATTGAATGATACCCGCAATCAAAAGAGTCGCGCCGGGAACGACAAGCAGCGACAACAGAACAGGTGCGAAAGGTATTTTCATGAAGTTACTTCGTTACGGTCCTGCAGGCGCAGAACAACCGGGGCTGTTGGATTCCGACGGTAATATCCGCGACCTCAGCAGCCATGTGGCGGACCTGACACCGCAGACCATCACAGATGATGTTTTGCAGCGGCTTGCCGCCATCGATCCGACCTCATTACCCGTTGTAGAGAACAGCCCCCGCATCGGTGCCTGCGTCGCACGACCGGGCAAACTGGTCTGCATCGGACTGAACTATTCCGATCATGCCGCAGAGGCAGGTATGGAAGTGCCACCGGAACCGGTTATCTTCTTCAAGGCAACCTCGGCCATCTGCGGCCCGACGGACACTGTCGAAATCCCCCGCGGTGCCACGAAAACCGATTGGGAAGTGGAACTGGGCGTGGTCATCGGCAAGCGCGCCAAATATGTGACCGAAGACGCGGCGATGGACCATATTGCGGGATATTGCGTCGTCAATGACATTTCCGAGCGGGATTTCCAGATTCATCACGCCGGGCAATGGGTAAAGGGAAAAAGCCACGATACCTTTGCCCCCATCGGCCCCTGGCTGGTCACCAAAGATGAAATCGCCGACCCGCAGAACCTGCCGTTATGGCTGTCGGTCAACGGCCACCGCTTCCAGGACGGCTCGACGGAAACCATGATCTATCAGGTGCCTTTCCTGATCAGCTATCTGTCACGCTTCATGACGCTGGAGCCGGGTGACATCATTTCCACGGGCACACCGCCCGGCGTCGGCCTGGGCCAGAAGCCGCCGGTCTTCCTGAAAGCCGGTGATGTCATGGAATTGGGCGTTGAGGGCCTGGGCAGTCAGGAATTAACCTGTGTCGGGGCATAAGCCCTGACACAGCATCCTATCGCCTGCGGAACAACTGCTTTTGTGTCAGAAGCTGTTTTCATCCGCCTCTTCATCGTCTATGTCTAGCACAAATATTCGCCATATCTTAAATGGCCAGCAAAGTCGTTTCACCTGGGGAGGACAAGATGAAATTATTGAAAGCCGCGGGCCTTCTGGCCCTAGGTCTGATGACCGCCACCGCATCGCAGGCGGAAACCCGCGTGACCTACAAATCCGCGAAGACCAGTTCATCCTATTATCAGATGGCGGTCCAGATCGCCGAAGCCATGAAGGCCGGCACCAAGGGTGACGTCATCGTCACCGTGGAAGAAAGCCAAGGGTCCGTCCAGAACGTGATGGAAGCCGCCGTCCGCCCCGGTAACTATGTTTTCACCACCCCGCCGGTACTGGTAAAGCTCGCCCAGGGCGGCAAGGCCATGTTCAAGGACAAGTCCAACCCGAAGTTCGACGAAATCCGGGCCCTGTTCCCCATTCCGTCCCTGACCATGCATTTCGTCATGCGCGACGATAGCGGGATCAAGACGTTTGCGGATATGGAAGGTAAGAAAATCCTGATCGGCAAGGGGTCTTTCGGGGCCCGTGAAGGCGCCAAATACCTCGGCCTGTTCGGGCTGGAAGGCAAGGTATCCCTGATTGACATGGAACTGTCCAACGCGGTCCCGGCCCTGAAGAACGGCCAGATCGACGGATTTGTCACTGCCGGTTCCTGGCCCGCACCCAACGTGATCGAAGCCGCCGCCGGCACGGGCGTCAACGTCCTGTCGCTGACCGACGACCAGATCGCCAAGACCAAACGTACGAAACTGGTCATTCCCGCGGGCACCTACGCCGGGCAGGATAAAGCGATCAGCACAACCTCCCTGCCGGTCGTGGCCTACACCACCACGCAGATGGATAACGACACGGCCTATGAGCTGACCAAGACTTTCTGGGAACAGAAGGCCAAAATGGGCAGCGAAGCCGCCTGGTGGAAAGGTGTCGACAAGGGGTTGATGTCCAACATCACGGGCAAACTCCACCCCGGCGCCTTGAAATATTACGAGGAAGCGGGCTTCCCGGTCACCGACGCACAGCGTTAATCTATACTGTCCCGAATCATTAAGCGCCCGGAGTCCCCTCCGGGCCTTTTTGTCAGAGTAATCACAATGCCGCAATTCAACCGCCTCATCTGGCCTGCGCTTGGCGCACTTTCGATCGGTTTTCATCTTTGGCTGATCTTCACGGGCCTGATCCCCAACCTGGTCAGCCGCCCCCTGCACATGGCACTGGCCCTGCCCTGGGTCATGCTGTTCATGGCAAAAACAAAGGGCCAGAAGGTCAGTGGCGTCATCCTGGGAGCCGTCGGCATTGGTATCTGCCTGTGGATTGCGGCGAATGAGTCCAGCCTCGGCGATCAATACGGCTTCCTCACCAACGACTACCAAACAGCGATGGCCGTTGCCCTGCTGCTGATCGTTCTTGAAATGGCCCGGCGCGCCATCGGCTGGCCGCTGCCCTTGGTCGCGGCCACCGCCCTGGCCTATGGCCTTTGGGGACAGCATATCCCCGGCGAATTCGGTCATGCCGGTGTGCCGCTTTCCAGTTTTCTCGGAACTTTGACCATTGCCGAGGGCGGGGTCTGGGGCAAGCTGACCGGCGTATCGGTCAATATCGTCGCCATTTTCGTGATCTTCGGGGCTGTCCTGAATGCGGGCGAAGCGGGCCAGGGCTTTATGAATGTGGCCGCTGCTGCGGCGGGCCGCCTGAAAGGCGGAGCGGCAAAGGTATCTGTCGTTTCCTCCGCCTTATTCGGCTCCATTTCAGGATCAGCCTCTGCCAATGTTGCCTCAACCGGGGCCATCACCCTGCCCGCCATGACAAGACTGGGCTATCCGAAGGCACTGGCAGCGGCGGTCGAGGCCGTCGCCTCCTCCGGCGGCCAGATCATGCCGCCTTTGATGGGGGCCGGGGCCTTTGTGATGGTTGAACTCACCGGGACGCCATACACGGAAATCATGGCGGCGGCCTTCCTGCCCGCAGTTTTGTATTTCGCTGCCGTCTGGTTCGGCATCAACGCCTTCGCCAGCCGCCATGACCTGAAAGGCCTGCCTGAAGACGAACACCCGCCCATGCGGACCGTCTTGGTAACGTCCGCCTTTTTCCTGGTGCCCTTCACCCTGCTTCTCTGGGGGATGTTCGGGGCCGGTTACACGCCTCAATATGCCGCCTGCCTGGCGATCCTGGCTGGCGCGGCTTTGCTGCTCTTAAATGGCAGATTGAATTTCAACTGGCGCCGGACGCTGGAACGCGCCGAACAGGCCTGCCTTGGCGCAGGCCAGCAGATCGCAACCATCGCCGCCATTATCCTCTGCGCCTCCATCATTATCGGTGTGTTGGGCATCACGGGACTGGGGGTAAAGATCACCTCTCTCATCCTGTCCGGCTCGGGAGGATTGCTCTGGCCCGCCCTGTTGCTCACAGCATTGGCCTGCCTGATATTGGGTATGGAAGTCCCCACCACAGCAGCCTATGTGATCTGCGTATCCGTCGCAGGCCCGGCCTTGATGAACCTGGGATTGTCCGCCCTGCAGGCCCATCTGTTCGTCTTCTGGTTTGCCTTGTTGTCAACCATCACCCCTCCCGTTTGCGGGGCGGTTTTCATCGCCGCCGGTATGGTCGGGGAAAACTGGCTGCAGGTTGCCTGGAACGCCATGGCGCTGGGGCTTGGCCTCTATATCATTCCCCTGGCGATGGTCGCCAATCCGTCCCTTATCGAATTTGCTCACCACCCGTTCGCCGCCATCACAGGCGCGATTACAACCGGACTGGCCCTGGCACTGATTTCCTATGGCCTGATTGCACCGAAAGCAATCTGGCTTCGTGGTGCATTGATCGCCGGAGGGGTGATATTGGCCTTTGTCCTGCCGTCTCAATTTCCGCTATGACCCGTCCGCTCACCCAAGAGAGCAAAAAAATAAAAATCCCGCATAGGAAGAATTTTTGCCTCTCAAATTTTTTGTTTAATTCTTAATGGGTTAGCTCTATGGTATTCTCTTATTAATATAACGAATTGGCAGGTCAGTTTGGCTCGTACATTACAGCAGGTAAAAACCGAACATTCCCGCATGGTCATGATGTACAAGGCCACGCCGGAAGACAGGACCGATGCGCGGGAAAAGCTGTATACGCAGATTTCCCAACTGGAAGCCGAAATCAAAAAGCTTCAGGCCAACCCAAAGAAAAACAACAAGAATTCATCAGGCAGCGGCGTAACAACCACGATCATTATTGTAATCGGCGTTGTTGCCGTCTTTGGTATCGCACTCGCAACCGGCATCCTGATTCAATAGGCAATAAGCGGCCCCTCAACATCGGCCGCTGCCGTAAGCCAGCCTATGCAGCCCTCACCTTGTGCAGGAATGCGTCGATCTGTTCCCGGACGGTTTCCATGGTCCGGTTCAATGTTTCTGCTGTTTCTATGACCATCTCACCAGCGCCCAATGTCTGACTGGACCCGCTGGAGACTTCACCGATATTGCCGGTCACGGATTCGACACCGCGCGCCGCTTCGGCAACGCTGGAGGCAATATCACGAGTAGCGGCACTTTGCTGTTCCACCCCTGCCGCAATCGCATTTGTGTTTTCGCTGATCTCGGTAACCTTCCCGGAAATCTGCCTGATGGATTCCACCGCCTGCCCGGAAATCGTCTGAATATTGCGGACAAGGCTCGATATCTGGTCCGTCGCATTTGCAGTCTGATTGGCAAGGCTCTTCACCTCATGCGCCACGACGGCAAACCCCTTACCGGCCTCACCAGCCCGGGCGGCCTCAATCGTGGCATTCAGCGCAAGAAGGTTTGTCTGCTCCGCGATATCCGTGATCATCGACATCACGTCGTCGATCTGCCGCGTTGCCTGGGCCAGTTCCTGCACGACTTTATGGGTACTTTCCGCTTCCGTTCTTGCATTGTCAGCATTGCTGGACGCCCTTGAAATCTGGGCACCAATTTCCTCAATAGACGCGCTCAACTCCTCCACCGCGGCAGAGACATTCTGAACGTTGGCGTTCACCTGTCCGGTCGCGGAAACCACATCCGTCGCGCGCCTTTGGGTGTCGTTTGCCACGGAATTCATGGAAACAGCGGCCTCATCCAACGACCCACCGGCCGTTGTCAGTTTCTCCAGTTCCAGAGAGATGATACTTTCAAAGTCATGGGAAAGCTGCGCCACCAACCGGCTGCGCTTCACTTCTGCTTCCTGACTGGCTTTCTGTTCCGCCTCCAGCCGGTCAGCCTCGACCAATCCCTTTTGAAAATCGATCATGGCCCGGGACAACACACCAATCTCGTCACGGCGTTCATGCCCGTGGAAGGTCACGGATTTGTCGCCGTGGCCCAGAGCATCTACAGCCATCAGCAGCCGCCGCATGGACGCAGACATTTCCCGCCCGACGACCACAGCCAGCAAAATCGCTGCCGCAACACCCGCCAGCATGACAGCCAAGGCAATGTAGAAGCTGCGTTGTGCTTCGCTGTCCAGTTTCCGCGCATAGGCAAGAAGATCTTTCGAGGTCAGGTCTTCCACCACCTTCAGACCTTCGACTTTTTGGGAGATCGTGTCGAACCAGTCCACACCCTTGATACCCCGGGTTTCCGCGCCATAGCCCGCCTTGATGGCGACATCGCGCATTGCCTGCACCTCCGCCACGGCAGGTGCTGTTTTCAGGAATGTGTCCAATTCTTCAACAAGGGGTTCCGGGGCACTGACCCGGAAACTGTCCAGATAGGCCTGCTGCTGCGCAATCAAAGACAGGAAACGCTGATGGATAGCGGGTGGAAACTTTCCAGCCCCAAAGCCATTGGCCCCCATCGCCCGTTCAATGCCCGCACGTTCCTTTGCCTGCAGCAAGGCAACATAGCCAGATATCCGATTACTCAAGGGACCATCTGTGCTCAACGTCACCATCTCTTCAATGATCGTCAACAGGCCGGCAATCGTCTTGGTGTAATAACCTGCCATGTCGGCAACACTGGCATCCAGTCTGGCAACACGCCCGCGCATATCAGCCAGGGGGCCAAGGCTGTCCAGCGCCTGTTTCAGGCTGTTTTCGAAATCTTCGCCATAGGACTTGCCGTTGAAGGTGGTCAGGTGTTCCTTCAACTGCAGGAGTGCCTTGTCCGTCAAGGTTTTCTGGCTATCGAGCCTGGATTGAAAATCACCGGCACCATTACTGCCGATAAACCCGGCAGATATTCCGCGCTCCTTCTGCATTTCATGGACAAGGGCGCTGATCTCCGGAGAAATCTCCGCCAACGCCTCAATGTGCTTCATTTCCCGGCTGATCGAATAATCACGAAAAACCGTAAAGCCGGAGAACATTATCGCCACGGCAACAGGCAGAAGCAGCACCAGCACAAGCTTCTTGTTGATCGACAAGTTACCAAGCATCTCACATCCCCAAAAGCTAATTGCGCCCCGTCAGGCGAGATTCCGGTTCCCTATTTACGGCTTTCAGTCGCGCCAATCCTTGCGACCAGGGAACCAGTCAGGCAAAAGCCATTTCTTAGCTAACTATAATATAGTTTGGAGACGTGCATAAGCTTGACTCATATCAACTAATGCGATTTTTTTTAGTTTTTCCGGCTTGAGCGACTGAAAGTCAGGCCTCATAAGAGATTCGAAGGATCTCCAGCTCATCTTCCCCGGCAGGTGTGCGGACCATAACCAAGTCCCCCACCCGGCCTTTCATCAGGGCGCGGGCCACGGGCGAAATCCAACTGATTTTTCCCTTCAGCGATTCCGCCTCGTCTTCACCGACAATCCGGACTTTTTTGACTTCTTCACGACTGTTTTCATACTCAACAGTCGCACCAAAGAAGACCTGATCCTTATTGGGCTGTTCCGACGGATTGACCACCACGGCCACCTCCAGGCGTTTACGCAGGAAGCGCACGCGCCGGTCAATTTCACGCAGGCGCTTTTTGCCGTAGATGTAATCGCCGTTTTCACTACGGTCGCCGTTGCCCGCCGCCCAGGAGACGACGGACACGATCTCCGGCCGTTCTTTTTTCCACAGATGATCCAGTTCGTCCTGTAGCGTCTTCAAACCTTCTGCGGTGATATAATTGGGCCTGCCCATGGAACCTGATACTTGACTAACCGTTTTCAATGACCTTCACATTCGCCGCCGACCAGCCCCCGGGCCAAACCTCTGCCTCACCGGAACGCAGCTTGCGAATAGTGCCAATTGGCACATCCCGGGCCAGCAGTAAAGGCCCTGCCTTGCCGTCGTCCCATCCCGGCTCCATTTTGTCGAAAACACCATCAAAACCCAGGTCCGGCTCACAGGGAATATAGACCGCCGCCCCGGAATAATTGGTTGGGTTCTGGGTTGAATTCACCGCAGTTCCCGTAGTGCCGACCACGGCCACAGCCGTCATCAGTTCCACCGCCCGCGCCTTCGCGCAGCCAAACACCCGGTTATAGCCTGACGGTTGAGCCGTCATCGATGGAACAATAACCAGATCAGGCGAATGAGGGGCGAGCAGGCAGGAAAGCGCCGGCATCTCCACATCCAGACAGATCAGGACAGCAAAACGCAGCCCACGCCACTGCATGATCTGCAGCTCCTTTCCCGGAACAAGATTCCAGGCATCCTCCTCCTGTTCACCGGGCGTCAGGCTGAGCTTGTCCTGGAAATAGCGGTCTCCTTCAGGGGTGAGGATCACGGCGCGGTTGGTCTGGCCCGCATCGGTATGCCAGGGCAGGCTGCCCGCAACCAGAAGCATGTCGTGTTTGGCCGCCAGTTTGGCCGCCAGGTCCACAGCCTCCGGGGCAAGGTCCGCCATCCAGGCGATTTCACGATCCGACGCCAACCCTTCCGGTTTGAACGCAAGCCATTGTTCACTTGCATATTCGGGCATGACAAAGATATCGGCCCCGTTGCGCCTGGCCTCAGCCATTTCATGATCCACGCATGCCGCCCAACCATGAAGGCCCTCAACGGAGACACCCAGGTTCGTCGCCCAAAGGGCCATGGTTACATTGCTCGCCAGGTCGCTCATGACCCACCCCCATTCAATGTTGTTTTGACGACAAGATAGTCGGCCAGACAGCAAAATGCCAATCCGCCGGATACAAAAAGACTTATGCCGGGCATGACATATTCAAGTTGATCTTTGTCACGGAAATCGCCCGCAAAAAGAATATGATGAACAAAACACAAGTTTACCATGCGTCATGAAAAGGGCAGGAACGATGGAAAGGCAGAGGCGACAGGGCATGTCACAGCAGCAGGGCAGCGGCCAGCCCTGGCATGCCGTTCCCATTGAACAGGCCTTTGCGGCATTTCAGACAAGCAGGAACGGGCTGACCGGCGGCGACGTAGAGGCAAGGCTTAAAGTCTATGGGCCGAACCAACTGCCGACAACCGCGCCCCACCCCGCCTACATCCGCTTCCTGAACCAGTTCAACAATGTCCTGATCTATGTCCTGCTCACTGCCGCAGTGGTTACCGCCATTCTGGGACACTGGCTCGATTGCAGCGTCATTCTGGGCGTCACGCTGATCAATGCCGTCATCGGCTTTATTCAGGAAGGACGGGCGGAACGAGCGCTCGATGCCATCAGGAACCTTGTATCCCCGCAGGCAAGCCTGCTTAGGGATAACCGCCGTGTAGATGTTCCCGCAGTCGAAATCGTGCCGGGCGACATTGTCATACTGCAGCCGGGAGACCGCGTGGCTGCCGACCTGCGCCTGTTCCGGACCAAGGGGCTTTTCATAGAAGAAGCCCTGCTGACCGGGGAATCTGTACCTGTAGAGAAAAACGTGACCTCTGCCAGCCCGGATGCCGCCCTGGGCGATCGCGGTTGCATGGCTTATTCGGGGACCCTTGTCACACAAGGCAGCGGTGCCGGTATTGTCGTTGCCACAGGCCGTCAGACGGAAATCGGGCGCATCGGCGCCCTTATCCAACGCGTCGGCACAATTACCACGCCTCTGTTGCGCCAGATGACGCGTTTCGGGCACGTTCTGACCGCAGGTATCCTGGCGCTGGCGGCGGTCACTTTTCTGGCTGGTTATTACCTCTACCAGTTTGCAGCGGATGAAATGTTCCTCGCAGCGGTCGGCTTGGCTGTTGCCGCTATTCCAGAAGGGCTGCCCGCCATCATAACCATCACCATGGCCATCGGCGTGGAGCGAATGGCCGGACGACATGCCATAATCCGGCGACTGCCTGCCGTGGAAACATTGGGGTCGGTCACGGTGATCTGTTCTGACAAGACCGGCACCTTCACCCGCAACGAAATGTGCGTCTGCGACATCGCAACCGCAAAACGGGACTATAAGGTTACCGGAACAGGCTATGCGCCTCATGGCGATATTGAGGCCGGGGGCAAAACCATATTGGGCCAGGACGGCGATTACCTGACGCAGCTATTGCGGGCCGCCGTCCTTTGCAACGACGCCTCCCTGCAGCAAAACGACGATGGCGACTGGTGGATTACCGGCGACCCCATGGAAGCGGCCTTATTAACGCTGGCGTTAAAAAGCGGCATCGCCAGGTCCGACCTGGAAAAACAATGGCCACGCAGCGACGAAATCCCCTTCGACACCGGCCACCGCTTCATGGCAACCCTGAACCACAGCCATGAAGGCGAGGCCGCAATCTTCGTGAAAGGCGCGCCCGAGAGGGTCCTGCGCATGTGCGACCGGCAGGCGGCAAGCCAGTTGATCGAACCACTGGACACCGACCACTGGTACCGGAAGATCAGCACCATGACCGCAAACGGGGAACGTGTGCTGGCCCTGGCCATGCGGGTGGTTGATACGGAAACACGCGACCTGACTTTTGGTGACGTTGAAGGCGGCCTTGTCTTTCTGGGCCTGTTCGGTCTTGAGGATCCGCCACGCGAAGAGGCGGTTGAGGCGATCAAACGCTGTCATGCGGCGGGCATCCGGGTAAAAATGATCACTGGTGACCACGCGGAAACGGCCAAGGCGATCGCCGGTCAACTGGGCCTCGTCAACAGTACAACCGCGCTGTCCGGCAGCGACCTGGAAACCATGACCGGCCCGGATCTGGCGCAAGCGGCAAGTGAGGTCGACGTTTTCGCCCGGACCTCACCGGAACAGAAACTGCGCCTTGTCGAAGCACTGCAAAGCAACGGCGAGATTGTCGCCATGACCGGTGACGGCGTGAATGACGCGCCTGCCTTGAAACGGGCGGACGTGGGCATCGCCATGGGCAAGAAGGGCACGGAAGCGGCGAAGGAAGCCGCGCGGATCGTGCTTGCCGACGACAATTTCGCCTCCATCGCCCATGCGGTCGAAGAAGGCCGGGTGGTCTATGACAATCTCAAAAAGGCCATTCTCTATATCCTTCCCACCAGCGCGGGCGAAGCCATGACCATCGCGCTCGCCGTCGCATTGGGCCTGACACTTCCGATCACGCCGGTGCAAATCCTGTGGGTCAATATGGTGACCACCGTCACCCTGTCTCTGGCCCTGGCCTTCGAAGGGGCGGAAAGTAACATCATGGGACGACCACCACGCCCGGCAAAAGCCCCACTGTTATCGGCTTTCCTGTTTTGGCGAACCTGCTTTGTCTCCGTCATTCTGGTTGCCGGAGTCTTTGGAATATATGTCTATCTTCTGGAAGAAGGGTCACCGGTGGAACTGGCTCGGACAGCCGCGGTCAACACGCTCGTCCTGTTTGAGATATTCTATCTGTTCAACATCCGCCGCCAGCACAGCGCTGCCGTCCACGACCTGTTCACACGCGCCGCCCTGCCCGCCTGGATCTCAGTTGCGACCGTCCTGGCCCTGCAGGCGGTCTATACCTATCTGCCCGCGATGAACCTGCTGTTCGGCACCCACCCGATGGGCGCGGGCCTGTGGGGGATATGTGCCCTGATCGCAGGCAGTATTTTCCTGATCATCGAAATTGAAAAGGGACTGTTCAACCTGCGGCCACCAGCCAGACCTCAGGACCGGCGGACATAGATCACATAGTAGACCGCCGCCACCAACAGGCCGCCTCCCACTATGTTCCCGAGAGTCACAAAAAACAGGTTGTGCAGAAAACCCACGATATTGATTACACCGGCCGACGCCATGCCGATTGGAATAAGATACATATTCGCAACACTATGTTCGAACCCCAGCGCGACAAACGCCGTGATCGGGAAAAGGATTGCCAGGATTTTACCGGCGACCGAGCGTGCCGCAAAGCACAGCCACACGGCCAGACAAACCAGCACATTGCACAGAATGCCCCGGAAAAAGGCTTCCTGCCATCCAAGCTGCAGCTTTCCCGCCGCAATCGCAATTGCGGTTTGTGCGACCGCCCCGTGGTCAATTGCCAAGACGCCGGACAACCAAACGAAGGCGGCGGTCGCCAGGGCACCGACAAAATTCCCGATGTAGACAAGCCCCCAGTTTCGCAAAAGCGCCACGGTCGAGACCTTGCGGTCCGCCCAGGCCATGACGACAAGGCTGTTGCCGGTGAACAGTTCCGCCCCGCCAACCAGAACCAGGATCAGCCCGAGCGAAAAGGCAGCCCCACCCAATAGCCGCGTCGGACCCAGCCCCATTGTGGAACCGGTCACCGTCATCGTGTAGAACATCGCCCCGAAGGCTATGAAGGCACCGGCCAGGATAGACAGCATCAATAATGGAATAATGGCCAGTTCCGCCTTTGCCACGCCTGAGGTTTCAACCCGCGCGGCCATTTGCTTCGGCGTATAGGCATCCGTATCGAAAAAGACCTGCCGGTCACTCATGATGCTTTTTTCCATGTCGATCATCCACCGCATGTCCCGTGATCATGCCCTGTAAACGCCGCAGCATCTTCTGCCGTTCCTTGTTATCGGGCATGGCGGACAGTTCCCGGGAGAGGTCCGACAGGAAACCGGCATAGTCGTTATGCCAGTCCGTATTGACGATTTCCTCCTGTTCGACGCGATGGGGCACATGGCGCTGTTTGATATAGCCCTTGCCGGTCAGGTGATAACAGTCGTCGATCTGCGGCACATGGATCAGGTCTTCCTGACAGCCCGCCTTGATCAGTTCTCCGCGCAACACCTCCAAAGCCGACGCCTCACCATGGGACAGGAAAATGGCGTTCTGAACCGGCATCCGCGCCTCAACCCAGGCAACCAGTTCTGACTGGTCGGCATGGGCGGAATAGGTCTCGATCCGGCGTATCCGCGCGCGCACCGACACTTCCTCACCATGGATGCGAACCGGGTTTTTGCCTTCCAGAAGCAGGTTTCCCAACGTGCCCGGGGCCTGATATCCAACAAAGATGACGGTCGCATTATCCCGCCACAGGTTGTTTTTCAGGTGATGCCGGATACGCCCGGCATCGCACATCCCGCTGGCGGCAATGATAATCGCACCACCGGAAATCTTCGCGATTTCCTTGCTTTCCTCCACGGTCTCGGTGGCCCGGAAATCCTCTTCGCTCAGGAATTCTCTTTCATCGCCAATCCCCTGCAAAAGGTCGGCATAGCGCGCAAAGGTCCGCGTGGCCTCGATGGCCATGGGCGAGTCCAGGAAAACCGGCATGGGCGGAATCTGGCTGTGTTTGATCAGCCAACTGATATCGAAAAGAAGTTCCTGCGTGCGTTCCACCGCAAAGGCCGGAATCAGGATGTTGCCACCTGCGTTATAGCCGTCGAGTAATTCCTGCTTCAAAATCTCGCGGCGATGCGCAACCGACTGATCCTCACGTTCGCGGCTGCCGTAGGTCCCTTCCGAAATCAGGTAGTCCACACCTGCGGGACCTTCCGGGTCATCATGGAATTCCTTTTCTAGCGGACCGATATCACCGGAGAAGACCAATCGAATAGGGCCGCTTTCGCCGTTTTGAACCTCGATCTCAACGGAGGCCGACCCCAGGATGTGACCGGCATTCCAGAAACGTGCCCGCACCCCTTCGCCCGGCGACATCCATTCATCATAATCAACGGTCTGCAACTGGTTGAGGCTGTTAATCGCCTCACGCTGACTGTAGATGGGCTGTACTGCCCGCCTGCCACGCTGGACATTGCGGCGGTTCAACAGGCGGACTTCGCTTTCCTGGATATGGCCACTGTCCGGCAGCATGAAAGCCAACAGACTTGCGGTCGGTTCCGTCATATGGACCGGTCCCTTGAACCCATGCTTGCAGAGTTTGGGGATCAGGCCGCTATGGTCGATATGGGCATGGGTCAGCAGCACGAAGTCTATCGTCGCCGGATCGAAAGGGAATGCCCCATAGTTCAGGGACTTTAGTGTCTTGTTCCCCTGGAACATGCCGCAATCCACAAGGAAGCGGCCATCGGCATGTTCGATCAGATAACAGGAACCGGTGACAGTTCCCGCAGCACCACAAAAGGTAAGGTTAATACCATCCAGTGATTTACAGGATTCCGGCCTCTCGCCCATAAGCCCCTCGCAATCAGATATTGTGTTGACCTGTTTGCAAATATCCTACCAGACAATCAGGCGAATACATTGACCGAAATCACTCTTCGCCCTTTCAAGAAGAAGTGAGGATATCGGTTGCCCGATGCCCCGGAGATACGCCCTCTACAATTGCAACGTCACCGTCGGAATTATTGGCCCGCAGCGCCAAAATCCGTTGATAGGCTGGCGAAGCATACCATGCCTGCGCGGCTGATTTGCTCGGAAACTCAACGATGATCAGGTCACCGGGCCATGTGCCTTCCACTACAGACTTGGCCCCACCATGGACGATAAACCGCCCTTCAAAAGGGGCCAGGGTTTCATCAATATTTTCAAGATACTGCACGATTTCCGGCCCCATATCGACCGAATGCAAATCGGCAATGGCATAGGCTTTCATAGCAAACTCCTTCGATTAAAGCCCCCACAATCGGAAGCGTCATGAACAGAGTTTTGTCCAACTCGTTTCTTTAATCGATTACCTCACAGGTAATAGACGTAAGAAAAATCGCCTGATACCGTCCACCCATGGAAAACACAGTCTTAAAAACCCGGCCTGGCTTTGGTCCGCAATTGAAGGAATGGCGGAAACGCCGCCGATTGAGCCAACTTGACCTTGCTTCAGAAGCCGACATTTCCCAGCGTCACCTCAGCTTTTTGGAATCGGGACGATCCCGACCCAGCCGGGACATGATCCTGCGCCTGGCGGACCAGCTTTCCATACCACTCAGAGAACAGAATACCCTTCTTGTTGCGGCGGGCTTTGCACCGGCCTATCAGGAACGGGCGATGGACCATCCGGCCCTGGACGCCACACGCCACACCGTGGAACAGATACTGAAAGGTCATGAGCCGCATCCGGCCCTTGCCATCGACAGGCATTGGCACCTGATATCAGCCAACCGCGCCATCTTCGCCCTTTTGGACAATGTCGATCCGTTCTTGCTCGAACCACCGGTCAATGTCCTGAGGCTCAGCCTGCATCCTAATGGGCTGGCCCCACGAATAAGCAATATCCGGGAGTGGCGGCATCATATCTTTGAGCGCCTGAAACAACAGATCGACACCACAGGTGACACTGCCTTGGTCGAACTTTTGGAGGAACTGACCTCCCTGCCCGTTCCCATCGGCGCGAGCCCCTATACGACCGGTACCGCCCGACCATATGGCAGTATCGCTGTTCCACTGCAGTTGAAACATTCCGACGATGTCCTGACCTTTATCAGCACAACGACCGTTTTCGGTACTGCGCTGGATGTCAGTCTGTCGGAACTTGCGATCGAAGCCTTCTACCCGATGGACAATTTCACTGCCACGACAATGCGCCATATACTGGAGCAGTCGAACGATTAGGCCTGATAGACATCCCTTGCCGCATTGGACAGTCTGGTCATCTGCTGGAAATAGGGACCCGGACCATAGCTGATGCGGGCCACGCCCAGTTCTGCCAACCCGCGAGCCCCGTCTATATGCATAATATTGACAGGCAGTTTTGTTGTCTCACAAAGGTCAGCGATAAGATTTTCGTTCGACAACATCGGTGCGAAGAAACCGCTGGCCCCGGCCTCTGCATAGGCCTTGGCACGCTCTTTTGTCTCCGCCATCAATCCGGCATGCGTCTCTACGTCACTGTTCTTCAGGAAAAGATCAGTGCGCGCATTGATATAGAATGGCACCCCCGCTTCATCCGCCATATGGCGGATGGCCCTGATCCGTGCGGCCTGCTCCTCGATGCAGTAAATGCCGTCGCCGCCGACGATCTGATCTTCGAAGTTGATCCCGACCGCCCCGGCCTTCAGGACTGTCAAAACATTCGCCGCCACCTCTTCCGCGGCCCGCGCATATCCCCCCTCGAAATCAACTGTAACCGGCAGGTCCGTTGTTGCAACGATCCGTTCTACAATTGTAAGCAACAGGTCCATCGGCAGGACTTGGCCATCCGGATATCCCTGTGCGGCGGCGACGGACATGCTGCCCGTGGCGATGGCCTTCGCACCGGCCTCTGTAACGGCCTTGGCGCTTCCAGCGTCCCAGATATTATAGAGGACGACCGGGTCGCCTTTCACGTGCAATGCCTGAAACAGGTCTGCTTTTTCTTTTTGGTTCATAGCCTTCCCCCGAAAAAATCAGTTCAAAGATGCCATTCGGCGTTCATGTTCCAGCAACCACCGTTTCCGCCACAGCCCGCCGCCATAGCCGGTCAGCGATCCATCCGCGCCCAAGACCCGGTGGCAGGGGATAACAATGGCGATCTGGTTTGCGCCATTGGCACGGGCCACGGCGCGCACCGCCGTCGGTCGTCCCATATCCGCCGCCAACCGGCTGTAGCTTTGTGTTTCACCCGCCGGAATACGCTGTAAAGATTGCCAGACATTCCGCGTGAAGGAAGAGCCATGCAGCACCAGAGGTGTTCGAAAATTGGCACTTTCCCCTGAAAAATAGGTCTTCAGTTCCGCCTCGATCTGGTCGATCGGCGGCTGGCGACCAATACCGACTGCAGATTTCGTTGCAATCTGAAGTTTCTTCAGTTCAGTGGGCAATGCCTTGCGATCATGAAATTCCAGCAGGTGCAGCGCATGTCTGTCTGCCACGGCGATCATTGCCCCGACCGGCGTATCAATCCAATCAGCAGTCAGCAACTCGCCCCCGCGAAGATTGACAGGCGGCTGGCCCAGCAACCGCTTAAAGGCCGCCCGAAAGCCACTTCCCGAATCAAATCCCGCGTCCAGTTGGGCATCAATCACACTACCGCCTGATGCCAGTTGATCCGTGACCTTCCCCACCCGGCGCAGACGCGCCATTTCCAGGAAGGTAATACCGAAATGGCGCTTGAACCCGCGCCTGACCGTCGACGGATCAAAACCCATCCTGACGATATCCTCTTCGCACCACCGCCTTTCCGGTTCGCGTTCCAGGGCATCGGTCAAAGCCCGGATCATCGGATCGGCCTCGCCCGCCCGGACCAATGGCTTACAGCGCTTGCAGGGCCGGAACCCCGATTCCATGCATTCAGAGACAGTCGCGAAGAAAACCGCATTTTCCCGCTTCGGCTTTCGCGCCGGACAGGTCAGGCGGCAGAATATGCCCGTGCTTTTCACCCCGACATAGGCAAAGCCGTCATAGGCCGGGTCTCGCGCCATAAACGCGTCGTAGAGATCGTCATCATTTGTCGTTTCGAACAGCATTATTGTCACCTGACCACAGTAGATGACCGCTTTGTATCATAGGCGTGTCACCCCTGCCGCCGAATTTCGGGCGGGTATTTCACACGAATGGCTTACGTAGCGTGGGCCAGTATGAAGAATAAGGCAGCCAGAAGCGAGAATACCGTCCTGACATGGTTCCAGAGCATCCAGTCCCGCAGGTAAACACCCCAGACTTCCGCCATTTCCAGCGCATCGCCACCAACAAGAGCCAGTTTGTCGTTAAGCGGCACATTGAAGACGGCTGTGACCAGAAAACTCCCGATCACATAACATAATCCACCGACCACGATATACATGCAGCCCGGTCGCCCCCAGCGAAGGACGGCTACGACAATCAGGAGAGCAGACAACACCGCCGTTGCCATGAACACCGCCAGAAATGTCGACCGCAGCACCGTCACATTGATTGCCTGCATCGCGGCAACGCCCTGTGCCACAGGCACGTTTCGCAGCCCCGCCATAACAAAGCTGGAAAATGCGAAGAACACCCCTGCTATCAGGCTGCTCCCAACGGCCGCCGCCAGTATCGCACTAGCCAGTCCCGTTTCAATCATCAGACGCTCCAGATTTCTGTCGCCGCTGTTTGACGCACATAGTCGCGGAAGTCCTTTGGCTCACGACCCAAGGCGCGCCGAACGCCATCGGCAACCAAAAACAATGGGTCAGCCATTATTCTTCTCAAAATGTGAGTATCACTCATATTTACAAATGTGATAATCCCTCATATATTTTCCAAGTCAAGTCAGAAAATAGACAATCGTGAACCGACATGCCCGAAACCACCGCCGCGAAAGCCCTTGCCCCCCGCCGGATTCCCACGCAAAAACGCAGCCGCGAACGATTCGAACGCATGCTTGACGTCGCAACAAGGCTGATCACCGAAAAGGGGTTGGATGCGGTTCACATGAGCGAGATTGCCGATCAGGCTGAGGTTTCCATAGGCTCGCTCTACCAGTATTTCCCGGACAAGGCGGCCATCGTTTACACGCTGGCCGAACGATACAACGAACAGGGTCGGGAATGCGTCAAAGCAGCCCTTGCGGGTATTGGCACGCAAGAAGAGTTGCACGAGGCGCTTTTGGGAACGGTGGATGGATACTACCAGATGTTCCTGGCAGAACCGGCCATGCGGGATATCTGGCGGGCAACACAGGGTGACAAGGCCTTGCAGACCCTGGATAGCGAAGACTGCAAGGCCCATGCGCAAACCCTGACTGACGCAATGGAGCCGGTATGGCCGACTATGAACCGGGGCGACCGGGATATTCTCGCCGCCCTTGTCATGGAACAATTGGCAAGCGCTGTCCGCCACGCCGTCATTCAGGATCGCGCCTGCGGAGACCGCAGCATCGCCATGTTCAAACGGCTGCTGCCCGTCGACCTGTCCACGCTTATCCCCCACCCGTAGTACATTGATTTGACACCCTAAGCTGTATGACCGTACCATTTCTCGACCGTGATGACATAAAACGCGCATAATTGATCGAAATCATATCGACGCGCATCAGGAACAATTAGTCATCTAAGCGAGGATCAGGGATCGCGATGTGAGCGACCTATAAATAGCCAACACGTAGCTCAAGGACAGCAGACGATGGCGGCACAACAAGCAGTCGACACAAGTTCGAAAAAGGCGGAATTCCGCACTTTTCTGTTTACAACATTTATTCTGATACCGGGTTTTGCGGTTGCCTTTGTCGGCGCCTATGGCCTGGTGGTGTGGTTATCGCAGATGGTTTTCGGCCCTCCGGGCCCGGTTTAGTCAACCAAAAGGAATCAATGCGATGCCAGCCGCCGCCGACAAACCGGACCCGGGGCGCCGCGCCCTGCTGCGCGGATCATGGCACAGGCCTGCGCCTGCGCTGAGGCCGCCTTGGACGGATAATGAAACCCTCATCGACCGATGCAGCCGGTGCGACGCCTGTCTTGACGCCTGCCCGCAAGACATACTCGTCCGCGGCGACGGTGGCTTTCCAACCATCGACTTCATGCGCGGGCAAGGCGAATGCACCTTCTGTGGGGCCTGCGCGGATGTATGCCCCGAACCGGTTTTCAATCGCCGTCAGGAACCACCCTGGAATCTGACCCTGACCGTCAACAAAGACAACTGCCTGCCCCATGCTGGCATTCACTGCGAGGCTTGCCGCGACGCATGCGAACAGTCCGCGATTGCCTTCCGCCCCCGTCTGGGCGGACCAGCCCAACCCGACATTGATCAGGAAAAATGCAACGGCTGCGGCGCATGCCTTTCCCTGTGCCCCGCCAACGCCATCAGCGCCAGAGCGCCCATGGAGGAAACCGCATGAATGCCCCCTGTCATATCGCAAGCCTGGTGGTCCGCTGTCAGCCGGACTGTCTCGCCACTGTCGAAGCCGCCCTCGCCGATTTCGAGAACCTCGACATTCACGCAACCGACCCAAGCGGCAAAATCGTTGTCGTGCTCAGCGCCGAACGCGCTAACGATATTTCGGATTTCAGCACGACATGTACCCAGTTCAACGGCGTCTTGAGCTGTGACCTCGTCTTCCATGCCATCGACGAGGAAGAAGACGCCCCAATGCAGGAGAGCCACTGATGACAGAGTTTGCTACCTCCAGACGCGCGCTGCTCAAGGCGCAGGCCGCTGCTGTAGCGGTCGCTGCTGCGGGCATAACCCTTCCCGCCCAGGCGCAGAACCTGGTCACAAACCGCGAGAAGACCGGCCTGAAATGGTCCAAGGCGGCTTGCCGCTTCTGTGGCACGGGTTGTTCGGTTATGGTCGCGACCAAACAGGGCCGTGTGGTCGCCACCCATGGTGACGTCAAGGCGGAGGTCAACCGTGGCCTCAACTGCGTGAAAGGGTATTTTCTTTCAAAAATCCTGTATGGCAAAGACCGCCTGACGACCCCTCTTCTGCGTAAGACGAACGGCCAATATGACAAGAATGGTGAATTCGAACCCGTTTCCTGGGACGAAGCCTTCGACGTCATGGCCGAGAAATTCAAGAAAACCCTGAAGGAAAAAGGCCCCACTGCCGTCGGCATGTTCGGGTCAGGGCAATGGACGGTCTGGGAGGGCTATGCCGCCTCAAAACTGATGAAGGCCGGTTTCCGCTCCAACAATATCGACCCCAACGCCCGGCACTGTATGGCATCTGCCGTGGGTGGCTTCATGCGGACCTTCGGCATCGACGAGCCGATGGGCTGTTATGACGATATCGAAAACGCGGACGCCTTCTTCCTCTGGGGTTCCAACATGGCGGAAATGCATCCGATCCTTTGGACGCGTGTCACCGACCGCCGCCTCAGCGCCCCGCATGTGAAGGTCGGCGTGCTTTCCACCTTTGAGCATCGCTGTTTTGACCTGGCGGATATCCCGATGGTGTTCAAGCCCCAGACCGACCTGGTCCTGTTGAACTTCATCGCCAATCACATCATCCAGACCGGCAAGGTGAACAAGGACTTTGTCGACAGACACACGACCTTCCGTCGGGGCAACACCGATATCGGCTATGGCCTGCGACCCGAGCATCCGTTACAGCAAGCCGCCGAGAATGCGGACAAGGCTGGCGGTTCCTCGCCGATGACTTTTGAGGAATATGCGGAATTCGTCTCCGAATACACCCTCGACAAGGCGCATGAAATGTCCGGCGTGCCGAAAGAGCGGCTGCTGGAAATGGCGGAAATCTACGCCGATCCGAACATCAAGGTTACGTCCTTCTGGACCATGGGCTTCAACCAGCACACCCGCGGCGTCTGGGCGAACAACCTGATCTATAACGTTCATCTGCTGACGGGGAAAATCTCCGAACCCGGCAACAGCCCCTTCTCGCTCACCGGCCAGCCGTCCGCCTGCGGCACTGCACGTGAGGTCGGGACCTTCTCCCACCGCCTGCCCGCCGACCTTGTCGTCGCCAAACCGGAACACCGCGCCATTGCGGAAAAAATCTGGCGCCTGCCGGACGGAACTATTCCGCCCAAACCCGGCTACCACGCCGTGCTTCAGAACCGGATGCTCAAGGACGGCAAGCTGAACGCCTATTGGGTGCAGGTGAACAATAACATGCAGGCCGCGGCGAATATGATGGAAGAAACCCTTCCCGGTTATCGCAACCCGGATAACTTCATCGTCGTCTCCGACGCCTATCCGACGGTCACCGCCCAGGCCGCCGACCTGATCCTGCCCACCGCCATGTGGGTGGAAAAGGAAGGTGCCTATGGCAATGCCGAACGGCGGACCCAGTTCTGGTATCAAATGGTCGATGCGCCGGGCGAATCCAAATCCGACCTTTGGCAACTGGTTGAGTTCTCCAAACGCTTCACCACAGACGAGGTCTGGCCGGAGGAATTGTTGGCCAAAGCGCCGGAATATCGCGGCAAGACCCTCTACGAAGTCCTCTACCGAAACGGAAATGTCGACCGCTATCCATTAGCCGACCGCAACATGGATTATGCCAACCATGAGGCCGACGATTTCGGTTTTTACATCCAGAAGGGCCTGTTTGAGGAATATGCCAGCTTTGGCCGTGGTCATGGCCACGACCTGGCGGATTTCGACCGTTACCACGAAGAACGCGGACTGCGTTGGCCGGTGGTGGACGGCAAGGAAACGCGCTGGCGCTTCCGCGAAGGCAGCGACCCCTTTGTCGAACCGGGAACCGGCATCCAGTTCTACGGACACAAGGACGGCAAGGCGCGTATCTTCGCCCTGCCCTATGAGCCGCCTGCAGAATCCCCGGATGATAGCTATCCCTTCTGGCTGGCAACCGGACGTGTTCTGGAACACTGGCATTCCGGCTCCATGACACAGCGCGTGCCAGAACTCTACAAGGCCATGCCGGACGCCAAATGCTTCATGCATCCGGATGACGCCCGGGAGATGGGCCTGCGCCGGGGTGATGAGGTGAAGGTGGAATCGCGCCGGGGCCACATCCTGACCCGTGTGGAAACACGCGGCCGTAACAAGCCGCCACGCGGTCTGGTTTTCGTGCCCTGGTTCGACGCCAGCCAGCTTATCAACAAGGTGACCTTTGACGCGACCGACCCGATTTCGAAACAGACCGATTACAAGAAATGTGCGGTCCGGATCGTAAAAGCATGACCTGTGGGACGAGGAGGATAAACCGATGCGTATCGGGATTATAGTAGCAGCACTGACACTGATCATCTCACAGGCTGTCTTTGCGCAGGAGGCGGGAACATCCATTGCCGACCTTCGCAGCGAGGAACCGCTGGCGGATAATGCCACGCCCCCCGTCATGCCCAAGACCGAAGACAAGGCCGGGCGGCGGGTTCGCAACTACCCTGAACAGCCGCCGACCATCCCCCATGAGATCGACGGTTATCAGGTGACCAAAAACGCCAATAAATGCTTGTCCTGCCATGCGAGAAACCGCACGGGCGAAAGTGGTGCCCCGATGCTCAGCATCACCCACTTCATGGATCGGGATTACCAGTTCCTGGCGACCGTCTCCCCGCGCCGTTATTTCTGCAACCAATGTCATGTTCCGCAGATGGATGTGAAGCCGATGATCGAAAACGAATTCGTCGACATTGATTCACTCATCCTGCCGAAGAACAAAGAATAGACAGGAGATCGGCATGCGAAAGCTCATATATCTCCTAAAGATTTTCTGGCAGACGCTGACACGGCCCGCCGTGCACCTGAGCCTTGGTTTCCTGACCGTCGGTGGATTTGTCGCCGGGGTTCTGTTCTGGGGCGGGTTCAACACCGCCTTGGAAGCCACCAACACGGAGACCTTCTGCACATCCTGTCACGAAATGCGCGACAATGTGTTTTCAGAACTGAAGACCACCGTGCATTTCTCCAATGCCTCCGGTGTGCGGGCAACCTGCCCGGACTGCCATGTGCCGCATAACTGGACCGACAAGATTGCCCGCAAAATGCAGGCATCGAAAGAGGTCTGGGGTGCAATCTTCGGCACGATCAACACCCGTGACAAATTCCTGGATGAACGATTGCGGCTTGCCAGTCATGAATGGAACCGCCTGAAATCCAATGACTCGCTTGAATGCAGAAACTGCCATAGCGAAGAGTCCATGGATTTGACCATGCAGGGACCACGCGCGGCAGAAGCCCATAAGAAATTCCTGATCGAAGGAGACAAGACCTGTATCGACTGCCACAAGGGCATCGCCCACCAACTGCCGGATATGTCCGGTGTTGAGGGGTGGCATTAGCGATACATCACATTACTCTGCGTCAAAGGAAGGCTGCTTCAGTTTGGAGCAGCCTTCACAGTAACGGCACAAGCTCTCAGAACTCCAAATATCGGTGCCTATTTACACCGAAATCAATCAAGAGTACATCAAACGATCCAATATCAGCTTGTCATACAGGGATGCGTTGGCTTGTTCTCAAAACTGACCGCTTACTACAATACAGCTCGCAGTTTGCCCTTACCGGCAGTTTTCGCCAAGGCACTCCGGAAAACCGGTTTCGATTCATACACTCTGCAGCGCATCGACTTTTTGTACGCGAAAGAGTTCCAGCGACCGGAAAAAGCGGCAAAAATCCTATTCGATGCCTGCAAGTTGGCTGGAGTGGATTTTTCCTATCTCATCAGGCTAATGAGAGACAAAACCGTTCTTGAAATCGGCTGCGGTCCGCACGGCGGAACGATGCCCCTGGCATTGGTCGCAGGAGCAAAAAACTACATCGGCGTCGACCCACTCTTCAATGAACAGCTGTTTTCCGATATTGCGGCAGGCGGGCGATACCTTGAAACAGCTCTGCCAGAAAATGCGTCCTTTCTGAGGAGCAACGTTCCCGGCATAAGAACACAAGATGTTGGCCCACAATCGGCAATGCCCAAAGTAAGCTTCAAGAAGGGCGGCATTTCACAACGCCCGACGGACGAGCCACATGTAGACCTTGTTGTATCAATATCTTGCCTCGAACATATCCACGACTTTTCCAAAGCGGCTCGCGACATCGCAAATATTTCGAAAGACACGATACATTTTCACATCGTGAATTTTTCGAACCATTTATACAAAGATCGCCCCTTTGCCGAACTGTATGAAATGCCAATGCATGAGTTTTCCAAAAAATGGAAAGGCAATATCAACGGCCTACGAATGTTCGAAATGGCTAAAATTTTCGAAGAGGCCGGGCTGGCACTCAACGCAATACCTTTGGATATGCAAGCTCAAGCACTACCCACATCAATCGCGCCTTGGTGGACTGAGCGTTATAGCCAGGACGAACTGTCGATCCGCACAGCAATCCTGACAAATATAGATTTTCCAAACTAAGGTTCCCGCCACCGAGGCTCCTTATCTTCCTGAGATCAAAAAGGAGCCTCCCCCCTTATAGGCTCACCATCGCGGTGCCAACCGGGATGCAAACTTGTTATTGATAATCATTATTAACATTGATATCGTCCACGCAGGTCAGTGGTGGTTGAGTTAATTTCTGCAAAACAAGGCAGGATTGCCGTTGCTGACCGATTGGTTGCAACCCTGTTGGCAGAATGTCGTTCCCGCCCCATGAATGCCTGGCACCGCAAGCTCGCAATTCTGTTCGAAAAGCACAGCCGACATCTTGTATCGCTGGCGGCGAGGCGTGTGCAGGACCGCGAGGTCGCCGGGGAAATCGTTCAGGATGTCTATACCAGGATGCTGCAGGCAGGCAGCAGCGGTGGTGGCGACAACGACGATACCAAAATCCTTTATGCGGCTGTGCGCAACGCCGTCACAGATCACCGGCGCAGCAGTCACCGCCGGCAACATGCGATGAACCAGGTCTTGCCCAATCAATTGGGTCATGTGCTGGCCTCTTCACCGGAAGAGCAGGTCGGGGCCCGCCGGGCCTTGTCCACACTGGACAAGGCCCTGATGGAATTAAGACCGCAGGCCCGGGAGATTTTTCTCCTGCATAGGGTCAAGGGTGTTCCCAACGCCGAAATCGCCAGACGCTATGGAATATCCGTCAGTGCGGTGGAAAAGCAGTTGGCCCGTGTCATGCGCCATTGCCAACGCCACCTGGCTGAGCATATTAACCAGCCATAAGAACCCATCCAACTGCCACATGCGGTCTTTTTGATCCCGAGCGTTCATTATGAGTAGGGAAAAGCCAACTCACTGAACAATGCAAACGGGGCATAAGGGTTGCCGGGAACCATGCAGCGCGACATCGAACCGACAGACGAGCAGAAAGACAAGGCCGCGTTTTGGCTGGCAAAACGCGCCGGTGGTTCACTGTCGGAAGACGAGAAGCGCCAGCTTGAGGATTGGCTGAACGCCGCCCCGGGCAACCGGTTGGCCTTTGACCAGATGCGTATCCTCTGGGCACAGCTTGAAGCCCCGGCAAAACGGCTTGCACAAAAAAGCAAACTGCCCTGGAAACGCCTGCGCAGGCCGGGGTGGCGTGGCTCCCTCGCATTGCTGGGAGCGTCCTGCGCGCTTTGGGCTGCTGTCTGGTTCACCTCCCCGAATATCCTGCAGGACTGGCAGGCCGATATCGTTGCAGGCCGTGACATCGCCACCACCGCGACACTGCCGGACGGTTCCACCTTAACCCTCAGCGCGGATACGGCCCTTTCAACCAACTTCGAACAGGGACGACGTCAGGTTACGCTGTTACGCGGCCAGGCCCTGTTCGATGTAGCGCATCATGACACCAGCCCTTTCATCGTCAATGCGAAGGAGGCAACTGTCCGGGTTGTCGGTACGCGATTCAATGTGGACCTGCAACCAGACCAGACGGTCGTCAGCGTCAATCGGGGCGCAGTCGAGGTAACCGGCAACGCCGATACAAACCCTGCCCGCCTTATACCGGGGCAATCCGTCTCCGTCCGCGACGGTCATAGCTCTGCGATCACATCCGCCAATCTCGACCTCGTCCTGTCATGGTTGAACGGGCAAATCAGCGTTCAGAATATCCCCGTCGGAGACCTGACCGACCAGTTGGAACGATATGGCACGGGGCGGATCGTGGTCATCGGGCCGTTAGCTTCTCGAAAGATTTCCGGCACTTTCCCCGCAACCGACATCGACCGCGCCCTGGATACCATTGCCGCGGCAACCGATAGCACAGTGCTTCACAGCACCCCCTGGCTGACCATCCTTTTCTAGTTGCGAAAAATTTTCATTCGCATGTGAGGGTCTCTTCCCGCCAACCGTTAGTCCTTAGTGAAGGCAGCATCTTTGCTGCCAAAGTACTCATTGTTTGTTGGAGAGTTGAGAAATGTTGGCGTCACGCCCGTACCCCAAGTCCAGATCCCTCGTCGCAGCTTTGATGGTATCCAGCGCAATCGTTGCGCCGATTTTGGGTGTGGCGACGCCTGCCCTGGCTCAAGACCAGGTCGCCGACCAGACGTATCAATTCGATATCGAGGCCGACACGCTGGCCGCCGGTATTGCCGATATCGGCAGGGCATCCGGCTGGAACATCGCCTACACCTTTAATCTGCCGACGATTGATGAGACGGTTCAGGTGAAGGGTTCTCTCACCGTGCCACAGGCGATTTCCCATCTGCTGCGCGGGACGGAGCTGTCCTACAAGGTGACCGCCGATAAATCCGTTATCCTTGTAGACCGGACGGCTTCGGCAACCACCGCCGACGACGGTACGGTCCAACTGCGTCCAATTGATGTGGAAGCCACACAGACCAGCCCCAACGCCGTGATCAACACACTGCCCGCGCCCTATGCAGGCAATATGGTCGCAAGTGGCGGACGGGTCGGCATGCTGGGCAACAAGGACATCATGGACACGCCCTTCAGCACAACCAGCTTCACCCGGGAAAAGATCGAAAACCAGCAGGCCGGGACCGTCGCCGATGTGGCAAAACAGGACCCGTCCGTCCGCGTATCCAGCAGCTCGGGCGGCATGCTGGACGCTTATTACATTCGCGGCTTCCCGATCAACATCGGCAACTCCAGCGACATTGCCTTCGACGGCATTTATGGTGTCACGCCCAGCTATCGCATCATGTCCGACCTGGCGGAGCGGGTGGAAGTCGTGAAGGGGCCGACCGCACTGATTTACGGCATGGCCCCGAACAGCGCCGTTGGCGGCACCATCAACATTGTGCCCAAACGCGCAGGCGACGAGGACCTGACGGCCATCAAAGGTACCTTCGGACGCGGAGAGCAGGCAGGCGCCCATGCGGATGTCGGCCGCCGCTTCGGAGAAAACAACGAATTCGGCATCCGCCTGAACGCAGGTTATTCCGATGGCGATACAGCATTGGACAATCAAACCCGAACCGCACGCCTCGGGTCCGCCGCACTCGATTATCGCGGTGAGGATTTCCGGGCGACCCTCGACCTGATCAATCAGCGCGAGGATTTCAATGCGCCGTCCCGCGAAGTCCGGTTGGCAGCCGGCGTCGCCCTGCCCGACGCCCCCAACGGCGCACGCAACATCACGCAGGCCTGGGAATGGTCTGAAACAGAGGATAATACGGCCCTGCTCCGGGCGGAATACGACATCAACGACAGCCTGATGGTTTTCGGTGGCCTGGGCGGTGGCATTTCCGAGGTTGACCGTCTGTTCGGCTATCCGGTCATTCAAAACAGCGCCGGGGATACCTCGGACACCCCGTCACGCTATGTCTTCAAATCCTATAGATGGAGCAGCGATGCCGGAATCCGGGTTCAATTCGACACGGCGGCAGTCAACCATAGCCTGACTTTGCAGGCCAACTACTACGGTGACCGCCTCAAGAAGGGTTCCGCAAACGGCGTGGGCCTGACCTCCAACATCTACGATCCGATCAACCGCCCGGCACAGTCCGTGGCAAAGCCGTCCAATATCGTTACCCGGTCAAAAAACACGATAACCGGCGTTGCCCTTGCTGACACCCTGTCCGTCTGGGACGAGCGGGTTCAATTGACCCTGGGCGCACGCCAGCAGCGTGTGGAAACGGACAATTTCGACGCCAACGGGGCCGCCAGCGATTCCTATGACGAAAGCGCCCTGTCCCCCATGGCCGGGATCGTCGTGAAGCCCTGGGAGCATGTTTCGGTCTACACCAACTATGCCGAAGGCCTGAGCAAGGGCGATATAGCCCCGAACACCGCCAACAACGCAGGCGAAGCGCTCGCGCCTTATGTGACAAAGCAATATGAGGCGGGTGTCAAACTGGACTTCGATACCGTCGCCACGACCGCCAGTGTTTTCCAGATCACAAAGCCATTCGGCCAATTGAATGCAGGTAATGTCTACACAAGCGATGGCGAACAGCGGAACCGTGGCATTGAACTCAATGTCTTCGGCGAGGTAAGTCCCAGCATTCGACTGATGGCAGGCGCCATGTTCATTGATGCCGAAATGACCAGCACCAGCAGCGCCAGCACCCTGGGCAAAACCCCGGTCGGCGTGCCTGACTTCCAGGCCAATGTAACCGCCGAATGGGATACCTCCTTTGTTGACGGGCTGACCCTGGCGGGCACGGTCATCCATACAGGCAAACAATTTGTCGATGCCGCCAACACCAACAGTGTCGATGACTGGACCACGTTGGACCTGGCCGCCTACTACGATTTCGAGGTCGGCAAAACACCGCTGACCGTCCGGGGCACCGTCGAGAATGTCTTCGATAACGAATATTGGTCCGGCGTGAATAGCTGGAGCATGATTTCCCAGGGCGCGCCGCGCACATTCTACGTCTCATTGACCTCTAAATTCTGATCAACAGGCAGCCAGACAATCTCACCCATGACCCAAGCCCCCACCACGCCAAGGGAGACGTACATGCAACCGACCACCGCCAATGCGGCCAGTCCTTTGATGTCAGATACCGAAACGAAAGTTCCGGCCCTCCCTCCGCTGCTGGATCCGACCATCGCCACCCTGCTGGAGCATAGCCCCGGCAGGGTGATGGAACTGGTGGAACAATTCGGATCGCCGTTGAACATTGTCTGGCCGCATATCCTGCACAAGAACCTCCACGCCATGCGATCCGTCCTCCAGGCGCATGGTGTGGAGCATCAAATTTTTTACGCCATCAAAGTGAATAAGTCGCAATCGCTTGTCCACGCCGCAGTCGACGCCGGATTGGGCGTGGATGCGTCCAGCCTTTATGAATTTCGGGATGCCCTGCGCGCCGGCGCCAAACCGGAGCAGATATGCGGCACCGGCCCGGCAAAGCCGGACGCCTTTATCGCCGATCTTGTGAGCCGCGGCGCCCTGATCTCAATCGATTCTGTGGAGGAACTGGCTGTGCTGGAAAGCCTCTTGTCCGATTACCGCGACAACTGGCCCATTCGGGTGACCCTGCGCTATCGCCCGAGCGCCTCGCTGCAAAGCCGGTTCGGCATGACCGCCAATGATCTGGAACATTGCCTTAGAAAGCTCTCGACACAAAAGGCGGCCTTCCAATTCGAAGGGTTCCATTTCCATCTTGGCGGTTATCGGCCCGCCCCACGCGCCGAAGCCCTGTGTGAGCTTGTTGATTGGGTCGATACGGCCCGCGCCCTCGGCCTGTCCCCCAGAATGGTGGATATTGGTGGCGGTATTCCGATCCGTTATGTCGAAAGTGACAGCTATGATGCCTTCATCGCCAGTCATCACGACGGGCACTATCGCAACGCCACAACGCCGACGTCCTTCTATCCATATGGCGGGCGAATGGATGCACAGAAATGGCTATCCCTGTTCCTGGCATCCCCCTGCCGGGACGGGCAGAACATTGCCGATTACCTGAAACAGGAAAACCTTGTGCTGGGCCTGGAGCCGGGCCGCAGCCTGGTGGACCAGACGGCCGTTACCGCCTTCCGCATCACACGGGTCAAGGCACTGGGCGAAAACGACTATGTCCTCTTTGTCGAAGGCAGCAGCTTCAGCGCCTGCGAGACCTGGTTCAATTCAGAATTCCTGCAGGACCCGATCCACCTGCCCTGCGGCCTCGCCGGAGCCAACGATGACAAGCCCTGCCGCGCCTATATCGCGGGGCATAGCTGTCTGGACGAGGACGTCATTACCAACCGTTTCCTCCCGTTCCAATCCCGCCCGCAGACGGGCGACCTGATCGTCTATGCCAATACCGCAGGCTACCAGATGGACCTGCTGGAGAACGAATTCCACCGGGTTCCCATGCCAAACCGCATCGCCGTCAACAGCGACCTAACCACCGTCGTCCTCGACGACCTTTCAGGAGAAGCTGAATGATCTATCAAAAGGTAACTGATCTCATGGGCAACACGCCGGTTCTGGCGCTTCCCGTTGCCGCCCCCGAAGTGCGTTTGCTTCTCAAGATCGAAAAGAATAATCCCGGCGGCAGCATGAAAGACCGCATGGCCCGGAACATGGTCCTGACCGCCATTGAGGATGGCCGCCTGCAGCCCGGCGGTACCATTGTCGAATCCTCCTCCGGCAATACGGGCATCGGCCTGGCGATCACCGCCGCCGAGCTGGGCTTCCGCTTTATCGCCATCGTCGATCACCATGCGGCCCCGGACAAACTGGCGGTCATGAGGGCGCTTGGCGCGGAACTGCAATTTGTCGAAGGCGACTACGCCGAAGACGAGGTGGCTGTCGTCGAACGACAGAACACAGCCGCCCGGTTGGCGCGGGAAATCCCCGGTGCGATTTTCATGAACCAGTCCGACAACCCGGCCAACCCGGCGGGCTATGAGGGACTGGTCGATGAGTTGTTCGACCAGACAGGCGGCGAGATCGACTATCTGGTCGGCTGCACCGGCACCGGTGGGTCGCTCAGCGGGATGGCCCGCGCGATGAAGGCGCGTAAACCGCAGATCACGTCCTATGGCGTGGAACCAAAGGGTTCCATCATTTTCGGCCAACCCGGATATCCCTATTACCAGTCGGGCACGGGCACACCCAAAGGCGACGAAATCGGAAAGGTCGTGGACTACGACGTCATCGACGAAGGCATGCAGGTGGGCGACACGGAAGCCTTTGAAACCGCGCGTTTTTTGGCCCGTGAGACCGGCCTGCTAGTCGGTGGTTCGACCGGTGGCGCAGTCTACAAGGCGCTTGAACTGATCCATGAAAGAAACCTGCGCGGCACCGTGGTCTGCTGTGTCGCCGATGGTGGCGAGAAATATCTGCACACTGTTTTCAGCGAAGAATGGCTGCAGGAGCGCGACCTGACCGATCCGGCGGTCTGGCATCGCCTGCGCCAGTGGGTCCCGCTGGACCATCCCTACGCCAGGACAGAACCTATGGAGAAGATCGCATGATCAGTCAGACATCAGGCACGCCGGTGGTTCTGGTCGAAACCAGCCGCATTCTCCGTCACGAGGAACATATCCCCGAACGCCTGGAGGAGATCCGTGAGACGATCAGCTGCGCCGGTGTCTGGACAACGCCACTGCTGGTCGAATGGGACGACCTCGTGCTGATGGACGGACACCACCGCCTGGCCTTCGCGCGTGAGCAGGGCCTCAGCCATGTACCCTGTCTTCTGGCGGATTACCGCAGCGTCGCGGTGGAATCGCGCCGCGCACAATTCACGGTCACGCCGACGGATGTGCGCACCCGTGCGCGTACGGGTCGGCTGTACCCGCCCAAGACCACGCGCCATCTGATCCCATCCTCCTGGCGGCTGGAATGCGCCTTTGGCCTTGATGAACTGGGCCATGAGCATGGCGCGCGCAATGTAGTCGAGCTGGCCGCAACCGGTGGAGAGGCACGATGACCGCACCTTCTCCGCTTCACGTCGTCATCTGTGGCGGCGGAAAGACCGGGCATCTCAACGCCGTCCTGTTCAAACAGCTACCGGGCGTGAAAGTCAGCATCCTGACAGGCAGCAAGCCCCTCATCGACCGCCACCGCAAGGGCGACTGTCGCATCACCGCACAATTGCCCGATGGCGGACAGATCACCGCCGCACCGGACGCCGTGTCCGATGACGCCGTCGAGGTGGCCGCTGACGCCGACCTTGTCATCGTCACCGTGCCCGCCCACGTCCGGGAAGCCGTCCTACAATCCCTCCGGCCAGCCCTGCCAACGGACAAGCCCGTCTATGTTGGAGCCATTCCCGGCTTCTGCGGGTTCGACTGGCTGGCAGAGAAGGTCTTTGCCGGGCAACCCAATGTTGTCATCTGGGGCATGAAGGACGTGCCGCACACCGCCTTTGAACTGGCCCCCGGTGTCTCCATCCGCATGGGAGGAGCGAAAAGCCGCCTGCATATTGCCGCCCATGCCCGGGAGACGGATGAAAACCGTCAGAATCTGCATACCATTCTGCAGCGTCTGTATGACGCTCCCGTCGACTTGCTGGATAACTATCTGGAAATCACTCTGACACCGGGCAATCCAATCATGCACAGCTCGGCCATATACGGGCTGATCGGGCCATATGCGCAATGGCATCAGCGCCCGTTTAACTGGCGCGTCTGCTGGTGGACGGACAGCACGGAACTCAGCGCCTATTTCCTGGAACGCAGCGACGAGGAAAGCCGCGCCCTGTGCCGGGCCATCGAGGGGCGACTCAAGGTTGACCTTTCCTCCGTCGACCCGCTCAAGAAGGAGATCACGGACGCTTACGGCGACCAGATCCGTGACCCGCACACGATGCTGGGCGTGCTGCGGACGAACAGGGCCTATGAGGCAATCGAGGCCCCGCTTGTGCCCGCCGCATCCGGCGACGGCTATGAGATAGACCGCGAAAGCCGCGCCTTCCATGAAGACATCGCCTTCGGCCTCGCCCTGCTGGTGGAGATGGGCCGGCGACTGTCGGTTCCCATGCCCCATATCGAAGAAATCTTCGGCTGGTGCGTTGCCCATATGGGCGGATTGCGGAAATCCGCCCTCGACTATTTCCCCGAACACTGGCCCGCAGAAAGATCAATCGCATGAATACGATCCAGACCATGATCCCTGCAAAAACGTCCCTTGAATCCAACGACCGGGCGGTTGTCGAGCAATACTCACAGCGCAATGCCCTGCGCCGGGTAATTCGCTGTATCTTCGCCGAAAAGCTTATTGATAAAGACCAACTGTTTTACGCGCCAACCGGCAACGGTGCCTGGCTGCCCCTTTGGGACCGGAAGGCCCTGCTCTTTTTCGAAGACCTGAAGGCCGCCCCGGCCAATACCTTCATCAACAACGGCAATATCCGGTTGATCCGGCAAGGGCAGGCAGCGCAGGAGATTGAGACCGCCGGTGCCTTGCTGGACCTGCTTCACCCGCTTTTCTGTTTCCAGGTCGGCGAAGAAGGGCTGGAAAAAACCAAAGCGGATATCGCCAACAGCACAACAAACGACGCCCAGGCACGGACCTATCGCCATGACTGGAACGAACGTCTGCGTAAGGAAATCAAAGCCCACGGCGCAAAGGGGCTGGTTGATCTCATGCGCCAGACACAATCCACGCGGAAGGCAGCCATACTGCTCGATCAATGGGGATCATTGGAAGGGCATCCCTTCTATCCCACCTGGAAGTGCAAGCCGAACCTGACGCCGGATGAGGTAGAACGGCTTTCTCCCGAATTCGACGCCGTCGTGCCGGTCCGCATCACCGCCTTGCGCGCCGACATGGCCTATATGGAACGCATGCCCCATGTCAGTGACTATCATGTCTGGTTCGCGGAAAACTTTCCCGACCTCTATGCGGCTTGGAAATCCGGCCTGGAGAGCAAGGATCTGGTGCCTGCGGAATACCTGCCGCTGCCAGTGCATTCCTGGCATCTGGAGAATTTCGTCAAAACCGAATATGCCGAGGAAATTGCTGACGGCATCCTGATCACCGATGGCCCCGACCTTGATACAAGGCCCAGTATGTCCTTCCGGACCATGCTGCCGGAAACGCCGGACGACGCGCCTTTCATCAAACTGCCGGTCGCCATCTGGCTGACCAGCGAACTGCGCGGCCTACAGGCAAAATCCATCAATATGGGCCCAAGGTTCAGCACCGTTATCGAACGCATTCTCTATGAAGAGGACGGCTTTAACAAAGCGCTGGAATTCTTCCCCGAAGACCTGGGTTTTCACTTTAAACATGCGGTGAAACAGGACGATCACGCAGGCAAGCATCTCTCCGTCGTCTTCCGCACGACCGCCAAGGCCCTGAACCGCAATGATGGGCTGTTACCGGTCACGGTCGCGGCCCTGTTCGCACAATCCCCATCGAATGCCCGTCCGCTGATCACCGAACTCGTAGAGAAGGGCGGGGAGCGGGCAACGGCCGATCAGGTCGAGAATTTCTTCCGGCGCTATGTCCAGGTTGTCGTGAAGCCGGTGGTGAATATGTATCTGCTTTACGGTCTGACACTGGAGGCGCATCAACAGAATACCTCCATCCTGTTCGATGCCGACGGCACGCCCAAAAGCCTCCTCATCCGGGACTACGGCGATGCCCGTGCCTATTCACCGTTGCTGGAAAAACGCGGGCATTCGATCAAGCCATATCGCTATGGTGTGATCCTGCCGACGGTCTTTGACGACAGTATTGAACCGATCCGCTCCTTCATCCTGGATGCGGTCTATGTCTGCCATCTGCATGAGATGGCACTGATGCTGTCGACGGAATACGGCCTCGCCTCCAACCGATTATGGCACATCATTGGCGAGGAAACCGACGCCGCCTTCCAGGCAATCGCACCGCGTGTGCATGACAGGAATTTCTGGGAAGACGAACGCCGGATTTTCCTGACGCAGCCCTGGTCGACGCGCTCGCTTCTGCGGATGCATCTGGAACAATATGCCGATTATCGGATTCAGCATGAGTTGCCGAACCCGATCACGCCTGCGGCGGAGTGACATCTATATGACCGCATCGCTTGCTTCGCAGGGCCGCTGGCAGATCCACGTCCTTTTCGCCATCCAACTTGTATCCATGGGTGCCATGGAGATGAGCGGGCCGTTCTGGCCCGTTCACCTCAAATCCCTGAGTTCTTCCGACTGGCTTTTCGGTTTCGCCGGGATTGCGGTTTATGTGGGTCCCATGCTGGGCATCATGCTGACCAGTTCCTTCTGGGGACGGCTGGGAGACCGCACGGGCCACAAGCTGATGATGATCCGGGCGCTGGCCGGTCTGGCCGTCACACAGATGGCGCTGGCCTATTCCAATGACGTCTGGATGATTCTGGTGCTGCGCTTTCTACAAGGGGCCTGCGCAGGTTATATCGCCCCCGCCCAGGCCTATGGCGTCAGCATCGAAGACCCGTCCCGCCGGGCACGGCTGTTCGCCTATCTGCAGGTTTCCACCAATCTGGGGTCGATGGTCGGGGCCATCCTCGGCGGTGTCATCCTCGATATTGCAACCTTCTTCTGGATCAACTTCACCGCCTCGATCCTCTGCGCCCTGTCTGCCGTGGCTGTATGGATCATCCTGCCGGATGTTCAGCCCACCACCGCTTCATCGGCAAGTGCAAAGCCGTCCTCCCAGAGGCAACCCGGTGTCTGGCGACAACCGCCGGTCCTGGGGCTGCTGGTCGTCATGGGGGCATTACTGGTCAGCCGCCTGATCCCGCAAACGCCCTTTTCCCTTTATGTCAGCGGCATTTTCAACGTGGATAACTGGATCGTCGGCCTGTGCTATGGCCTGCAGGCCTTTGGCTTTGTTGTCTCTGCCTCGCTTTGGGCAAAATATTTCGAGGGCCGGACACTGCAATCCGTTCTGGGCAGGATGGCCCTGGTTGCCGGGGTCTGTATCCTGCTGATGGTTATCGCGGGCCTGACGAGATCGGCAAATGTTTTCATCGGCATCTATTTCCTCTGGGGGATATTGCTGGGCGCAACCACGCCCGTCCTGATGTCGCAGATATCCAATGCCGCAGGCAACCTGAGGCAGGGGCATATCCTGGGTATCGCACAAAGCACCATCCAGTTCTCCTCCATCGCCGGAATCGCATTGGGCGGCTGGTTCAGCCAGGCAGTGGGTCTTGAATACACCTATTTCCTTGTCGCCGCCGTCTATGCAGTCGCGCTGGCCGGGGCGCTCGCCGTTCGTTTCCGAAACGGCGCTTCAGCCAACTCCGCCCTCAACGAACCTGCCACCGAAAGCAGTCACTAGGGCTATGAAAGAACAAGAAAAAGAGAGGATCAACATGACAAGAAAGCTCCCCGGCTTTCTCGCCGCCATGGCGGGTTTCCTGCTGACCATTGGCGCGGGGCAGGCCGACCCCGTCACCGTTACCGATATTGTCGGGCGGAACGTCACGGTAAATACGCCGATCAAACGGGCAATCCTGGGCGAAGGCCGCATGCTTTATGTGATTGCCGCTCTCGACAGGGAAAACCCGGCGAGCCGCATTGCTGCTTGGCGGGATGACCTGATCCAGGCGGACCCGGCCACCTATGCGGCCTATCGAGAGAAATTTCCCGCCTTCGCCGACATCCCGACCTTCTCCGGGTTGGAGCAAAGCCTGATTGATATTGAAACGGCAATCAGCCGAAAACCGGATGTGGTGTTCCTGAACGTGGAAAGCCAACGGGCAACCAAAGACGCACAATATGTGGAAAAGCTGGCTGCCTTGAATATTCCGGTGATCTATGTGGATTTCCGGCACAAACCCATGAAAAACACCACGCCGTCCATCCGCCTTTTCGGCAAGCTCTTTGGCCGGGAAGATCGGGCGGAGGCCCTTATCCGCTTCCGGGAAAAGCAAATTGCGCGGGTCACGGACCGCCTTGCCCAGGCAACCCCTGCCAGACCCAAGGTCTTTCTGGACCGGGCGGCGGGCTATTATGAGGATTGCTGTCATACGTTCGGGGATGGGAATTTCGGCAGGCTTGTCACGCTTGCAGGCGGCGACAATATCGCAAACAGCCTGCTGCCCGGCACCTTCGGCCAGCTTAACGCGGAACAGGTGATTGCCTCGAACCCTGCGCATGTGATCGTCACCAGCGCGGATTGGGCGGCCTATGTTCCCGGCGGCAAATGGGTACCTGTCGGCCCCGGCGCGGACATGACAGAGGTACAGCGCAAGCTTGCCTATTATCCGACACGCCCGGCCTATACCGGTATTGCCGCACAAAAGACCCTGGCCTTCCACGCAGCCTGGCACCAGTTCTACAACAGCCCCTATCAATTCATCGCCGTCCAGCAATTCGCAAAATGGTTCCACCCGGACCTTTTCACCGACCTCGACCCGCAGGCGACCTTCCGGGAATTGCATGACAAGTTCCTGCCAATCGGCTTCCAGCCGGGATATTTCGCCTCTCTTAAAAGCAAGGGAGGATCGTCATGACGGTGGAAGAACTGGCCCCCCCGGCACAATCGGGGCGGCTGTTTTATCAGACACAGGTCAGACGCCGGGCAGTCCTGCTCGGCGTGTTGGCGTTTTCGTTACTGTTAAGCATCTGCATTGATGTGTCGCTTGGCCCCGCGCGCTACGCCCTGAGTGATGTATTCACAGCCATTTTCGCCCCCGGCAGCAGTGATGAACAGATTTCAGTGGTCATCTGGAAAATCCGCATGCCGATTGCGATTATGGCCGTTGTGGTGGGCGCGGCCCTGGCCGTGGCAGGCGCACAAATGCAGACGATCCTGAACAACCCGCTTGCCAGCCCCTTCACCCTGGGTATTTCCGCTGCCGCCAGTTTCGGCGCCGCCCTGGCGCTGGCCTTCGGGCTGACGATCATTCCCGCAGCCACGGATTACGTGGTGCCGATCAATGCCTTTGTGGTTGCCATGCTCACCGCAGGGCTGATCCATATCCTGAGTATGAAACGCGGCGTCACCGTCCAGACAATCGTGCTATTAGGCATTGCCCTGGTCTTCAGTTTCAACGCCCTTTTGTCCCTGATCCAGTTTTTTGCCTCATCCGAAGCCTTGTCGGCAGTCGTGTTCTGGACCATGGGCAGCCTGACCAAAGCGACCTGGCCGAAAGTATTCGTGACGTTGGCGATACTGCTTCTTGTCCTGCCCCTGTTCGCGCGCCGTGCCTGGGCTTTGACCGCCATGCGCCTGGGCGATGACAAGGCGGCCAGCTTTGGTGTGAATGTGGGGCGATTGCGACTGGAGACCCTGATCCTGGTCAGCCTGCTCTCCGCCATTCCGGTTGCCTTCGTCGGCACCATCGGCTTTGTCGGACTGGTCGGGCCGCATATCGCCCGGATGCTGATCGGGGAAGACCAGCGGTTTTTCCTGCCAGCCTCCGCACTATCGGGTGCCTTGATCCTGTCAGCCAGCTCGATTGCCAGCAAATCCCTCATGGCCGGGGCGATCCTGCCAATCGGGATCGTCACCTCCCTTGTCGGCATCCCGTTTTTCGTGATGCTCATCTTCTCCAACTCGAGGCAGTCATGGTAGCGATCAAACTGACGGATCTCGGCGCGCGGCATGGCCGGAAACTGACGTTATCCGGCATCACCACACCAACCTTCAAAGGGGGCGACGTGGTTGCCGTCATCGGCCCCAATGCGGCAGGTAAATCCACCCTGTTCAAACGCATGGCAGGCCTTCTGCCGGGCCCCGGCGACGTCATGCTGTCCGGTGATGATGCATCTGTCTGTTATATGCCGCAGGACACAAATGCCAATGCGGCGCTGAGCGTCTATGAATCGGTTCTCCTCGCCCGCAAGCAGGGGGCCTCCTGGTCGGTCGGCAGACAGGACCTCGCGATCATCGACGAAACCCTGAGTGCGCTCGACATTGTAGGCCTCGCCCACCGCAACATCGCGGAATTAAGCGGCGGCCAGCGCCAGTTGGTCGGCCTTGCCCAGGCCCTTGTGCGAGAACCCGCAATCCTACTCATGGACGAACCGACGGCGGCCCTCGACCTCTATCGTCAGGTGGAGGTTCTGACCTTTGCCAGACGGCTCGCGCGGGAACGCGGCATGATCATTTTCGCCGCTCTTCACGACCTGAATGACGTGCTGCAATATGCTGACCAGGCCATGCTGATCGCAAACGGACAGCTTGCGGCCTGCGGTCCCAGCGCGGAAATTGTCACCGAAACAACCCTGCGCGACTACTATAACGTCGCCGCCCGGATTGAGGCCTGCAGCCGGGGAATCCGGCGCGTTATTGTGGATGGGAAAGCCATGTGAGAAAGAAACAAAAAATTTAATACAAATGTTAAGCAACACTAATCATTCACTTTTTTCTTCACCACTCTCGATTTGATTGCTAGCTTATCTTTCTTTTCAATCAATAGGGAGTGCGAAAAATCATGGCGAATAAATATGATCATGGTCTCGCAATTAAATGGGGTTCTGAAATCTATTATGTACCTGCAGAAGCATGGCAGAAAGAAAAGCTGCCGGATGATCTGAAGGCAGAAGTTCAACAATTGGTATCCCGCGGCTCTATCCTGGGCTCGGTCTCACAGACCGGTGAAGGCATCGGGTCTGCCTGCTATCTGGTCGACCTGAGTGCCATCAAACCTGACGTATAATTTTGCAGTTCGGTAGAAATCTTAAAAATGATGGGGACGGTGGTATTCCACCTTCCCCATTACACATTAGTGATACTGCGGCAGAGAAAGGCTTTGACCGAGGCACCCACCGCCTGATCAGCCCTTCGGAAACATTAAATAAAATCAAGCCGTACCTATTGGAAATGGGCATTACCCGGGTTGCCAACATTACCGGCCTTGACCGGATCGGCGTGCCTGTGTTTGCCGTCTATCGTCCCAACGCACGCTCTATCGCCGTTTCACAGGGTAAAGGCCTGACAGAAACAGCGGCGAGGGTTTCCGGCATAATGGAGGCGATTGAATCCTTTCACGCAGAACACCTCCAGTTGCCTCTTATCTTGGCCAGCGCAGACGAAATGGCCCAAACCCGCCTCATTGCGGACACGGACGCGTTGCCCCGCCTCAGCGTCAGCAACTTCAGCGTAGACAAACCCCTTTTGTGGTGCGAAGGCGATGACATGCTCTCCGACCGGGAGACCTGGGTCCCCTATGAGATGGTGCATACAAACTATACGCGCCCCCTTCCGACGGGCAGCGGCAACTTCCTGATGAGTTCAAACGGGCTGGCATCCGGCAACCACCGCCTGGAAGCCATCAATCACGGTATTTGCGAACTTGTTGAGCGCGACGCCCTGGCGTTGTGGAGCTTGCAAGGCGGAACCGCCAACCCGGTCGGTCGAATGGATTTGTGCTCTCTTCGCGATCCGGACTGCCGTGACGTCCTTGAGAAACTGCAACGGGCCGAGATGACCGTGGCCGTATGGGATATCAGCACCGATATCGGCATCGCGTCATTCGTGTGCTGTCTCGTGGACAAACAGTCCAATCATCTCGGACAGTTTTATTCAAGCCACGGCAGCGGCACACATCCCAGCCGGAACATTGCCTTGCTCCGGGCCCTGACGGAGGCGGCGCAAACGCGCCTCACCTATATTGCAGGCGCACGCGATGACGCCCATAGAGATATGTTCGACCTGTCCCGAAACCCGGACCGCATTGCGCAAGTCAACCGTGATCTGGCTGAAACCGCCAAAGGTCCACTGCGCCAGTTTGAAAACACACCGGATTACAGCGGACAATCCCTGGACGATGATCTGAGCCATCTTTTACAGCAGCTTAAAGCCGTCAGCATTAAACAGACCATCGCCATAGACCTGCAAAGCCGGATTCCGGATATGGCATTTGTCCGGGTCATAATTCCCGGACTTGAAGGCCTGCACGATGCGCCGGGCTATATCCCAGGCAGGCGCGCCCAGGAAATTCTGAAAAGCAAAACCGTATGAGTATAACCGTGTTTCTGGGGCCAAGCCTGCCCCCTTCCGAGGCGAAAGAATTCCTGGATGCGGATTTCCGCCCGCCCGCCGCACAAGGCGATCTTTACAATGCCGCGTCCGAAGGGACCAAAGTCATTGCCCTGATTGATGGTTATTTCGAGCAGGTCCCCGCCGTCTGGCACAAGGAAGTGTTATGGGCCATGAAGGAGGGTATCCATGTTTACGGGGCATCCAGCATGGGTGCGCTTCGCGCAGCCGAACTGGCACCATTCGGCATGACCGGAATCGGACATGTATATGAAGCATTTGCCACTTGTGAACTGGAAGATGACGACGAGGTTGCCGTCACACATGGACCACGTGAACTCGGCTATCCAATCACCTCCGAGGCCATGGTCAATATCCGCACAACTTTTGCAAAGGCCGCCGGCGAAGGGACTATTTCAGAACACACCGCTGCTACCCTGACCGTGCTTGCAAAACGGATGTATTATCCTTCCCGCACCTACGCGGGCGTGATCGCAAAAGGCAGGGAAGCCAGACTTCCCGAAGCGGAGCTGAACGCCCTTGAAGGCTGGCTGCCCACCAACAAGGTGGACCAGAAGCGATTGGATGCCATTGCGCTCCTGAACCATATCAAAGCCTCACATTCCGGCGACTTTCCGCCCAAGCAGGTTGGCTATCACTTCGAACATACCGACACGTGGGAGCAGGCGACACGGGATGCCGGACAACGTTCACGGGGAGGCACATCCAACAAACCGCTCACGCAATTGCTGCTCGACGAACTGCGCCTCGGCGGCCAGGACTATAATCAGATCATGCCGCGGGCGGCGTCGCGCGCGCTTGCCCTGCAGGAAGGCAGCAGACAGGGCATTTCCGTGGATCAACAACGGTTCCGGGAAGTCCTGCACACATTTTTCCATCAACGCGGACTACGCACCCCGGAACAGATTGCAGAATGGATGGCACGGCAGGGTCTTGATGAAGACGGCCTGACCACATTGATCCGGCAGGAAACGATCATCGGGCATGTTGAAACGTTTTTCCAGGATGCAACGATCCAGCAACTGCCCGATACGCTTCGTACCTTGGGATGTTTTGACCGTTACATGGGGCGCGCCCTTGCAAAGGCCCGCTATCTAGAGGAAATAGGGCTGGAAAATGCCAGTCTGGATTCCTGCGGCCTTACAGAGGAGGACCTCATTTCCTGGTATTTTGAACAGCGGGGCGGGCAGGCGCGACCGGCAGACATAGACAGCTACTGCCGGTCACTGGGTATCCACAACCGCTATTCCTTCATCCAGGCCCTGGCGCGCGAATACCTGTTCGAGAACCGATTGCAGTAGCCGCCTCACTGTTCGTTTAGATAACTGATGGGTTCGTAAAGTTTCCAGACGATACCGTCCTTGCCGCCAACTACCGCATTTTGAACCTCCGGCTGTTCAAAGAGCCAGTCGATCGCTTCCTGCGCCTGCGGCAACGGTGAGGAGGTAGAAAATATGGTGATATAACGGCGCAGCCGCCCGGTCTGTGAATAGGTGCCCTGGACCATTCGCCAGTCGAATGCTTCAGACAGCGGCGAGCTTGGGTCATTGGCCGCGTCAATCATGAACGTCCTGTATTCCGACAGGACCTCCGGTGACTGGACCATATTCATTTCCGTATACAGAAAAAAACGGGTCCCCTCAGGCGGTCGGAACGACGGCATATTGTTCTGCGGGTTATAGACCATGGCCCCGGTCAGTTCCTGCGTCTCCCGCAGGACCATCGCATTGAGATTCCTATAAACCTCATCGTCGTCAAAATATTCCATCAGATACGGCAGTGAGTTGTAGTCACGCAGCCGCCAGATATGGAGGTAACTTTTGTAGTCGCGGTCATCCGGTTCCGTCGACGGAACACGGCTGGGCGTGCGTTGCGCGGAAAGAAACAACTCCCAACCCGGCCAGGGTTTCTCCATGAAAGTCGGTAACAGTTCGTGCATGTAATGTTCGAACATCCGCCCCTGATGGTCATTGTCTGAAATATCCAAAACAACCTGAAGATAACGAACTGGGAGCGGCATAGACATCCTCATGCTTCATTGTTGAATATCGACTTGCTTAAAACCCTTTTATACAAAAGGCTTAGCAATCATCGTAAAGTTTAGACAGCATATCTAATTATTGGAAGCGCATAGTTGCAAATTTCCTTACAGGGTTTCCCTCCATGACACTTTTGCAGAGACCGGCAACCTGCTAAAATCAGGCATTGGTGAGGAAAAAGCATGGAACGCAGACTTGCCGCCGTTCTTGCCGCCGATATGGCGGGATACTCCCGGCTGATGGGTGCCGACGAGGAAGGAACCCTCGCGCGATTGCGCAGCCACAGGATCGAACTGATCGACCCGGCCATCGAAAAAAACCAGGGACATATCATCAAAACCACCGGCGACGGCCTGCTGGTGGAGTTTCAGTCCGTGGCGGATGCCGTCCGCTGTGCCGTTGAGGTCCAGACCCGCATGCGTCGCCGCAATACGGATGTGGCGGCGGACCGGCGCATCCAGTTTCGCATCGGGATCAATCTCGGCGACATCATCTTCGATGAGGACGATATCTATGGCGATGGCGTTAATGTTGCCGCACGCCTTGAACAGATTGCCGATGTCGGCGGCATCAGCGTTTCCCATGCCGTTCATGAACAGGTTGCCAACCGGCTCACTGTCGCCTTCGAGGACCTCGGGGAAAAATCGCTCAAGAATATCGCCCGCCCGATCCGGGTCTGGCAGGTCCGGATGGATGAGGAACCGAAGACAACATACGGCATCGATGAGAAGGCGGAGCCGCGCGCAGTCGTCAAACCATCCATCGCCGTGCTGCCCTTCACCAATATGAGCGGCGATCCGGAACAGGAATATTTCGTCGATGGCCTGACCGAAGACATCCTGACGGAGCTGTCACGCCGCCACGAATTATTTGTCATCTCGCGCAACTCCACCTTCGTCTACAAAGGGCAGGCCGTAAACCTGAGAGAGGTGGCGGAAAAACTGGGCGCCCAATATCTGGTGGAAGGAAGTGTCCGCAAGGCGGGCGACCGCCTGCGCGTCACCGTGCAGTTAATCGACACCGCCACTGACTCCCATATCTGGGCAGAGAAATACGACCGCCAACTTGATGATATCTTCGCTCTGCAGGATGAGGTAACCGCCGCAATCGTCGCCACCCTGCCCGGTCGTGTCGAGGCCGCCCAGCAAGACCAGCTCGTCCGGAAGAAGCCCACAAGCCTTGCTGCCTATGAATGCGTTCTGGCCGCGAAGGTTCGCCATCACCGGTCCAACAAAGAAGAGAATATCGAGGCGCAGAAGCTGATCGAGCGCGCTATTTCCCTGGACCCGGATTATGCCCATGCGCATGCCTGGCGCGGCTGTATCCTTGGCCAGGCATGGTCTTATCAATGGGTGGAGGACCTGGAAGGCACCTTTGAAGAAGTGGTCCGTGAGCTGGAAAAAGCACAGAGCCTTGATGATTATGATGCCGACGTGCATCGCATCCTTGCCGCCATCAACGTCACACGGAATGACCTGACGCGGGCGCTGTACCACCAGGAGCGCGCGCTTGCCCTCAACCCCAATTACGATCTGGTGGTTGTTCAACAGGGGGAGTTACTGACCTGGCTTGGCCGAGCGGAGGAAGGGATCGAATGGATCCGAAAGGCGATGCGTCTCAACCCGCATCATCCGGAACGCTTCTGGAGCCATCTGGGCAAGGCGCATTTCGCGGCACGTCAGTATGATCAGGCAATCGACGCATTCATGCATCTATCCAGCATGGATTCCCTTCAGCACGCCTTTGCCGCAGCCTCTTTCGGCTGGCTTGGCGACAGCCGTGCCGCCGCCCATTTCACCCAAGCCGCCCAGGTTGATCCGGAATTCACCGTGGATGCATTCCTGGACGCCATGCATTACGCAAATGAGGCCGACTTGCAGCACCTGCGGGAAGGCCTCACCAAGGCCGAAGCCCTGACCGCCTGACCCACCGCTTGCAAAAAATATCCTACCCTGCTGTTGATGCACAGTTCTTCATGTGCCCGCGCCGAATTTCGTATTAAACTGAAAAATAAGGAAAAACAGTACAGGGCAAAGGAGGGGGCAAATGCCCGGCCTTGGGGAAATCCTAGCAGCAACACGGGTGAAATGCCCATGACGACGGTTATGGTTCTCACCATCATCGGCGTGGTCGTGGTTCTTGTGTTCGACTATACCAACGGCCTGCAGGATGCGGCGAATATGCTGGCAACCATTATTGCATCCCGGGCGACGACGCCGATCCAGGCAGCCGTCCTGGTTTCCTTTTTCACCTTTCTCGGGCCAATCCTGGGCGGAACCGCCGTTGCCAACACAATCGGCAATTTCGTCGATGTAACCGATTTGCAGGAACTGTCGTCGCTTACCATCGTGCTGTCCGGTCTGGCCGGCGCGATCGGGTGGAATCTGATCACCTGGTGGTTTGGCCTGCCCGCATCCTCGTCACAGGCGCTTGTCGGTGGCCTGATCGGGGCTGTGCTTATGGGGGCCGGACCGGATCACGTGGTCTGGGGGCTTGCGGAACTTGGGGAACACCGATTGACCGGCGTGGTAAAAGTAGTGGCCGCCCTTCTCTTCTCCCCCTTCGTCGGCTTTGCGGTTGGCTGGATTATTCACCGGATCATGCGGTTTGCCTTGAGGGGCGCCAAACCCTCCGCCAACCGCCCCCTACGCTGGATACAATGGTTCACAACCGCCGCCCTGGCGTTTTCCCATGGGACCAACGACGCCCAAAAAGGCATGGGGGTCATCGCCATGCTGCTGGTACTGGGTGGGATCACAACCGAGTTCTACGTGCCTGTCTGGGTCATCCTCGCCAGTTCGACGGCTATTACACTGGGCACGCTGGCCGGTGGGTGGCGGATTGTCCGCACATTGGGTTTCGGGATTTACAAGGTGCGGCCCATCCACGCCCTCGACGCGCAATTGACCTCGGCCAGCGTGATCCTGGCGGCCTCTTCTTTCGGCGGGCCGGTATCAACAACCCAGGTGGTCAGCACTGCAATCATGGGGATTGGCGCTTCAGAGCGCCCAAGGGCCGTACGCTGGCGACGCGCCCGGGAGATCATCGGGGCCTGGTTGATCACCATTCCCGGATCATCTCTTCTTTCCATCGGGTTCTACGCTTTGCAGCATGCTATCCTCTGAACGGAAGGCAGGAAAAGATCATGAACGAAAACAGGCCGGATATTTTGGGAGCAAAACCGTCGCGGGTTTCGTTGCTCCTGAACAGCCTCTTCCCGCGCATGGCGGATTTCCATGGCCTCCTCAACGACCAATGTGACCTGGTTGTGGAGGCGATGGAAATCTTCGTGAACTATATGGCAGAAGGCGACACCGCACTTGCCTTGGAAATCCGTGATCTGGAGCATCGGGGCGACAAGCTGAAACTGCGCAACATCGACATTCTCAACCGGTCTTTTTCCACGCCCTTTGACCGCGAGGATATCTACCGCGCCATCACCGCCATAGATGAGGTTCTCAACTACGCCAAGACCACGGTCCGGGAAATGGAAATTCTCGACGTTACCCCTGATGCCCATACGCAGGAGATGGCCCGCATTCTCTGTCAGGGTGCAATCGAATTGCAGGCCGGTTTCGTGAAGCTCAAGTCGCCCCCCGCAGACGCCGACCTGCACGCCAATTCCGTTCGAAAATCAGAGCGTCGGACAGAGAAGGTCTACCGGAAAGCAATCGCAGAGTTATTCGATCCGGAACATTACCTGCGCAGCCGCATAGAACAGAACAAGGAGGGAGACGAAGACCTCGCCAAGCTGCTGGAACCCATGGACCCGAACCGGTCCATGGCGGTTGCCCGCGGACTGTCCTTTGTCATGGAGGCGTTGAAAAGACGGGAGGTGTATCGGCATTTGTCCAATGCGGCTGATCATCTGGCCCATGCGGGGGATATCCTGCACGACATTGTCGTGAAAGCGGCTTGATCCTCTGTACGAAGGTATACCGAAGTTAATCTCGATTAATGACATATCTGTATTCCCCACAATACTTCTCAAAGAGAGACATGATTGCGGAGAGGGTAGGTCACGATGTCCGATAGCCATGGCACACAAACGTCGGCAACGAGCATTAAAGTATGGGATATATTTGTCCGTCTCGCTCACTGGGTCGTCGCAACCGCCTTTTTCATCGCCTATTTTACGGAAGACGACGTCCTGACACTCCATGTCTGGGCCGGGTATACGATCGGTGTGTTTGTTATTTTGCGGATCATCTGGGGCTTCGTCGGCCCGCGCCATGCGCGTTTCGCAGACTTTCTCTATGGCCCCTTCACAATATGGAAATACCTGCTGGCCCTTATGACCTTCAAGGCCAAACGCCATATCGGCCACAGCCCCGCGGGCGGCGCTATGGCGATCGTGCTGTTAATTGGTCTGGCAGCCACTGTCGGTGTCGGACTGGAACTATACGCCACGGAGAAAAACGCGGGCCCTCTGGCTTCCTTCACCCAGGTCGCAGCACCGATGGGCGACGCGAATACGCAGGTGATCCTGCAGGACCATGATGACGATTACGAGCAGGAGGAAGGCCGACACGGCGACCATGAAAGCGGTGCCGGGCGATTCTGGAAAGAACTGCATGAACTTCTGGCAAATGCCATGCTGTTCTTCGTCATCCTGCACATTGGCGGTGTAATTCTCGCCAGCATCGTCCATCGCGAGAATCTCACCAAGGCAATGATAACCGGATACAAACGCCCTTAATTTTACCTTGATGACATGGAAGAAACCCGGTGACACAGAAACAGCGCCTCGTCACCGGGGAATCAACAGCCTCTATTGATTGGCAGGCTTTTTCGCAAACTGGCCGTAAGACTGGAATTTCGACAGGATGATATCCATCTCCGCATCATCCAGAACCGGTCCGCCACCCAGTTGCAGCGTGCGCCAATACATCTCGCACAGCTTTTCCACCTCAACCGCCATGGCCAGGGCCTTTTTCAGATTGGGACCTGTGGCAATCATCCCGTGATTGGCAAGCAGGCAGGCCTTGCGGTCCACCAGCGCGTCAACCGTCACATCGGACAGTTCCTGTGTGCCGAATGTATGATAGGGCGCGCAGCGGATGGTCTTGCCGCCCGCCACCGCCACCATATAGTGGAAGGCAGGAATTTCCTTGCCCAGGCAGGCGATAGTTGTGGCGAAGGTCGAATGCACATGGACCACAGCCTGCACATCGTCACGCGCCTTGTAGATATCCAGATGGAAGCGCCATTCGCTGGACGGTTTCCGGTCTCCCGACCAGTCCGCATCCAAGGTCATCGGCACCATATCGTCGGGCGTGCTTTCATCATAAGGCAGGCCGGACGGCGTGATCAGGAAACCATCCCCCGACCGTACGCTGACATTGCCCGATGTACCCTGATTGATACCGATGGCATTCATTTCCCTGGCTGTATCCAGCAATTCCACCCGCAACACTTGATCACTCATGCCCCGAACCTCAACCGAACATGGCGCGCAGGTTTTCGGTATAGGGTTCGCAGATGATCCCCTTTTCCGTAATCAGGCCGGTAACCAGTTCATTGGGGGTCACGTCAAAGGCCGGATTGCGGACCTTGATCCCTTCCGGGGCCGTACGGCGGGCGCCAAAGCTGGTCACTTCGTCGTCTCCCCGCTCCTCAATCGGGATGTCCTTGCCGTGGGCCGTATCCAGGTCAATGGTCGACGACGGACAGCACACATAGAAGGGAATGCCGAAATGCTTGGCCAGGATCGCAACGCCCATGGTGCCGATCTTGTTGGCCACATCGCCATTGGCAGCAACACGGTCGGTCCCGGTAATCACCAGATCGATCAGTCCCTGGGACATGATGTGGGCCGCCATATTGTCGGTAAGCAGGGTCACGTCGATCCCCGACTGCTGCAGTTCCCAACTGGTCAGCCGTGCCCCCTGCAACAGCGGCCGGGTTTCATCGGCATAGACCCGGAAATTCACACCACGGCTGTGGGCCACATACATGGGCGCGGTCGCCGTGCCCAACTCGGAGGTTGCCAGCGATCCCGCATTACAATGGGTGAGAACGCCCATGCCTTCGGTAATCAGGGGGGCGCCATTCTCCCCCATCGCACGGCACAGCCCGATATCTTCTTCATGGATCGCAACAGCCTCAGCCACAAGGCGGTCATAGAGCGCGGTCGCATCGGTGATACCGCTTGCCTTCGCCATCGCCACCATACGGCGCAGCGCCCAGCCGAGATTGACCGCAGTTGGACGGGAACTGTCCAGGAAGGCCGCCTGATTTTCCACTTCCGCCATAAACTCGTCAATGGCAAGGCCGGTCTTGTCCTTCAGCGCCACGCAGAGGCCATAGGCCCCGGCAATCCCGATGGCAGGTGCACCGCGCACTTTCAGTACATGAATGGAATCCCAGACCTGCTGTGCCGTTTCCTGTTTTTCCATGCAGGTTTCCAACGGCAATCGCGTCTGGTCCAGCAGGTAAAGATCACCCTCTTCCCAGCGGACTGCACGGGGCAGGTTGTCTGCAGCTAATTGACCGTTCAGCACTGTTGCTCTCCTAAAAATGCGTCGTCAAATCATCAAACAAAATGGATCAAAAAAGCGGTTCGGGGAGAGGTATCCCCGAACCAATTCGCAGTCGGGGTTAGAAAAGACCTTTTTTATCAACCGGAATCCAATCCGCCATGGCACGGTCCACGTGGTTGAATTCAGGGAAGCTGGCGCGAAGCTGTTTCATGCTTTTCACACCGGCGTCGATCAGCATCTTCTGGGTAAACAGCATCGGCGGGATGGTGATTTCGTGGTCCAGTTTCTCGCCTGCAATCTTCTTGGCAATGGCGCGAACACTGACCGCCCCGATCGCAGCCGGGTTGGTCGCTGCCGTTGCCGCCCAGGGATTGCCGGGCTTGATCATCATCTGAATATCCTGGGTGGAGATATCAGCGGTATAGACCTTGACCTTGTCCGCCATGTTGTTTTCTTCCAACGCCATGATCACGCCTTTGCCGAATTCATCAAAGGGTGCGAAATAGGCATTGATATCCGGATTGGCCAAAAGAACCGCCTTCACCTGTTCCGCGTTCTTCACGGAAAACGGCGATTCCAGTGTACCGGTCCGCGCGACTTCCTTCAGACCCGGATTGGCCTTCTTGGCTTCTTCAAAGCTGACATGGCGTTTATCCAGGGGCAGGATACCAGCCACGTAGACATACCCCACATTGGCCTTGCCGCCGAAATCATCAAGCATGGCGTCCAGCGCCATCTTGCCCAATTGATGGTCGTCCTGGGATATCTGGTTGATATCCGGGTTCTTCAGGTTGACGTCGAAGGCAACGACCGGGATGCCCTTGGCGATTGCATCCGCGGCGGGTTTCTTCATGGTTTCGGTCAGGCCATGGTCGATAATGATACCATCCACGCCCATGTTGATTGCCTGATAGACAAAGTTGGCCTGCGCCTGGTTGTCCATATTCTTGCCGAAGACCGTCAGTTTCACACCGATCAGGTCTGCCTGACGCTGTGCACCCGCCTGATACATCTGCATGAACTCACCTTCCACCATCTGGCGGATCAGTGCGATATGAACTTTCTTCGACCCGTCAAACGGCGCTGGTGCGTCTGCCGCGACACTGGTGCCGACAACACCGGCGATCAGGCCACCGGCCAAACCAACCGCCTTCATCACTCCCTTGAAAACCATGAGAACCTCCATGTTCGTAAGTGGTTTTAATTCAGTTACAGTCTCAGTTTTTATTATCGTTGCTTGGCCAGGCTGAACGTGAAGGCCAAAGCGGCGACCAAAACGCTGCCCTTGATGAAATCCTGCCAGAAATAGGGCAGGTTCAACATGGTCAGCCCGTTCAACAGCATGCCCACAAAAATGGCCCCGACGATTGTGCCGAAGGCGTTTGGTTTACGCGCGCCCAATACCGCAAAGCCGATCAACGCCGCACCAACCGCATCCAACAACAGGCCCGATCCGCTGGAGACGTCCCCGCGACCGACGCGCGAGGCCAGCAACACGCCACCGAAGGAGGCGATCAGGCCGGACAGCACATAGGCCATGATGCGATAGCGGTCGACACTGGCACCAACCAGACGGGCTGCTTCGGCATTGCCGCCGATGGCATAGAAAACGCGGCCCCAACGGGTATGTTCCAGCACCACATAGACCAGCACCGCCAGCACCAGCATGAAGACAACCGGTGTCGGAACCAGGTCGAAGAGCCTGCCCTGCCCCAGGAAGAGGAAGCCTTCGGTAAATTCGCCCATGGCCTCGTCCCCATTGGACAGCAGCATGCCTGTCCCGATGGACCGGCCACCCGACGGGATCAACTGCAACCCCTGGATCAGGAACATGGTGCCCAGTGTCGCCAGAAGGTCGGGAATCTTGACCCGAACAATCAGGAAGCCGTTCACCAGGCCGATCAACGCCCCGATGATCAGGCAGATCACCACTGCCATGACGCCGGACAGTTCCAGCACCACCATGCTGTATGACGCCATCATTACCGACATGGCGGCGGTCGAACCCACGGACAGATCCAGCCCATCGGTCACCAGGGTGAAAGTCACGCCCAGCGCGAGAATGCCGTAGATGGTCACCCCAAGCAGGATCGAAAACAGGTTTGATGCGCTCCAGAAGGCGGGCTGCACCATGCCGAAACCGATGAAGGAGGCGGCCATGACGATCAAAAAGCCGTATTTGATCGAAAATGCGGTTACACGTTCCATTGTTATTATTGCCCCTGCTCTACCCGACGGCCTGTGTCACTTCGTCGGGTGATTGAGATGTCCAGTGAAGAAGGGTCGGCCGGTCAACGGCATCGATATACTGCTCGCCGACAATCATCCCGTGGTTCATCACGACCACGCGATCCGCCACTTCCAAAACCTCGTCCAGATCCGCCGCGAGAACGATCAAGGCCCGATCCCCACAATTGGCACGGATATAGGTGTTGATGTCATGGCGCGACCGGATATCCACGCCCTGATAGGGCTCGTCCAGGATCAGGACGTTGAAATTTTTCATGAGCCAGCGGGCCACCACTACCTTTTGCTGGTTCCCCCCCGACAATTCGGAAATATCGGAAAGCTCACTTTCGCATTTCACGCCCATGGCGTTGACCATACGGGTCGCCTCCCGGCTTTCCAGCCGATGTTTCATCAGACCGAAAGCGTTGCTGAAGGACCCCAGGAAGGGCAGCGTGATATTCTTGCGCAGATTAAACTCCGGGATGACCGCATTATTGGAGCGATCCTCCGGCACCATGAAAACGCCGTTGCCGATGGCCTCCGCCACGGTTTTGCTGTGGACCGGTTTTCCGTCGATCAGCAGCTGACCGGACAGGGGCTCTGCCAGGCCGAACAGGACCTGCGCCAATTCCGACTTGCCCGCACCGATCAGCCCGGTAATGCCCAGGATTTCCCCGGCGTGGACCTTCAGGTTGATCGGCTTGTGGCCCGGCTGAACCACAAGGTCACGCAATTCCAGTTTGGGCACCGCGTCAGCAGCATAGTCCTTGCGCTGGCGGCTCGCGGTCTTGTCTTCAATCTCACCGACCATCGCGGTGACAATTTCCTTCACCTTGAAAGGTCGCTCCAACACGCCGCCGTATTTACCGTCACGGATCACGCCGACACGATCGGCGATGCGCTCGATCTCATGCAGGCGGTGCGACACGTAAAGGATCGAAACGCCCTCTTCCCGCAACCGGAAAAGCTTCTCAAACAGAACTTCGGTTTCACGCTCCGAGATGGAGGAGGTCGGCTCGTCCAGGATCAAAAGCTTGGGATTTGTCGCCAGCGCCCGCGCGATCGCAATCATCTGACGGTCGCTTTGTTCCAGTTCGGACACTTCCTGGTTCAAGTCCAGGTGGTCCAGCCCCATGCGCGCCGCGATTTCCCGGGCACGTGCCTCGATTACTTTGGGCTTGTAGAAAAGCGAGCCTTCTTCCGACGACAGCAACTCGGCAAGCGCCAGGTTTTCCGCAACCGTCATGGTCTGGATCACGCCCTGATTGATGATCTGATGGACAGTGGCGATCCCCTTGGCGGTTGCATCATGGGGCGATGTGAAAGAGACCGGCTCGCCGCCTACCAGGATTTCGCCTTCGAAATCCGGGTAGTAGCCGCAAATAATCTTGATCAGGGTCGATTTACCCGCCCCGTTGGCACCGACCATGGCAAAGATTTCTCCCGGCCGGAACTCAAAGGAGACATCGTCAAGCGCGCGGGTCGGGCCAAAGCTCTTGCCCACATGGCGCACTTCGACGGCTGGAGACTGAGACATCAATTCTTCCCCCCAAAGGCCGGTGTTAGCGGCTGCCGCCCAGCGGCGAGATGCTGCGGGCCAGTTCGGATAATTCGGTGATGGAGGAATAGCCGTTGCGGTTGACCACCATGGCCCGGCCCATCGCCAGGGCGTTGGCTTCCGCCAGGGCGCGTTCCTTCAGGTCCGGGATATCGGCAATATCGGCCACTTTGGCGAGGCCGACGATGCGGCGCATCATCTTGCAGGCGGCAAAACCGATGCTGTCGGAAAACACGCGCTTCATGAAATGCGCCCGGAACAATTCGGCACTGCCGCCGCCCAGGTCCTTACCGAAGAAGGCCGTTCCCTGGGCTGCTTCATGGTCGCGCCACAAGGTCAGGAATTTTTCTTCAAAGCCGGTCCAGATATCTTCTGCGCATTGCAACAGCCATCCACGATAAGCCGCCGGGTCTTTGCCCATCGCCCGCTGACGATAGTCATGGGAGAAATAGGAGAGATAGAGGTTGCCCAGCATCGCCCCCAGATCGAAACCCATCGGCCCATAGAAAGCAAATTCCGGGTCGATGACATAGGTTTCATCCTCATTCGCCATGATGGAACCGATATGCAAATCCCCATGCAATAGCGATTCCGCCTGGGTCATGAAGGCATATTTCATCTCGCCCACGGCGACACGAACCGCCGGGTCCTTTTGGATGCTGTCGATGACGTCCTGGCTCAATTCCTCGTTATAGGCATTGGTCTCGTTGCCTTCGAAAGGATGGGTGAAGACAAAATCCTCCGTGATTTTGCACAACTCCACATTCACCGACTTTTTGACCGCTTCCTTCTTGACGTCATGACCGAGGTAAAGGTCTGAGGTATGGAACAGGGTTTGCGCCAGGAAGGTCGAAACATCATTTGCCAGTTTCGGGAAAACCTTCCCCTGGATGATATCGCCACGCAGGATATTATGGCGGTTCAAATTCTGCATGATGACCAGGGACATCTCGCTGGAGGCATAATAGATCTTCGGCACCAGACCGGGACAAAGGCGTTCCTGTTCCCTGAGTGCGGCGATTTCAGAATCCATACGCTCCCGCGACAGGGGCCAGCTTTCACCGACCACGCGCAGGAAAGGCACCGCCTGTTTCAAAACGACGGTTTCCTCAGGCTTTGCCCGATTGGTGATCAGGAAAACGAAATTGAGGTTTCCGTCGCCTACTTCCTTGATCTCAAGGTCGTCAAAACCGGAAAACAGCGCCTGCATTTCCGGCAGGTCGCGGATAAAATCGGTGACGGTATGTTCGTCGAGCTGGCGATAGTCCATAGTCAGTTCACCCCAGGTAACACTAGCGTTTACGCACAATGCGGAAGTCAAAGATATCCGCGCTGTAATAGTCGTTGCTGTAGCAGATCGGCGTTCCGTTATCGTCGTAGAAGACTTCTTCAAACAGCAGGAACAGGCCGATCTCACTTTTCATTTCCGGAAAATCGCGGCGCGTCAGAATGGTTGGCCGAAGATTGCTTTCCGCATAGGAAGGATTGTTGCCGCCGCCGGAAAACATCTCAAACAGCGACCCTCGGAAGTCCTCGCTCTCGATCCCCGGCACCAGTGATTTCGGCAGGATATCGATACAAAAGGCAGCAATGGCCCCATCGGCGCGCCGCACGCGTTCGATCCGCACCAGCGGTGCGCCTTCCTCCACCTGCAGCTTTTCCGCCAGCAGGTCGCTTGCCTCAATCACCTGAATTTCGATGCGACTGGTAGAAGGTGTGGCGCCGACGGCTCGAATATGTTCGGAGACGGAGCGCAGCTCATCAATCCCGTTTTCCAGGACCAACGGGATTTGTCTGATGAATGTGCCCTTACCCTGAATACGCTGAAGCAGGCCCTGACTTTCCAGGTTGGCCATCGCCTCACGCAGGGTCGACCGCCCCACATCAAGCAGGCTTGTCAGCTCACCTTCCGTCGGTAATTGATCACCGGCCACAAGCCCCTGGGCGCGGATCAGGTCCCTGATCGCTGTCTGGACGCGCACTTGCAGCGGCTTTTCCGCTGTCGCCTTCATGAAACAAATTCTCCCACAGACATTCGATATTCATCTGATTAATTTTTATGTCCATTCGAGAAAACCATCCCATAGCAGCTTTGCTTTCATCGAACGGTCCTGAATACCGAAAATTCATCTGATGACCTAATGCCAGATTCATCAGATGAATGTCAAGAGGCGCCCCTTCGCCAAAATGTCACAGGGGTAGATTTCAGCACAAATAGGGAAAACCGGAAGCTGCCTTTCGCCAAGCAAACCAGCCTGAATATTTCCCCAAGGCTGCCTTTTTGGTCCAGTCGCGCGCCCTTATGTGCGTGCGACCGTCGTTGTAGGGGAGTGCAATGGGCCTCAAACACAAAACCGGCCTAGCTGGCGGCAGGCCGTTTTATTCCTTTCTGGTGGAGAGGTCAGGTTATAAAGCAAAAGCCCCACACCTATGGTGTAGGGCTTTGTGCTGGTTGCGGGGGCCAGATTTGAACTGACGACCTTCAGGTTATGAGCCTGACGAGCTACCGGGCTGCTCCACCCCGCGTCAGAGTTTTTAATCCCCTATGGGATTTATTTTTTATAGGGGATGGATTGGAAGAGTGAATAGGTAAGACTGTGTATGGAAGACCTGGCAGCGACCTACTCTCCCGTGGCTTAAGCCAAAGTACCATCGGCGCAGAGGGCTTTCACTTCCGAGTTCGGGATGGGATCGGGTGGATCCTCCCTCGCCATAGCCACCAGGTCGTCGATACACAGTGAAGCACAAGAAGTCTTTTATAGTTGCGTTATGTTATGGGTTGGTCGAGTTCATCAGCGATTGATTGAGATCCTTGCCGCTGTATGCGGCGAGGAGATGATGAAGCCGATCGAGCGATTAGTACCGGTAAGCTGCATGTGTTGCCACACTTCCACACCCGGCCTATTAACGTGGTGGTCTACCACGGCTCTCAGCGAGACCTAGTTTTGAGGGGGGCTTCCCGCTTAGATGCCTTCAGCGGTTATCCCGTCCGCACATAGCTACCCAGCTGTGCCACTGGCGTGACAACTGGTCCACCAGAGGTGCGTCCATCCCGGTCCTCTCGTACTAGGGACAGCTCCTCTCAAGTCTCGTACACCCACGGCAGATAGGGACCGAACTGTCTCACGACGTTCTAAACCCAGCTCACGTACCACTTTAAATGGCGAACAGCCATACCCTTGGGACCTGCTCCAGCCCCAGGATGTGATGAGCCGACATCGAGGTGCCAAACACCCCCGTCGATGTGGACTCTTGGGGGGTATCAGCCTGTTATCCCCGGCGTACCTTTTATCCGTTGAGCGATGGCCCTTCCACTCGGGACCACCGGATCACTATGACCGACTTTCGTCTCTGCTCCACCTGTCGGTGTCGCAGTCAGGCAGGCTTTTGCCATTGCACTCATCAGACGATTTCCGACCGTCTTGAGCCTACCATCGCGCGCCTCCGTTACTCTTTGGGAGGCGACCGCCCCAGTCAAACTACCCACCACGCAGGGTCCCGGACCCGGATAACGGGCCGCGGTTAGATATCAAAATTCACAAGGGCGGTATTTCAAGGATGCCTCCACCGAGACTGGCGTCCCGGCTTCAAAGGCTCCCGCCTATCCTACACATGTCAATTCTGATACCACTGCGAAGCTGTAGTAAAGGTGCACGGGGTCTTTCCGTCTGACCGCGGGAACTCCGCATCTTCACGGAGAGTTCAATTTCGCTGAGTCTGCGTTGGAGACAGTGGGGCAGTCGTTACGCCATTCGTGCAGGTCGGAACTTACCCGACAAGGAATTTCGCTACCTTAGGACCGTTATAGTTACGGCCGCCGTTTACCGGGGCTTCAATTCGGTGCTTGCACACCTCCTTTTAACCTTCCGGCACCGGGCAGGCGTCAGACCCTATACGTCGTCTTGCGACTTCGCAGAGCCCTATGTTTTTAATAAACAGTCGCCACCCCCTAGTCTGTGCCACCCACACCTGGTTGCCCAAGCATGGGTCTCCCTTCTCGCGAACTTACGGGAGTATTTTGCCGAGTTCCTTCAACGCAGTTCTCTCAAGCGCCTTGGTATACTCTACCATCCCACCTGTGTCGGTTTCGGGTACGGTCTATTGCTGGGGCTATTTCCTGGAACAGCTTCACTGCACCCCCAATCCGATAAGGGGATACAATTTACGCCATTCGTCACGTCCCAGCAGGCTGAGGAATATTAACCTCATTCCCATCGTCTACGGCTTTCGCCCTCGACTTAGGGGCCGGCTTACCCTGCGCGGATTAGCCTTGCGCAGGAACCCTTGGGATTTCGGCGAGAGTGT